>CAVEVC010000049.1:0-4738 GCA_963618935.1 Clostridiales bacterium CCNA10 | reverse complement strand
ACCACGTGGTCTCCCGTCCGCCGACCACGTGGTCTCCCGTCCGCCGACCACGTGCGGGCCTCGTCCGCCGACCACGTGCGGGCCTCGTCCGCTGACTACGTGCGGGCCTCGTCCGCCGACCACGTGCGGTCCTCGTCCGCTGACCACGTGGTCTCTCGTCCGCCGACTGTGTGCGGGCCTCGTCTGGAATCCACCTATGCGGCGGTCTGAACGTCTGAACGGTCTGAACGTTCGTTGCCGTTCGTTGCCGCGCCCGCTTGCGCTCCGCCCCGTTGTTTGCTATACTTTCCTCTCACTTTTCACAAGGAAGGAAGAAGAACCATGAAGATGATGTGGCAGCCCTCGAGGATTAAACGCGCGCGCAAGATCGGATTCCGCGCCCGCAAGGCGACCAAGGGCGGTCGCAAGGTGCTCGCGCGCCGCCGCGCGAAGGGCCGCAAGCGCCTGACGCAGGTCTAAGGGGACGTTGCCGTCCCATGTCCACGCGGCTCCCCGGGGCGAAGTACAAGAGCGTCTTCGACCGGGGGCGCCCGTTTCGCGGGCGTCTCTTCGCCGCGTGGGTTCTGCGTTCGCCCGACGCCGGCCGCCAAGCCGGCGTCGTCGTTTCAAAGAAGAGCTTCCACGACGCGGTGGACCGCAACCGGGCGAAGCGCATCCTGCGCGAGGGCTTCCGCCTCGTCGCGCCGACGTTGGCGGCG
Organism: Clostridiales bacterium CCNA10; assembly: GCA_963618935.1. Taxonomy (GTDB): domain Bacteria; phylum Verrucomicrobiota; class Kiritimatiellia; order RFP12; family UBA1067; genus RUG572. Next base: position 4,040 of record CAVEVC010000049.1, on the reverse strand, counting down.
GATGCGGACTGGGTGCTCGTGGGGCGCGCGTCGCTGGGCGGCAGGCGCACGGCGGACGTCATGGACGAGCTGCGCCACGTGGCCCGCAAGGGCGGTTTCCTGCTGAAGGCGGAGGTCTCCTCGTGAGGCAGGTCCTGATTTTCTGCGTGCGCGCCTACCAGGTGGTCCTCTCCCCGCTCTTCCGCGGCTGCTGCCGCTTTGAGCCGAGCTGCTCGAACTACGCGATCGAGGCCCTGCGGGCGCATGGCGCGTGCAAGGGCGCGCTGCTTGCCGGGTGGCGGCTTCTGCGCTGCCACCCGTTCGGGTCCTACGGCTACGACCCCGTCCCGCCGAGGGGACGCTGGAAAAATGAAGGTATGAGATCATGAACAAGACGGAAAAACTGATTGCGCTCCTCCTGGGCCTCGCGACGGCGGGCTGGATGTGGTATTCGATCAGCGCCCAGAAGAAGGCGGCGGAGGCGGCCGCGCACTACGCCGCCGCGCATCCCGAGGCGCTGCGTCCGGCGGCCCCTGCGGCGCCGAAGGCCCTGGCCGCGGCGCCTGGGGGGGCGGCCTCCGAAAAGGCCGCGCCCGCCGTGCCGCAGAAGCCGAAGGCACCGGAAAAGCTGGAGACGCTGGCGAACGGGGAGGTCGAGCTGACGCTCTCCACGCGCGGCGCGGTCGTGAAGACCGCGAAGATGCTGCAGTACGCGCAGCATCCGGGTCCGCTCTCGGAGGAGAACCCGGCGCTCGTCCTCGATTTCGCCTCCGCCCCCGCCCTCGCGCTGGAGGGCCTGCCCGGCGTTGAGCCGGACGCCGACTTCACGGTCGCCGAGAAGGGGACGGACTACGTCGTCTTCAAGAGCGACGCCTTGACGCGCCGCCTGACGCTGAAGGACGGCTACCGGATCGAGGTCGAGGAGACGTTCGCGAAGCCGGACGCCGCCGCCGCGAACCGCCTTTCGCTCGGCGCGGTCTCGATGGGCACCTCCAAGAACGACATCCTCTCCATCGACTCCTGGGACAACGGCGGACGCAAGCCGCACGTCGTCCATCACGGCGACGACGGCGATTCGCCCCTCCAGAGCTACCTTGTCTCGATCTCCGGCGGCTGCGGCGGGCGCAAGGACGCGGCGGGCCTCCCCGAGCGCGCGAGCGTCGACTACCGCGGCCGGCAGGACTGGATTGCGGTGAAGAACCGCTTCTTCGTCTCCGCCCTCGCCGCCTGCAGCGAGCCGAACACGGGCTTCCGCGCCACGATGACGCGCGACCTCGCCAAGACGGACTATGTGCTGAAGAGCGTCGTCGCCGAGGCGGCGTTCGCCGGCGTACCCGCCACGCGCTCCTACACCTTCTACCTCGGTCCGAAGAAGCAGGACATCCTCTGGGACCTCGGCATGAAGGACGTGATGGAGTTCGGCATGTGGCGCTGGCTCTGCTACCCGCTCGTGTGGGTGCTCAACCTCTTCAACTCCCTGATCCCGAACTACGGCGTGGCGATCATCCTCCTCACGATCCTTGTGCGCCTCGTCTTCTGGCCGCTCACGCACAAGTCGACGGTCGGGATGCGCCGGATGCAGGAGATCCAGCCGAAGGTGAAGGAGATCCAGAGGAAGTTCAAGGACAACCCGCAGCGCCTCCAGCAGGAGACCTGGGCGCTCTACCGCGAGAACAAGATGAACCCGCTGGCGAGCTGCCTGCCGATGCTCGTGCAGATCCCCGTGTTCATCGCGCTCTTCACGGTGCTGCGCTCCGCCGTCGAACTGCGCTACGCGCCGTTCCTGTGGATTTCCGACCTCTCCGAGCCGGAGGCGCTCTTCGCGGGCTGGTTCCCGTTCGGCGGGCTCAACATCCTGCCGCTCGCGATGGCGGCGCTCACGGTGCTCCAGAGCGCGTTCACGCCGTCCTCGGGCGACAACCGCCAGCAGCGGATGATGATGGTCATGATGCCGCTCATGATGCTCTTCTTCTTCTACAACTTCCCGAGCGCGCTGTCGCTCTACTGGATGCTCAGCACGGCGTTCGGCGTGGCGCAGGCGTGGTGGATCAAGGTGCGCTACGGCGCGCCCGCGCGGCCCGCCGGCGGCGCCGTCGATCCCGACGCGGTCGAGATGCCGCACGTGACGCGCCAGATGCGCCGGCATGGGAGGGGGTAGGTTTTAGCGATGGGATTTCAAAGGAGGATGGCATGAGCGAGATTGTATCGACGGAAAAGGCGCCGAAGGCGCTGGGGCCCTACAGCCAGGCCGTCAAGGCGGGCGGCTTCGTGTGGTGCTCGGGGCAGATTCCGATCGACCCGGCGGTCAACGCCGTGACGGCGACGACGATCGAGGGGCAGACCCGCCAGGCGATCGCGAACCTCCGGCACGTCCTGGAGGCGGCGGGCGTCGGCCTGGACGCGGTCGTGAAGACGACCGTCTTCATCAGCGACATGAACGACTTCGCCGCGCTCAACGCCGTCTACGCCGAGATGTTCGGCGAGACGAAGCCCGCGCGCAGCTGCGTGCAGGTGGCGCGCCTCCCGAAGGACGTCAAGCTCGAGATCGAGGCGGTCGCAAAGGCATGAACTCCCGAAGGACCGCCGCCTTCATCGTCGCCCGCTGGCTGGCGACGCACGAGTTCCCGAACGAGATGCTGCCGCAGGAGGGGGCGGACCGCGCGTTCGTGCAGGATCTCGTCTACACGGCCGTGCGGCGGTTCCGTCCCCTGCGCCTCGTCCTCGGCGAGCTGATGAAGACCTGGCCGAAGGGCGAGCTGGAGGCGCTGGTGCTTGTGGGCGCGGCGCAGATCCTCTACATGCCGGACGTGCCGGACTTCGCGGCCGTCAACGAGACGGTCGCCGCCGCGAAGATGAGCGGCACGGGCCGCCGCCTCGACCGCGTGGTGAACGGCGTCCTGCGCAACCTCATCCGCCGCCGCGCGGAACTGGAGGCGAAGCTCGCCGCCGCCCCGCTCGCGGTGCGCGCAAGCTACCCGAACGCCCTCGTGCGGCGCTGGACCGCGCGCTACGGCGCCGAGCGGGCCGAAGCGCTCGCGGCCTGGCACAACACGCCCGCCGAGACGTGGCTCGCCTACCCGCCGCAGGCGGGGGAGGGGGACGGGACGGGCGGTTCGTTCGTGAAGCTGGCGAGGGGGCGGAAGGTCACCGAGGTCGAGGGGTATGCGGAGGGCGCGTTCCTCGTGCAGGACCCCGCGACGGCGCTCGCCGTCGACCTGCTGGACGTGAAGACCGGCCTGGGCGTCCTTGATTTCTGCGCCGCCCCCGGCGGCAAGACCGCGCAGATCGCCTGGCGCCTGGGCGGCACGGGGCGGCTGGTCGCGCAGGAGGTGAACCCGAAGCGCCTGCGCCGCCTCCAGGACAACCTGGCGCGCCTGCGGCTCGATGGGGTCGAGGTGGCGTCGGCCGCCCCCGAAGGCGTGTTCGACCGCGTGCTCGTGGACGCGCCCTGCTCGAACACGGGCGTGCTGCGCCGCCGCCCGGACGCCCGCTGGCGCTGGGACGCGGACCATCTGCGGCAGCTTGTGGGCCTTCAGGCGCAGATCCTCTCCGCCGCCGCCGCGCACGTCGCCCCTGGCGGCCTCCTCGTCTACTCCACCTGCTCGAACGAGCCGGAGGAAAACGACGAGCAGGTGGCGTCCTTCCTCGCGGCCCATCCCGACTTCACGGAAACCGGCCGCCGTTCCTCCCTTCCCATCGAGAGCGGGCACGACGGCGCCTTCGCCTGTGCCATGAAGCGCATCGGCTAGGAGGCGGCGCGTCCGTTTTCCGTGCGGCGCCTGCGCCCTTCGGCCGGGGGCCCGCCTCCATGCGCCGTTCCGTTCGCGGCCCGGAAGCGTCCGGGCGAGAGGGCGTACGCCTTGCGGAAGGCATTTGCGAGGTGCGCGGCGTGGCAGAAGCCCGTTTCCGCCGCGATGGCCTTGAGGGTCAGGTTCGTCTCCGCCAGCAGGATGCGCGCGTGGGCGAGACGCTGCCGGATGATTTCGGCGGTGAGCGTGCGGCCGAGTTCGCGGCGCGCGACACGGTTCAGCGCGGCGCACGTCACGCCCAGCTCGTCGGCG
>CAVEVC010000048.1:0-34909 GCA_963618935.1 Clostridiales bacterium CCNA10 | reverse complement strand
GTCGCCGCCGAGGGATTTCGATGCATGAAGAGAGCGCATTTTCTCTTGATGCACTCCAGCAAGCCCGACCAAAGGCCAAAGTCGAATGCAAAAGAGAAAATGCGCCCAGCAGGGCGCATCTCCACTTACAGGCTGCTCGACTTCAGAAATATTGGTCGTATTTGCTGGAACAGCGTGTAGCGTTGATGCTACGTTGTTGCTATGCGGCCGCGGGGTGGAGCGCGGCGTCGCCGCGTCAGTTCCCGACCTATAGGCTCGCGTGGCGACGGATCGTCCCGCGAGCAGGGCGAATTATACCAAAATCCGGCGGAGATTTGGGATGGCAAAGAACCTCCGCCCCGTTCGGCGGTTTGCGGCGGCGCGTCATGCCCGCCGTAGGCGGCGGGCGACGGCCTCGCCCATCTCCGGGCAGGAGGCGGCGCCGCCGAGATCGGCCGTGCGCAGGCCCGAGGCGAGCACGCCGCCCACCGCGCGCTCGATGGCGTCGGCCTCGGCGGCGAGGCCGAAGGAGTGGCGTAGGAGGAGGGCGGCCGAGAGGATCGTCGCGAGCGGGTTCGCGACGCCCTTCCCGGCGATGTCCGGCGCCGAGCCGTGGATCGGCTCGTAGAGGCCGAAGCCGTCCGCGCGCAGGGAGGCGGAGGGGAGCATGCCGATCGAGCCCGTGATCTGCGACGCCTCGTCCGAAAGGATGTCGCCGAACATGTTCTCGGTGAGGAGGACGTCGAAGCGGCTCGGCGCGCGGACGAGCTGCATCGCCGCGTTGTCCACGTACATGAAGTCGAGCGCGACGTCGGGATACGCGGCATCGCGGACCTTCTGCACGACCTCGCGCCAGAGGCGGCTCGTTTCGAGGACGTTCGCCTTGTCGACGCACGTCACGTGATTGCGGCGCGTCTTCGCGGCGGCGAAGGCGACGTGCGCGATGCGCTCGATCTCCGGGACGGCGTAGGGCATCGTGTCGCGCGCGCTCAGCCCGTCCGCCGCGCGCGCATGCTCGCCGAAGTAGACGCCGCCCGTCAGCTCGCGCACGACGAGGAGGTCGAGCCCGTCGCCGACGATCTCCGGCCGGAGCGGGCTCGCGTCCTTCAGGGGCGACCAGACCTTGGCGGGGCGCAGGTTCGCGAAGAGCCCCAGTTCCTTGCGGAGCGTCAGGAGCGCGCGCTTCTCGGGGCGCTGCGGACCGGGAAGCGCGTCCCACTTCGGCCCGCCCACCGCGCCGAGCAGCACCGCGTCGGCCGTCCGGCACGCCGCCAGCGTCGCATCCGGGAGGCAGTCCCCGCAGGCGTCGTAGGCCGCGCCGCCCACGAGCCGTTCGTCGAAGGCGAATGCGTGCCCGAACGTCTCCGCCACCGCCTTCAGCGCCTTCACCGCCTCGCCGACGATCTCCGGCCCGATGCCGTCCCCGGCAATCACCGTAATTTGCTTCTCCATGTCATTCTCCAATCCTTGGATTCTTTCATGTATGCATGCGCCGGTAGGCGGCGAGGCCGCCGGCGGCGATGAGGTCCTGCATGAACGGCGGGAAGGGCTCGCCCTGGAAGGCCTGCCCGGTCGTCTCGTCCGTGATGCGGCCCGTGCCGAAGTCCACCGACACGGTGTCGCCCGCCTGGATGGCCGCCGCGGCGGCGGGGCATTCGAGGATCGGCAGGCCGATGTTCAGCGCGTTGCGGTAGAAGATGCGCGCGAAGGTCGCGGCGACCACGCAGGCGACGCCGCACGCCTTGATCGCGAGCGGCGCGTGTTCGCGCGAGCTGCCGCAGCCGAAGTTCCGGCCGGCGACCAGGATGGCGCCCGGCTGCACCGCCGACGCGAAGGAGGCGTCGATGTCCTCCATGCAGTGCGCCGCGAGCTCCTTCGGGTCGGACGTGTTGAGGTAGCGCGCGGGGATGATGACGTCGGTGTCGACGTTGTCGCCGTACTTGTAGGTCTTTCCTGAAACTTTCATGATGAACTCCTCTTTTAAGGTTAAGTCGCTTCGCTTTAAGTGGTTAAGTGATTAAGTTGTTTTTCGAACCCTTACCATCCAACCACTTATAGATGCAGCAATAGATCAGCCTGATTTTACCCAATGTGAAAATAACTCCGATTCGTATGGCTCTCGCGCGGCCTGCGGCTGCCCGCAGAAGCTTTCTTCGGAGGGCAGCCGTAGGCCGCGCGAGAGCATCAATCATCGGAGTTAACCAACACCTTTCATTGCCGGAGCAATAATCTACTTAAAACTTAACTACTTAACCACTTAACTACTTAATTGATTCCGTCCGGGCCGGCGATCCGGCCGGCGACGGCGGACGCGGCGGCGACGGCGGGCGAGGCGAGGTAGACTTCGCTCTCGACGTGCCCCATGCGCCCGACGAAGTTGCGGTTCGTCGTCGCGACGCACTTCTCGCCCTTCGCGAGGATGCCCATGTAGCCGCCGAGGCACGGCCCGCACGTCGGCGTGGAGACGACGCACCCCGCCTCCGCGAACTGGGCGAGCAGCCCTTCCCTGTTCGCCTCGATCCAGATGCGCTGGGTGGCGGGGATGACGATGCAGCGCACGCCCGGCGCGACCTTCCGCCCCCTCATCACCTCGGCGGCGATGCGCAGGTCGCCAAGGCGGCCGTTCGTGCAGGAGCCGATCACGACCTGGTCGATGGGGATCGGATCGATGGCATCGACCGTGTGCGTGTTCTCGGGCAGGTGCGGGAACGCGACCGTGGGCCGGAGCGCGCCGAGGTCGATCTCGATGGTCCGCTCGTAGACGGCGCCGGGGTCCGCCTCGTAGACGGCCGGCGGCTTCGCGCCGTGCGCCGCCAGGTAGGCGAGGCACGTCTGGTCGACGGGGAAGATGCCGTTCTTCGCGCCGGCCTCGATGGCCATGTTCGCGACCGTGAAGCGGTCGTCCATCGAGAGGCTGCGGATGCCGTCGCCCGTGAACTCGAGGGACTGGTAGCGCGCGCCGTCCACGCCGATGAGGCCGATCAGGTGGAGGATGAGGTCCTTGCCCGACACCCATTTGCGCGGCGCGCCCGTCACGACGACCTTGATCGCGGCCGGCACCTTGAACCACGTCTCGCCCGCGCTCATGCCGGCCGCCATGTCCGTGGAGCCGACGCCCGTCGAGAACGCGCCCACCGCCCCGTAGGTGCAGGTGTGGGAGTCCGCGCCGATGATGCAGTCGCCGGCGGTGACGAGCCCCTTCTCGGGCAGCAGCGCGTGCTCGACGCCGCAGTCGTGGCCGACCTCGAAGTAGTTCACGATCCGCTGCGCCTTCGCGAACGCCCGCATGCAGGCGCACTGCGTCGCGGCCTTGATGTCCTTGTTCGGCGCGAAGTGGTCGGGCACGAGCGCGATCTTCGTGCGGTCGAACACCTGATCCCGCCCGAACTGCGGGAAGGCGCCGATGGCGACCGGCGCCGTGATGTCGTTGCCGAGCACGAGGTCGAGCTTCGCCATGACCAGCTCGCCCGCGTGGACGGCGGTCTTCCCGGCGTGCGCAGCCAGGATCTTCTGGGTCATCGTCATGGGTGTGTCGTTCATGATGCGTGCGTCCTTTCTGCCGGGCCTAGCGGTCCGTGTGCCCCGCGAGCATGTCGGCCTCGGGCGCCTCGAAGGTCTGCTGGACCTTCGCGGCCGCGCCGGAGCCGAGGGAGGTCGTCTTCGCGTCGAGCATCTTGTTCACGGCGTCGAGCGTCGCGAGGAGCGAGCCCTCGATGATGTCGGTGGAGACGCCGCGCCCCCGGTAGGCGCCGCTCGCGTCGGAGATCTTCACCTTCACCTCGCCGAGCGCGTCGCGTCCCTCCGTGGCGGCGCTGATCTGGTAGTCGAGCAGCGAGAAGGCGTGCTTCACGATCTTCTCCACCGCGCGGATCGACGCGAAGACGGGGCCCGTGCCGTAGGCGGACTCGGTGACCTCCTTCCGGCCCTTCTCCAGCGTCACGCACGCCGTGGAATACATCCTGTTGCCGCTGGAGACGACGTAGTTCTTCAGCGTCCAGTCGTTCTCGCCCGCGACGTGGCCGGTCGCCGCCTCCACGAGCGCCGCGATGTCCCGGTCCTCGATCGCCTTCTTGCGGTCGGCGAGCACCTTGAAGTCGGCGAAGAGCTTCGATTCGAGCGCCTTGTCCACCGTGTAGCCGAGCTGGACGAGGCGCTGCGCGAAGGCGTGCTGCCCCGAGTGCTTCCCGAGCACGAGCTCCGTCTTCTTCACGCCCACCGACTCGGGCGTCATGATCTCGTAGGTCTTCACGTTCGCCATCACGCCGTGCTGGTGGATGCCGCTCTCGTGCGCGAAGGCGTTCGCGCCGACGATGGACTTGTTCGGCGCCACCTTCACGCCGGTGATCGCCTGCAGCAGCTTCGCCGTGCGGACGATCTCCTCCGTGCGGATGCCGTATTCGAGCCCGTACACGTCCGCGCGCGTGCGGAGGTTCATCACCACCTCCTCCAGCGCCGCGTTGCCCGCGCGCTCGCCGATGCCGCAGATGCAGCACTCGGCCTGGCGCGCGCCGGCGGCGAAGCCCGCGAGCGTGTTCGCAACGGCGAGGCCGAGGTCGTCGTGGCAGTGCATCGAGACGACCGCGCGGCCGATGTTGGGAACGCGGCGGACGACGTTGTCGACCATCGCGTAGACCTCGTTCGGCGTCGCGTAGCCCACCGTGTCCGGCAGGTTCACCGTCGTCGCGCCCGCGTCGATCACCGCCTCGACGACGCGGCACATGTAGTCGTGGTCCGTGCGGGAGGCGTCCTCCAGCGAGAACTCCACGTCGTCCGCGAACCGCCGCGCGTACTTCACGGCGGCGACCGCGCGCTCCAGGGCCGCCTCGCGCGTCATGCGCAGCTTGTACTGCAGGTGCAGGTCGCTCGTCGCGAGGAAGGTGTGGATGCGCGGGCGCGCCGCGCCCTTCACCGCCGCCGCCGCCGCGTCGATGTCCTTCTCCAGCGCGCGGCAGAGCGACGCCACGGTCGTCGCCTTCAGCGCCCCGGCGATCCGCCGCACGCTCTCGAAGTCCCCCGGCGAGGCGATCGCGAAGCCCGCCTCCAGCACGTCGACGCCGAGCGCCTCGAGCTGGCGGGCCATCCGCAGCTTCTCCTCGATGTTCATCGAATAGCCCGGGGCCTGTTCGCCGTCCCGCAGCGTCGTGTCGAAGAATGTGATTCGGTTGTTCATTTCTGTTTCGCCGTATGGCTGTTGACTTGTTTCGGATTCGGATCAACTTCAGGAGGGTAGGCGAAAACGCGGACTGCCCTCGGGAGGCGATCCGCGTTTGAGGTGGCTGAGTGCCCGGCTCCGTCTTCGGCTAGACGCAACCACGCCCCGCGGATCTGCACCCACGAAGCGCAAGGCTAAGTCGAATCTGGAACGTGCTGTTCATGCGGCGGACATTATACCACAACGGGCCGAACGCGAACCGTACCCTTCGGTTACGGTCTTTCGGCAGGGCCCCGACGCCGCTCGCGAACGCGTTCCTCGTGCTGACGTTCGACTTCTCGACAATCCAGGTCGGGACGGTCAAGGAAATCGAGCGTGACTTCATCGACCACGTCCGCACGCGGGCGACGGAATTCGCCAAACGCTACGAGGCTCTGGCGGACTGGTCCGCGGCCGTCGAGAAACCGACGGCCGCCGGCATCGTCGACGCGCTCCGCAGCGTGGTGAAGAACGTCGGGCTTCCGCCCCTCTACGTCATTATCGACGAGTACGACAACTTCACGAACGAGCTCGTCGTCTCGCGGCGCGACGGCGACTACGACGCGATCTGCGGCCACGACAGCGCCCAGGCGCGCGGAGCCGGACGCGGAGACGGTGGCGCAGGCGAAGCGCTACCGCGCCTCGCTGCCGCGCCGCCCCGGCTGGCGGTCGGAGATCGTCACCTACGTCGTCGAGGTCTGTTCCCGTCGGGGCTACAACTGGTTCGAGATTGCCTGACGGAGCCCGGCCGCGACAAGCGCGTCCCTCCCGTGCGTCCCTCTCGGGAGGGACGCGATTTATTGCGTCCGTGTCCGAACGCAATGTACCCGCACCCGCATCCATGCGGCAGGGCGCACGGCAGCCCCTACGGCATCTCGACGGTGACGCGGAAGAATCGGTAGCCGGACTCGCCGCCAGGCGCGACTTCGACCCACGCCGCGTCGGTCAGTTCCTCCTTGCCCCACACGCGGTAGACGCGCACCCCCTCGCGGACGCCCTCGCCGTTGAGCGCGGGCGACCACGACACGGCGGGCTTGCCGTCCTCGAACGCGATCGACGCCGTAAAGCGGTCTGCCGCGTCCGTGGGGTCTGTCCCCGCCACGTAGTCGTGCCACACGGGCTGCGCCGCGCCGCTCGCGTCGGTCTTCGCGCCCGCGCCTTCCGCGATCTTCTGCCACTCGGCGGCCGTCGTCCCGCCCAGCGCCGGATGCGCCGCGAACCACGAGGTCGGGATGATGAACGACGTATGTCCATCTTCGATCACCACGCCGTCGGCCTGCACGATGCGCAGCGTCGCGTTGCCGACCGCCACCGTCGCCGTGCGCGGCAGTTCGTCCCCCGCTGACGCCGAAGCGACGTACAGTTCAAACGTCCCTTCGCCCGTCGCAGGCCCTTCGCCCGACATCAGGAACACCCAGGCGTCCTTCGCCTCTTCCGAGATCTCTGGCGTCCAGGACGCCGTCTCGACGTCGACGCGGACGCTGACCACCAGCGAAGCGCGTCCCGCCGCGCTGCAGCAGCGCACGAGCCCGCCCTCGATCTCGGCCTTCGCGGCGTCCTGCGTCACCAGAAACGTCAACGGCGCCAGTCCGCTGTCTTCCGTCGGGGTGACGGTGATGGTCGCCGTCCGCGACTCGAACAGAGCCTGCGGCAGCGCTTCCCAGGAAACCGTGCCGCATCCATGTCTCGGTCCTGCGTCGTCCCCGACAACAAGCCACGCCGCGTCGCTCGTCGCGCGCCATGTCACGCCCTGCACGGTCGTAATCGTGAACGCCCCCGATGCGCCTTCCGCAACCACATTCGTCTCCGTCGCCGTCGGGCATTCGAATGTCGCGGCGCGCTGCGTCACCGTGACCGTCCGTCCCGCGACCGTCACCGTCCCGGTTCGCGAAGCCGCCCTGTTCCAAGGAGAGACAAGGAGCTTGGCCTCTCCCGAACCTGTTCCCTGCGCCGTCTCGACCTGAACCCACGAACACTCCGAGCGCGCGTTCCACATCGTCGTCGCATCCAACACGGAGACCGCGACCGCCACCTCGCCGCCCGCCGCGTCAACCGCCGCTTCCGCCGCAACCGTCGCGCCGCCACGCCCTGATTGCGCCACCTTCAGCGGCCTCCCCGCGATATACACGTAGCCGACACGATCCTCGACGCTGGCATTCTCCGCAACCGTGCAGACGACGCTCTTTCCGATTGCCGTTCCGGACGTGCTGTTCAGCTTCAGCCAGTCGGCCGACGTCGCGCCCGTCCATTCCTCGCCGTTCCCGGATATCGTGACGACCTGCCTCGCCCCCTTCGCCGCGACCGCGATCTCCCCCGACGGCGTGAACGAAACGCCCTCGACGAGTCCCATCGGCGGCTTGGGCGTCTCCTCGACCGTTGCGTAGCCGTTCGTGACGACGTAGGTCGCCGACATCACGTCGCCGGCGACCGTATGCGAAATCGTGTATGTCCCCGCCGTCGCCGCATACCACGTCCAAGTCCCCGCCTCGCCGGCGTTCAGCAGCGTCTCGCCGTCGATCGCGACGACGGCGTTCCGGCTCTCCGTCGGCGCATATCCGACGGACATCTTCCCGTCGACGGCGCTGCCGTCGGCGCAGACGCGCCCCAGCGCGAACACGACCGTCGCGGACGCATCCGCGCGTGCCCGCAGAGCGCCGCCCACGCCTGCGGCGACCGCCGCCAGAATGATCGCTGTCGTCTTCCCCATCGTTCGTTCCTTTCGTTATGCCTGCTGAGGCCTGCTGACTGAAAAGGCGGCGCACGCGGCGTTATGGAAGGGTCCTGGAGAGGCGGAAGCCGTAGTAGCGGCGGCTGTACGACGGGAGGCTGCTGCCCCGGGAGGACGCGGCGCAGTAGTCCGCACTGTCGCTCCAGCTGCCGCCGCGAAGCGCCCGGTTCGAACCCGAGGACGAACCTTTCGGGTCTGTGCCATAAGCCAGCGTCCCGTACCAGTCCAGGCACCACTCCCACGCATTGCCGTGCATGTCGTAGAAGCCCCACGGATTCGGCAGCTTCGTGCCGACTTCATGCGCCGTGCCGGACGAGTTCGAACTATACCACATCGACGCGCCGTCCGCGCTGCTTCCGTAGCTGTAGGTCGTCGTCGTGCCCGCGCGGCACGCATGCTCCCACTGCGCCTCCGTCGGCAGGTCGAAGTCCAGCCCCGTCCGCGCCCGCAGCTGGCCAAGGAACGACGCCGCGTCGACCGTGTTCGACGACGCCCATTTCGCGCCGCTCGACGGACCGCGGATGTCGTTGTAGGAGACATCGTGGACAGGATGCGCGCCGCCCTTGCCATACGACGTCGACGAACACGGGTTAGAACCCGTCACGAGCTCCCACTGCCGCTGGGTCACTTCGTAGAGGCCCATGTAGAACGGCTGGGTGAGCGTGACGCGATGCGATTCATCGGCTTGGTCTTCGCCCATGATGAACGCGCCCGCATCGACGAACTTCAGGACGAGCTTCGTCGTCTTGTATTCGGCCGTGTTGAAGCCGCCGCTCGGCGGCGCAGACAGATACGCGACAGGATAGGAAGCCGCCGACGAGCCGCCCGAAAGGTCAATCACGCAGTAAAGCGGATGCTCGTACACTTTCTCGTACTTCACCGTCAGCGAAGCGGACATCGGATCGACAGCAAGCCCGTCCTTCGCCATATTCCAGTAGACACGATGCGCACCGTCCACGCAGTTCGTCTCGCCGACAAGATGCCCGGCATAGTAGGTTGCGCCGCCTGCGGTCATCGAGACCTCAAGCCGCAAACTCGTATCGTCCGCCGTCGCGCCGCTGACGGAGAAGTCGATCGCGACGCCGAGCGGCTCGACCGACGTCGCCTTCAGGCCGCTGATCGTCGGCGCGGCGGACGCGCCGCAGGCCGCCGACGCGCAGAGCAGCGCCACCAGCAGTTTCTTCATGCCCTCATGTCCTTTCTTGCCTCGGGATATCATCGCCTGCCGCCGCCGCCGACGGTGAAACACCGAGGATGTTGCACTCTGCCAACGACGGCGGCAGGGGCGGGCGTCCATGCGCCCGTCTCGCCGCTCCCGCCGCGCCGTCAACGCGCGCCGCGCATGATTCCGGCTGCTTCCGGGATTCCGGCTACTTCTTCGTGAACTTCGCCACGAAGCCGCCGCCCGCCGCCAGGCGGAACGTCGCCTTGTCGCCGGCCTTGAAGGTCTTCGCCTCCTTGACGTAGTGCGTCGGCCGGGCGTCGGCGTCGGGCGCGTCGCGGAAGAGCGTCGCCGTCCACTCGCCGGAGCCGAGGAAGGCGGTGTCGAGCACGTAGTCGCGCGGGTCCTTGTTGTTGAGGGCCGCCGCGTACCAGGCGCCGTCCTTCGCCCGGCGCGCCACGGCGGCGTAGGTGTCCGGGCAGCCGCCGAGGCCCGTCGTGTCCGCCCAGACGACCGGCGTCGCCGCCATGAACGAGAAGCACTCCATGTTCTTCTCGTACTTCGTGGGCGCGTCGCAGAGCATCTGCAGCGGCGCCTCGTAGGCGACCATCATCGCCATCTGGCGGCAGCGGGTGCCGACGGAGCCGGGGTTCACGTTGTCGCCTTTGTACTGGCCGATCGGGTAGTTGTCCATCGCGCCGGGCGTGTAGTCCATCGGGCCGGCCGTCATGCGCAGGAAGAACGCCTTCACGTCGTTGTCCATGAAGTCGTAGTTGTTCTTGAACCACTTGGCGCACTCAAGGCCGTGGACGCCCTCGTAGTTGAGCACGTTCGGGTAGGCGCGGCTCATGCCGGTGGGGCGGTGCGCGCCGTGGTAGTCGACGAGCATCCTGTTCTTCGCGCACGCATCGGCGAACTTCCAGAGGAAGCGCTCGCACGCCGCGTCGCCGCGGTCCATGAAGTCGACCTTGAAGCCCTTCGCGCCGAGCTTCGCGAAGTGCGAGGCGACCTTCTCCTCCTCGCCGTAGATCTGCGCCCAGGCCATCCACAGGACGATGCCCACGCCCTTCTCGTTGCCGTAGCGGACGATCTCCGGCACGTCCACGTTCGGGTGGAACTTCCAGATGTTCAGCGTCTCGCTCCAGCCTTCGTCGAGGATCACGTACTCGACGCCCGTCTTCGCGGCGAAGTCGATGAAGCGCTTGTAGCCCGCCGTCGTGCAGCCGGCCGCCTCGCCCTTGTTGTCCCAGCCGTTCCACCAGTCCCAGGCGACCTTGCCCGGCTTCACCCACGAGAAGTCGATCCCCTTCGCCTGCGGGCGCGCGAGGGCGTTCACGATGTCGGCCTCGCAGAACTTCGCCGGCGCGTCCGCCAGGACGAACGTGCGCCACGGGAACGTGCGCGTGCCCTCGGTCTTGACGAGGAAGTCGTCATGCTCGGCGACGACGACCCAGCGCCCGCCCTTCTCGATCGGCTTGCGGCTGTCCCAGCCGCCCGCGCGGTAGGTGCGCTTCGGGAAGCCCGCGAACGTCGAGGCGAACGCGCCCGCGCCCTCCGGCTTCACGAGGTTGAGGATCGGGTAGTCGTAGACGTCCGACTCGGTCACCGCCACGCTCACGCCCCCCACCTTGTAGACGAACGGCAGGTAGACGAAGCGGCGCCCCTTCTCCTTGCCCGTCACGACCTCGCCCGCCTTGCACGCCACCGGCACCGTCTCCTCGCAGCCGACGCCGCTGCCGTAGTTGAGCGCGCACTGCGCCTCCGCGCAGGGGATCGTCAGCCCGGCCTTTTCGCCGTCGACCGTGATCGTGCCCGGCTTCTTCGTCTCGAAGCGGTAGGCCACGCCGTCGTTGCGCGCCGCGAGGCGCACGCCCCAGTCGCCGAAGTCGACGGCGGCCTCGTTCCCGGCGAGGTCGATGCGCGCCTTCTTGTAGACGGGCGTCTCGACCGTGCCCGCCACCTTGCGCGCCGTCACCTTGCACGCCTCGCCCGGCTTCAGGCACGCGCCGTCCACCTTCATGCCGATCTCGGTCTTCGCCACCACCACCACGCCGTCGCGCGCGACCTCGTAGGCGAGCGGGCTCGTCCAGAGCCGGATCACGTTCCTGCCGTCGGGCGAGACCGCCTTCGCGGCGGACCCGTCGCGGGCGCACACGCAGCAGCATCCTGCGGCCAAGAGCGCCGCCGCCGCCATCCCTGTCATCGTCTTCTTCATGTTTTCTCCTTGGTTGGGCGTCCGCCGCGTTCCGATCGGCCGCGGCCGGCCTGCCCTGCATTGTACCATAAAAAGGCGTCCCCCGCCCCTAGCCCCTCTTCAGCACGCGGGCCAGCACCGCCGCGCAGCGGCCGCAGTGGCGGCAGTCGTTCGCGTCCGGGCAGGCGCCCACGGTCGACGCGAAGTCGGCGGGGAAGGAGGCGTTGTCGACGCGGTACGGCGCGAAGAGGTCCGCGTGGAGGGGGTCCATCAGGTCGAGCAGGTTCCCGTCGTAGGCATACGAGGCGTAGGCATTGAGGATGCGCGTGGGGCAGAGGTGCCGGCGCGTCGCGAGCTTGACGACCGAGACGTGGGGCTCGAAGAGCGGCAGGTCCTCGGGGCGGATCCACGTCGCCCGGATGAAGTCCTCCCAGTTCCGCCGCGCGTAGTTGACGCGGCAGCGGAAGACGCTGAAGTCGAACGCCTCGCCCGCGGCGCTCTGTCGGATGCGGTTGTGCCCGTGGAGGTTGTCGTGGAAGTTCTGGAACGGGCACTGCCGCAGGCAGCCCGAGTTCGCCTGCAGCCCCACGGCCTTGCCGTGCCCGCGCGCCCAGGCGGCGACGCGCGCGAGGTAGGCGGCGTCGCGCTGCCGCTCGCGCGTGACGTAGAAGGAGTCGAAGAGCTCCTCCACGCACTCGAAGCCCGTCGTGCCGTGGATGCGCAGGTTCACGCTCCAGCGGATCTCCACCCGGGGGAAGCGGCGGCGGAGGACGGTGGCGATGAACGGCGAGGTCGTCGTCACGATGTCCGGGAAGAGCCCCTCGCCGTCCATCGCGCGCAGGGTCGCCGCGACGAAGTCGGCGAGCTCGGGGCCGACCGCCCGGTCGCCGTAGCACGTGCAGTTGAAGAGCGTGTCGAGGAGGATGCCGTTCGCGCGGCACCAGCGCAGGTCCGCGTAGAGGCGGGCCTTCACCTCGTCGGTGAAGTCGGGCGCGGGGCGGCAGCTGAGCACGCCCGGCCAGGCGAAGAACACCTCGCGGATCCGCGCCGTCCAGGGCGTGCAGGCCGCGATGAACGGCTCGTTGAGGAAGTGGCCGACCGCAAGGTTCCGAGGCGGCCGTTTCACGGGGGCTTCTTTCATGGCGGCGCGATTATACCACAAATCAGAAATCGGCGGACAGCGCCGCCGCGCAGGAGGCGGCGAGGGCGCGCATCGAATCGCCCGCGACGCGCGGGTCGCTCGAGGCCCAGGCGAGCGTCGAGACGCGCCCGTGGGTGCCCCGGACGCGGCGCGCGTCCTGGCACGTCTTCGGCGGGAAGGACCGGTCGAAGAAGAGTTCGCAGGGGTCGTAGCCGGGCTTGCTGTGGATGTCGATGTGCGTCGCCCAGTCCGGCGCCTCGCGCCGGTCCGTCCACCACGGATAGGCGCACCAGCTCCCCTTCCGCGCGAGAAGCAGGACCTCGCCCGCCGACGGATGCGCCCAGTCCTGGCCGGCGCGCCGCTCGACGAGCTCGTACTCGCCCGTCCCCTCCAGGAGCCGCGCCGCCCGCTCGACGTCCTCGGCCTGCCGCACGTAGACGTGCGCGACCTCGTGGTCGCACATCGCGAAGGCGCGCGACGCGTAGAAGTCGGGGTAGGCGCGCCCCGCGACCGGCCGCGCCCGGAAGAGGCCCGCCGCGCGCAGCGTCGCGTTCGGCCGCGCCGGCGGGCGGTCCGCCGCCGCGATGGCGTAGTCGCCGCAGACGGTGAGCGCGCAGCCCCGGCGCGCCGCGAAGCCGGCCAGCCGCTCCAGCTGCGCGCGGAACTCCGCGAGCGCCTTCTCAGAGGCCGCCGAGTCCGGCCCGTGCCGCTGCGCCTCGTAGTCGAGCGTCGGCAGGTAGAGGAAGGCGACGTCGGGCTCGTGGGCCTCGGCCATCGCGAAGAAGTTCGCCAGCACCGCGCGCCCCACCTTCGGCGAGGCGAGCGGGCCCCAGTAGCGGTGGAGCGGGAACCGGCCGCACCGCCGGTCCAGCACGTCGCCCATCTCGGCCGGCTGCGTGTAGTTGCGCATGATCATCCCGCCGCCGTGCTTGTGGATCGGCGCGGGCGAGAGGACGGAATCGACGCGCTCGCCGAGCGACTGCTGCCAGAAGTACATCCCCACCCGCGCCCCCGCCGCGCGCGCCGCCTCCCAGATGCGCGGCCCCTCCACGAGCGCGGCGGACTGCTCCCAGAACGCGGGCTTCATCAGCGTGCGCGAGAAGAAGCCGTTCGACGCCATGCCGTGCTCGCGCGGCGCGCGCGCCGTCCGGAACGTCGCCTGCGCCGTGCAGGTCACAGCCGGGAACACGCTCTTCGCGGGGCGGAACGCCAGGCCCGCCATCTTCAGCAGGTTCCGCCGCGCCAGCCCCTCGTACCCCAGCCCCGCCGCCATCACGACCAGATGCTTCATCTCGTCTCCTTCTCCAACGTCCGCCTATTCGGCAATCCGCAGCGCATCGCCCAAATCCTCCACGAACAGGATCCGCGCGCGCCGCCGCCCCTCCGGCCGGTCGGGCTGGTGGAGGCACAGCGCAAGCTGCCCGTAGACCGTGCGGAACAGCATGCCCTGCCCGCCGTCCAGGTCGAAGAGGCGCGCATGCGCCCCCCACGGGCCCGCCAGCCGGCCGCCCTCGGACCGCGCCACGTAGACGCACGCCCCCTTCTCCCCCCGGGCCGACCAGAGCATCAGGAGCGACCCGTTGTGGGACCGGTAGAGGAACGGCCCCTCCGCGCCGTGCGCCCGGAAGAGCTCGAACGGACGCCCCTCCGCCGCCTTTAGGTCGGGCGTGAGCGCCACCGCCATCACCCGCCCGCCGCGCGCCGGCGTTTCTTCATGGCAGAACACCATGTACGGCCGGCCGTCCTCCACCCAGAGCGTGCCGTCGCGCGTGGACCAGCCGGGGGGCGGAACCGGCCCCGCGCTCCACTCCCGGAACGGCCCCTCCGGCGCATCGGCCCGGTAGATCCACGTGCCGCACGAACCGTCCCGCAGCGCAAGGGTCGCGAACAGGTAGCTCTTCCCCTTGTATTCGTGCATCTCCGGCGCCCGCACGGCCGCGCACGCCCGCCTCTCCGGCACGCGCAGCGCCTGCTTCGCCGCCGACCACGCCTGGAGGTCCCGGCTCGTGCGCACCAGCACGCCCGCCCCGCCGCCGTCCGCCTCGTCCTGCGCCAGGTACATGCGGTAGCGCTTCGCCTTCCGGTCGACGGCGATGAACGGATCGCTCGCGCGAAAGTCGCCCCGCTGGAGCGCCGGCGGCGGCACGCGCTCCGTGACGTCGTGGAACTGCCCCTCCCGCCACTCGTAGAAGTCGAGGCGGACCTGCGGCGGGTTCGTGGCCGAGTGCCACGCGCGGCTGCTCCCCCCCAGGGCGCGCACGACGAAGAAGCGCGGATGCTCGGAGGGGAAGAGGGACGGCGGAATCCGCCCGAACCCCTCGGCGCAGGGGAACGCCGGCGTGCCGCCGCACGCCTTCAGGTCGGGCGTGAACCACGCGCACGTGACGGGCGGCGTGCCGGCGGCGTAGTAGCCGCAGAAGAGGCGCGCGCCGTCCGTGGCCATCGTCTGCACGCCATAGCGGCAGGCCCCGCCCTGGTCCGTCTCGACGGCGCCCAGGTCCCGGAATCCGTCGCGCGAGAGGCGGCCGATCCGGCAGCGGCGGTGCGGCTTCGGGCCGTACAGGTCAAGGCCGTAGTAGATCGTCTCGCCGATGACGGCGCACCCGTCGATGTAGTCGGGGAGGAGATGTTCGCCGACGACGTTCAGGTCCTCGTCCCACACGCGGACCATGCCCTTCTTTCCGCCGACGGGCTCGCGCAGGGCCAGCGCGCCGTAGAGGCGGCCGTCCGCATACGCGACGTCGCCGAGGTGGACGGGGGCGGCACACGACCGGACCAGGCGGCCGTCCCAGCCGATCTTGTAGATCCCCCCCGCGTGCGACAGGTAGACGCCCTGCGTGGAGCAGGCCGCCCCCTGCACGTGCCCGACGATGCCGTTGAGCTCGCCGGGGACCGTGTAGACCGCGCGGATGCGCGCGGCGGCGAATCCCTGCGCGGCAAGGCACGCCGCCAGGACGGCAAAGGCTGCTTTCTCCATGCGCCCATTATAGCACAACGCCACGCGCCGCGCGCTACGAACCGCGCACGGACGGCGCGAAGCGGCGGATCAGCCGCGCGGCGAGCCACAGGACGACCGCCGCCACGAGGAGTTCGCGGCGGGGCGCCGCGAGCATGAACCCGATCTGCAGGTAGAGCAGCGCCCCGATCGTGCGCCCCACGGCCGCCCGGCGCCGGTCGGGCCCATGCGCCGCGCCGAGCGGCGCCACCGCCGCGCACCACGCCGCGAAGGTCCAGAGGCAGCCGACGAGCGGCAGCAGCGCCGCGCGCGGATCCGGGAACCCCGCGCAGGCCACGAGCGGCGCCCACGCCGAAAGCCCCAGCAGAAAGCGTCCCCGCCCCAGCCCCGCGCTCGGCCGCTCCTCCCCCTCGGAGAGCTTCGTCACGGCGGCGATGTAGAGCGTCCACCCCAGCGCCATGCCGCCCAGGACGACCCCGGCCCGGACCGAAAGGCCGCCCGTCCCCACCGCCGCCGCGCCGCAGAGGACGCTCAGGCCCCGGCAGAGCCCCATCAGCCAGAGCCCTTTCGCCCGGTTGTACAGGCCGATCGCCCCCGTCAGCGCCACCGCCCCCAGCCACCAGGCGGGCGGCAGGTTGAAGAGCGCGCCCGGCAGCAGCGCCCCCAGCAGGCACGCCGCGCGGGCGACCTTCGCCGCCCGCAGGGAGATCTCCCCACGCGGAATCGGCCGGTCGGGCGCCGTGCGCGCATCTTCGGCCGCCCCCACCACGTCGTTGTCCGCAAGGCCGTAGAGGTAGAGGCAGAACGCCGCGCCGCCCGCCGCCAGCGCCCGCCGCACGTCTCCGCCCGCCGTCAGCATCAGGCCCGCCGCCGCCCCCGCGAGCGCGTCGCCGGGCGCCGTCGGCAGGTTGGGCAGGCGGAAGAGCCGAAGCCAGGGAAGAAGCGTCATGCGCGGCCTCCCAGCACGCATTCGCGCGTGAAGCCGGGCGGCACGTCCTCGGGACGGTGCGCCACGCAGATCGCGGTGCAGGCGGGATGCGCCTTGAGCCAGGCGGCGGCGCGGGCCCGCACGCGCGCGGCCGCCGGCGCGTCCAGGTTGAGGCAGAATTCGTCGAGGAGCAGCAGGTCGGGCTTCCGCCGCAGCGCAGCCTCCAGAAGCTCCTCAGAGCCCAGCCCCGTATAGGCCTGCAGCTCGGGCGAGACCATGCCGATGCGGCGGCGGATCTCCGCAAGCGCAACGCCCGCGCCACGCCTGTGGCCGAACACCGAAACGTCGTTCGCGTAGGCGAGGGGGCTGTCCCCCGTGATGAGCGCGAGGAGCGTCGTCTTGCCGCTGCCGTTCGGCCCGCGCAGCACCCACCGCTCGCCCGCGCGGACAATCCACGTGAAGCCGTCGAAGAGCGTCCGCCGTCCGAAGGCAATGTGGAGGCCGCGCAGCTCCACGACGGGCGCGGACGGCGCGTCCGTCTGCGCGGCCGCCCGCTCCACCCACGGGACCGCAGACGGCGGACGCGGCGCCGCGACCGCCTCCGCGTCCCGCACGCGCGCGGCCTGCATCGTCCCCTTCCCCTCGACCGTCAGCACGTCGGTCACGCAGGACGGGATTTCGTCGGCGTGGCGGACGGAGACGAGGAGCGAGAGCCCCCGCGCGGCAAGCGCGTCGCAGATCTTCTTCACCTGCTCGCGGCGGTCGGGGTCGAGTCCCGCGCAGGGGTCGTCGAGGACGAGGAGGCGCGGATTCGCCAGCAGCGCCCGCGCGAGCAGCACGCGCCGCGTCTCGCCGTTCGAGAGCGCGAGGAAGTCGCGGTCCAGCAGTTCGGAGAGGTTCAGGAGGCGCACCACGCGGCGGAGGGCGGCCGCGTAGGCGCGGCGTTCCTTCTTCAGGGGACGCCCCACCTCGAAGGGGTTGACGTCGAAGATGCGGTTGAAGGAGAGCGCCTCCTCCACCGTGTCGCCCGGCCCCGCCTCGTCGACGAGGGAATGGTAGCGGGCCTGCAGGAACCCGCCCTTCTTCGCGGCGGCGCGCTGCTGCGAGAAGGAGACGGTCTCCACGTGCTCCTCCAGCCCCTCGGCGAACGTGACGGCCACGCCGTGCGGCGGCGGCACGAGCCCGCCCACCCACGCGCACAGCCGCGCCTTCGCCGCGCTCGCCGAACCCATCAGCGCCCACTGGCGCCCCTCGGCGAACGACCAGTCAAGACGGGGAAAACCTTTCGCGGCCCCCTTGACCTGAACCAGAACCTGATCTCCAGAAGACATGTTCAGCTACATCAGCTACAAAGCAACGACGTGTCAGTTACAAAGAAACAACGTGGTCAAAGCATTTACAAAAACGCCGCAGGCGTCCGACCGGGTTGGTGCGGGCGGCCGAGACGTCCGCCCCTACCAAGGGAACACCCAGCCAAGGACCGACCCACCTGATCAACGCCCCGTTCATTGGTAGGGCGCGACGTCCTCGGCGCGCCGCCGCGAAAGAATCGTACACGCACCGCACCGATCCCCTATCCACCCATCCACCTAGACCGCCCACCTAGACCGCCTTGCCCAGCGCCGTGGCGATGCGGTCCGAGAGGTCCTTCTCGCGGAGCGCGGCGAGAACGGGCTCCATCTCGCCCTCGACGATGCGGTCCAGGGAGTAGAGCGTCAGGTCGACGCGGTGGTCCGTCAGGCGGTTCTGGGGGAAGTTGTACGTGCGGATGCGCTCGCTGCGGTCGCCGCTTCCGCGCAGGGAGAGGCGCGAGGCGCCCGCCTTGGCCTCCTCCTCGCGGCGCTTCTGGTCGAGGATGCGCGCCTTGAGGGTCGCAAGGCACTTCTCCTTGTTCCGCTGCTGGCTGCGCTCGTCCTGGCACTGCGCGACGAGGCCCGTGGGGAGGTGCGTCATGCGGATGGCGGAGTAGGTCGTGTTCACGCCCTGGCCGCCGTGCCCGCCCGCGCAGAAGATGTCGATGCGCAGGTCCTTCTCGGGAATCTCGAAGGCGTCGTCCGTCTCGTCCGCCTCGGGGAACACGACGACCGTTGCGGCGGACGTGTGGATGCGCCCCTGCGCCTCCGTCACCGGCACGCGCTGCACGCGGTGCCCGCCGCTCTCGAAGCGGAACGTGCCGTAGGCGCCGTCGCCCACGACCGTGAAGAGGATTTCCTTGTAGCCGTCGAGCGAGGTCTGGGAGGCGCTCATCACGTTCACCTTCCAGCCCTTCGCCTCGCAGCAGCGCGAATACATGCGGAAGAGGTCGCCCGCGAACAGCGCCGCCTCGTCGCCGCCCGTCCCGGCGCGCACCTCGAAGACGGCGTTGCGGCCCTCCAGCGGGTCCGGCGGCAGCAGCCCCGCCAGCACGGCCCGCTCCGCGTCCGGAACCTCGCCCTTCAGGCGCGCGATCTCGCCCTTCGCCTCCTCGGCGAAGTCGGGGTCCTCCAGCAGCGTCTCGTTCCCCTCGATGTCGTCGAGGATCTTGAAGTAGCGCTTCGCCGCCGCCTCCAGCTTCCGGAGGGCGGTGTGCTCGCGCACCGTCTCGCGGTAGCGCTTCGCGTCCGAAATGACATCTGGATCGCCCATCGCGGCCTCCACCGCGGACAGACGATCCAGCACCTTCGCGATCTGGTCCTTCGCGACCAAGGCCTACTTCGCGAACTTCGCGTAGCGCTTCTTGAACATGTCGACGCGGCCTTCGGTGTCGACCATCGTCTTCTGGCCCGTGAAGTACGGGTGGCACGCCGAGCAGGTGTTCACCTGCATCTCGGGCTTCGTGGAGCGGGTGTGGATGACATTGCCGCACGCGCACGTGATGGTGGCGTCGCCGTACTGGGGATGGATACCGTCTTTCATGCTTCTACCTTTCGCAAAAAATTGAGTGCATATCATACCGAATCTCGGCGGGAATGGCAAGGGGGCAAATCTTGAAAAACGCGGGTCCTCCGCAAGGCGGCGACGGGATGATGTGGTACAATATCCCGCGTGACCCGTGAAAGCCAGAACATCCTCGCCGCCGCCGCCCCGTTCGCGACGTGGATTGCGCTCCAGTCCCTGCTGCCCGCGACGGCCGGGGCCTACGCCGCGCGCACGGCGGCCACGCTCGGCGTGCTGCTGGCCGTCCTGCCGCGCCTCCGCCGCATCTGCCCGCTCGGCGCCGCCACGCCGCGCGCCGGCCTCGCCCAGGCCGCCTGGGGCCTCCTCGGCGGCCTCGTCGTCCTCGCCCTCTGGACCCTCCCCGAGGCCAGCGCCTTCTACCGCACCTGGCTCGTCTGGCCGCCCGGCTCCCTCCCCCCGGAGACCGCCGCCCCCTCGCCCTATTCCCCCGCCGTCTGCGGCTGGCCCCTCACGCTCGCCAAGCTCGCCGGCAGCGCCTTCGTCATCGCCCCCGTCGAGGAGATCTTCTTCCGCTCCTTCCTCTACCGCTGGCTCCAGCGCCGTGACTTCGCCGCCGTCCCCTCCGCGCGCTTCGACCTCTCCGCCCTCCTCTGGACGATCCTCCTCTTCACGCTCGAACACGACCGCCCCCTCGCCGCCGCCCTCTGCGGACTCGTCTACGGCCTCCTCTTCATCCGCTGCGGCCTCCTCTCCGCCATCGCCGCCCACGTGACGACCAACCTCCTCCTCGCCCTCTACGTCATCGCGTATGGCAAGTGGGCGTTCTGGTAACCCCGACCCTGCGTCTTCCCCACATCCCACATGGCCGAACACGACGAGATCCGGACCTTCACGGTCCCCGAGGCGGGGATCGAACGGCTCGACGCCTGGCTGGCCGGACAGTGCCCGGACTTCTCCCGCGCCCGCGTGCAGGGCCTCCTGAAGGCCGGGCGCGTGACGGTCAACGGCACGCCCGCGCCGCGCGCCACCGCCCGGACAAGGCCCGGCGACGTCGTCGCGCTCGCCATCCCCCCCCCCGTCCCCGCCGAACCCGCGCCCGAGGCGATTCCGCTCGCAATCCTCTTCGAGGACGACGACCTCATCGCCCTCGACAAGCCCGCCGGCCTCGTCGTCCACCCCGCCCCCGGACACCTCTCCGGCACGCTCGTCAACGCCCTCCTCCACCACAGCCCCGCCCTCTCCGGCATCGGCGGCGTCGCGCGCCCCGGCATCGTCCACCGCCTCGACCAGGACACCTCCGGCGTCATGGTCGTCGCGAAGTCGCAGCGCGCCATGGACGTCCTCACGCGCGCATTCGCCTCCCACGCGGACATCCGCAAGACCTACCTCGCCCTCGTCCACGGCATCCCCTCCCCCCCCGCCGGACGCATCGAGAACCTCATCGGCCGCTGCCCCTTCGACCGCAAGAAGATGGCCGTCGTCGAACGCAACGGCAAACGCGCCGTGACGGCGTACAGGCGAATCGAGAACGCGGCAGACGTGTTGACGCCCCACACGGGCAGCGAAAACGCGGCGGACACGTTGCCCCCGTGCAGGCAAATCGAGAACGCGGCAGACGCATCCACGTCGAACACGTTGACCCCGTGCAGGCAAATCGAGAACGCGGCAGACGCATCCACGTCGAACACGTTGACCCCGTGCAGGCAAATCGAGAACGCGGCAGACGCATCCACGTCGAACACGTTGACCCCGTGCAGGCAAATCGAGAACGCGGCAGACGCATCCACGTCGAACACGTTGACCCCGTGCAGGCAAATCGAGAACGCGGCAGACGCATCCACGTCGAACACGTTGACCCCGTGCAGAGGAATCGAACACAGGTCGGACGCATCCACGTCGAACGGCGGGGCGCGCCGGACGTGTCCACTCTCCCTTGTCGAATGCGAAATCGAGACGGGGCGCACACACCAGATCCGCGTCCACATGGCCGCCACGCTCGGCTGCCCGATCGCGGGCGATGCGCTCTACGGCCGGCCGGGCTGGGACCGGAAGCTGACGCCCGTTCCCGCCCGCCAGCTGCTCCATGCCTGGCGCCTCGCCCTCAAGCACCCCCTCACACGCCAGCCGCTCGTCTTCGAAGCCCCCCTCCCCGCCGATTTCCTCCCCTTCCTCTAACTCCGTTATTCCTCTCACCCTCTCCGTCATACAGAAGCGCCCACCCCACCCGGGAAGGTCGCAACTTGTTGCGACCGCCGCCACGTCGGCCCGGCGCGCGATGTACCCGCGCCGCCCTCGGCGCGTGGCGCTCACTTCCTGTCACTTCCTGTCACGGCACACCGAACGGTTCACGGCACACCGAACGGTCGCGCCCACACCGTTCCGAAGCGAAATCGCACAATCAATCATCCTACTCTCCCAACTCCCCCGCCATAAGATGAGAATTCACTGCGTAAGAAATCCAACATACCGCGTAAATACGATAACCGCCAAATAATTAAGAACACAAGGCAATACGTCAGCTATGCTGAGACCGGACCGTCTGTCTCGCCTACGGTTCGAATGTTGGATTTCACGTCGGAACGTTCCGACGCGAAATCCGACGCGAAATCCCGCAAGCCTCAACCCAGCACGTTCAAGAACAAGTGGAGGGAACATCGACCTTGGAATCGCTGCCGAGGTGGTTCACCGAGACGGTTCGGCATGGCCATGGGCGCCTTTCGGTAATCAAGTCCTTTCGGAAATCAAGTATGGTATAATGGGCATCCTCATGAAAATCGCCTTGACGCAGATGGAAACCGCCTGGGAGGCCCCCGCCGCGAACGAGCGCGCCTGTGCGCGTCTCGCCGAACGCGCCGCGCAGGCCGGGGCCGCGCTCGTCGCCTTCCCCGAGTTCACGCTCACCGGCTTCACGCCCCGTCCGCGCGCCTTCGCCGACGCGCCCGGCGCCGCCCCGCAGCTCGACTTCTTCCGCGCCCTCTCCCGTCGCCTCCCCCTCGCCATCGCCTTCGGCTGCATCCGCGCCACAGAACCGAACGCGCCGCAGAAGCGCCTCGGCGTCGTCCGCGACGCAGAACCGAACGCGCCGCAGAACCGCCTCGTCGTCGTCCGCGACGGCGCCGTCCTCCTCGACTACGCGAAGCTCCATTCCTACTCCTTCGGCGGCGAGACGCGCGCCTACTCGCGCGGCGCGGACCTCTTCTCGGCCGCCCTCGGCGGCTTCACCCTCGCCGGCCTCATCTGCTACGACCTTCGCTTCCCCGAGGTCTTCCAGGCCGCCGCGCGCGCCGCCGACCTCCTCCTCGTCATCGGGAACTGGCCGGCGGACCGCATCGAGAACTGGTACACCCTCCTCCGCGCCCGCGCCCTCGAGACGCAGTGCTACCTCGTCGGCGTCAACCGCGCCGGCGCCGGCGGCGGCATCGCCTATGCCCCCAGCTCCGTCGCCTTCGACCCGACGGGACGGCGCCTCACGCCCCCCTCGCCGGACGACCTTCTCCTCTGCGACCTCGACCCCCGGCTGGTCCGGGACGTCCGCGCCGCCTTCCCCCTCCGCTCCGACCGCCGCGACGACCTCTACCCCACCCTCGTCTGCCGCGACTACGCCTTGGCGGCGACCCAGAAGACCGGCGCGTAGGTGAGCGGCGACTACGCCCTGGCGGCGACCCAGAATACCGGCGCGTAGGTGAGCGGCACGCCCTGCGCGTCCCGCAGCGCCTCGTAGCGGGCCAGGAAGCGCCGCGCCTCCCGGTATCCCCCCAGCGCGGGCGTCAGCACGCCCGTCCGCTTGAGGTGCCGCAGCGCGTCGCGCGCCGACGAAAAGGAGAGCCGCGCCGCGCGCGCCTCGAAGCGCCGCACCGCGAACCCGCCCGCCTCCAGCATCTCCCGCCAGCGCGCGGCCGGCGGGCACGCAAGCGGCCGCCCGCCGCACTGCTCCAGTTCGGCGAGGTTGCCCGCCGCGAAGGCCGCGCCCGCGAAGAGCCCGCCCCTCGGCAGCGCGGCGGCGACCACGCGGACGAGCCGCGCCGGGTCGCGCAGCCACTGGAGGCAGGAGGCGGAGAGGACGAGGTCGGCGGGCGGCAGCGCCTCCAGCGCGTCCAGGTCCGCGCGCCGGAACGTCACCTGCGGCAGGTCCGCGAAGAAGTCCGCGCACGTCTCGACGAGGTCCACGAGCAGCAGCGCGTCGCACGTGAACGCCCGCAGGAACGCCCGCGTGAGGAGGCCCGTCCCGCATCCGAGCTCGACGACGCGCGGGAAGGACGGGCGGGAGGCCTCCGCGCGCAGGGCCTCCACGAGCGCGTCGGCCGTCCGGCGCTGGACGACCGCCTCGTCCGGGTAGGTGGCGAAGTGGCGCGCGAACCGCCGCGCCGTGGCTGTGGTGTCGGTCTTCATGTCAAAGGCCGGACATTCTACCACAAATCCACGCAGCAGGGCGATCGGCCGCAGCAAGCTGCGGCCCTCCCGCTGCAGCCCTCCCGCCTGGCCCCCTTAGCGGATGAGGAGGTAGAGGCCCTTGGGCGTCGTGTCCTCGAACGAGAGGCTGTCGAACTCGTACTGGACGAGGCGCGGCTTGACGGAGTGGTGCGCCATCGCAAGCGGGCCGACGTAGACGTTCGCCGCGCGCGCGAGCGTCTGCGTCGACGCATAGGCATACGATCCGTCCTCGGACGTGAACGCCAGGACGAAGCGGTCCTTGCCCGTCTCCAGCCGCTCGCGCGTGGCGCGCACCGTGAACGGCGTGCCGAGCGTCCCGAGCCCGTGGTCCGCCGCCGCCACGTCGAAGAGATTGACATTGTTGAAGGCGTCCCCCGGCGTCAGGTCGCCGAAGCCGCGCAGCTTGTTCGCGCCGCTCAGGCCCGCGTAGAACACGAAGCCGGACGTGTCCGCCGCCTTGAGGGACGAGCGCACCATCACGCCCACGCGCATATGCTCCGACACCGCCCCGCCGACGCCCGTCACGCGGAACGAGCAGTCGAACGGCGCCTTTCCGGCCGCGCGGTAGAGGAACGTCCCGCTGTCCTCCCCGCCCCACATGTCGTGACCCGAGGCGGCCATGCGCCACCGCCCCTCCGCCGTGCCGCGCACGAACGCGGCCCCCGGCGCGGTGCCGATCTGGATGAAGCGCCAGCCGTCCGGGTACGTGAGCGCCCCCGCGTCCTGGAGGGCCTGCGGCGTCAGCCCCGACGCGGCCTGCCAGGCGACCGACGCCGCGCACGTCGCCCGGCCCGTCGGCAGGTACTCCACGTACACGTCGTGCGGCCCGGCGGCGAGCGTCTGCGGCGCATTGACGGGCCACGCGTCCCCGTCCACCCACAGGTTGAGCGTCCCCGTCGCCGTCGCCGCGGCCGTGTACGCCTCCGTCATCGGCACGTAGAGGCGCCCCCGCGCCAGGATGCGCGGGGCGTCGCCCGCCTCGGCCGGCACGTCATCCGCCGTCCAGCTCCACGCGAGCGGGTCGCACGCCCGCTCCGCCACGAACGTCTCCTCGGCGTTTCCGGCGGGCGTGTCGTCCGCCGCGCGCGTAAAGGCGACGCGCCCCGTGCCGGCCGCGACGCCGCCCTCGTCCACGGGGATGAACTCGACGCCCCGGAGCGTGGGGTTCTGCTTGCTCCGCACCACGTCCAGGCGGATGGAGCCGTCCAGCGCGGGCCGCACCGCGGCCTCCACCACCACGGGGCGGTAGTACTCGCCCCCGGCCAGCTTCAGCGGGTCGAGGTCCTTCAGCGCGGAGGGGATGCAGCGGTTGACGGCGACGTGGAAGACGCGCGTGCCGATCACGGCATCGCGCCAGTTCTCCAGCAGATGCAGGCGCAGCCGGTACGTCTGCGCGGCGTCGAAGCCGGGGAAGACGAAGCGGTACGTCTGCTTGTCGGCCGACCAATCGCTGTAGATGCCCGTCAGGTAGACGATGTCCGGCGCCTGGTCCGGCACGGCGCCCTGCACGACCTCGAACGCCGTGGTCGTGGCGGGCGTCTGCGCAAAGCCCTCCGTGTGCCCCGAGCGGTAGGGCGCGTCGTTCACCCAGCCCGCCGGCGTCTGGTCGGCGTACTTCTCCGTGAAGTTGACGCGCAGGGGCGCCGCGAGGGAACGGCCCGCGCGCTCGCCGCGCAGCCACGGCGACCACGCGCCGGCCGCGTCCCCGTCCACCGCCCGCACGCGGTACCACCGGGACCCGTCCGCCGGCGCCGCGAAGTCCATGAAGCCCGTCACGGGGACGCCCTGCGCGAGGACGGTCCCGTCCGCATCGGCGCCCGGTTCCTCCGCCGCGTCCAGATACTGGATCGTGTACGTGTATTGCGCATGGCGCGTTTCGGGCACGATGCGCACGCCCTCGGCGAAGGCCGTGAGGACGGGCGCGGGGACGACCGCCTCGAACGGCTCGTCGTCCCGCGCGAACACCTCCAGCGCGCAGACCGTGATGCTCCAGTCTGACGATTCGTCGTTCCTCTTGAACGACACCGCGAGCGTGCCGTGCTCGTCCGTCGCCGCCTCGAGGTCCAGATACGCCACGCCGCCGCGCTGCCGCCCGCAGGCCGCCCGGGCGTCCCACGTCGCCATGAGGGCGCCGTTCGTCGCGATGTCGACGAGGCGCGCCTTCTCGTTCGTCTGTGTCTCCACCACGTGCGTGCGGAACGTGTAGGCCGCGTTCGCCGCGAGGTTCGAGAACGCGAAGGCGAGTGCGTCCGTGCAGAACGTGCGGTAGACGCCCGCCGCCGCCGCATGGCGCCCGTCCACGCCGTAGAGCGTGTCGGCGAAGGCATACAGCTGGAAGTTCGAGGTCAGCGCCGCGCGCGCCGGGACGAACCACGCGCAGGGCGCCGCGCCGCCCACGTCCAGCGCGTAGCGCACGCGCCGCGCCACGTCCCACGCGAGGACCGGGCCCGTCGCCGTGCCGAGGCCGTTGGACGAGACGACGCGGAAGCGCGTCTCCGCCGAGGCGGCCAGCTCCACGACGACGTTCGTCCCCGCCGTCGCCGCCACGGTCTCCCACGCCGCGTCGTCCGCCCCCGTCTGCCGCTCGACGTAGTAGGCGAGCGTGTCCCGCGACGGCTTCCACGCAAGCGACGGGCCCTCCGCGCCCGCCGAAAGGCCCTGCCACGTGACCGCGCCGGGCAGGTTCGTCCCCGCCAACGTCACGACGTTCAGGACGGACTGGTCCTTCACCTTCGGGAACGCCAGCGAGATCGTCCCGTCCGCCTGGGCGGCCACGTCGAACGACACCTTTCCGACCTTCCCCTTCCCGCCCCCGACGGCGAACGGGCTCAGCACGACGTCCTGCCCCTCCGCGTCCTTCAGGTTCACGCCGTTGACGCGGACCTTCTGGGACCGCCCGCCATCCACCTCGAAGTACACCTCGTTCATGTAGACGTCCATCCGGTAGGCCGCGCCCGGCGTGAGAGCCGGGAACACGAACACGTCCGGGCTGTCGTCGCCCCTCTGGTTTGAATGGACGTAGCCCGTGCGGGCAAAGGCGTTCGCGGGCAGGGACGCCAGGTCGTCCGCCGCCAGGCTCGACGTGTCCGGCGAGGCGTCGGACCCGCTCGTCGCGTTGGGCGAATCCGCATAGGTGTTCAGCTGCCACTGGGCGCGGAACGGGAAGCTCGGCGCCGGGCTGGCCGTCTTGTTCAGGCAGTACATCCCCGCCACGCGCCCGCGCACGGGTTCCGGTTCGTCCGCCGTCCCTTCGCCGTCCGCCGCCCCCGCGCACAGCGCCCCGCCAAGCGCCAAGGCCGCCGCAACGGCGGCGCTCCGCCCGCTTCTCGTCTTCTTCATGCCCTGCCACGCCGACTGAATGCCGAATGCCTTCATGCCTTGCCTCGCTNNNNGAATGCCTTCATGCCTTGCCTCGCTATGCTGAATGTTGACCGTTCCGCGTTCCGCCCCGGCGACACGTCACCGTGACGGAGGGATATTATAAAGTCACCCCCCCCCCCCTGCCGTCAAGCGCATTTTTTAAATTATGGAGAATAAATTTTGGAAGCAACGTCCGGGCCCGTTCGGCCCTCCCACGGGAGGGACGCAATTTATTGCGTCCGCCCTCCCTCGCGCGGCCCTCCCGTGTTCCCGATTGACAGCCCCACGCGAAATGGGATAGAATGGCGCCGATGAAATTCGAGGAAACCATTCAGGCCGCCTACCGGCGGTACGCGCCGCTCGCGCAGCGCTTCTACTATGCGTTCTCCCGCCCCACCGTCACGGTGGGCGGCGCGCCGTGCGTGCTCTTCCTAGGCAACCACTCGTCGGGGAAGTCCTCGCTCGTCAACTGGGCGGTCGGCGGCGACGTGCAGGACACGGGCGTCGCGCCCACGGACGACGGCTTCACCGTCATCCTCTACGGCGAGCGGGAGGAGGACGTGTGCGGCCCCGCCGCGCTCATGCGCCTCCCCGAGGAGTTCCAGACGCTCCAGTCCCTGGGCCCGCTCTTCCTCCAGCGCCTCAAGGTCAAGGCGCGCCCGCTCGCGCCCCTGAAAGAGCTCGTCTTCATCGACAGCCCCGGCATGATCGACGCCGCCCAGGGCACGGTCGCGCGCGACTACGACTTCCACGCCGCCGTCCGCCAGTTCGCCGAGCGCGCCGACACCGTCTTCTTCCTCTTCGACCCCGACAAGCCGGGGACGACGGGCGAGACGGTGGACGCCTTCGCGCGCGCCCTGCGCGGCCTCGAGTTCAAGGTGCGCGTGCTCCTCAACAAGTGCGACCTCTTCGCGAGCCCCTCCGACTTCGCCCGCGCCTACGGCACGGTCTGCTGGAACCTCGCGCGCGTGCTGCGCACGAAGGACCTCCCCAAGATCTACACGATGTACACGGGCCCCGCGCGCACGCCCCCGCGTCCCGGCATGGACTTCTCGGACTTCGACCGCCACCGGGCCGCGTTCCTGTCGATCCTCTCGAACGGGCCCTCCCGCCGGGCCGACGCCATCCGGGCGGCCGCCTACGCCGACTTCACAGGCCTCGCGATCCGCATGGCCGTCGTCTGCGGGGCGGCGCGCCGCCTGCGGCGGGCCGCCCTCCAGGCGCTCGGCGCCGGCCTCCTCGTGGCCCTTGCCGCCGGGTTCGCGGCGGGCTTCGCCTGCCTGCGCCTGGCGGCGTCGGGCCGCTGGGCCGCCGTCGCGGCGGGCGCGCTGGCGGGCGGCCTCGTCCTCTACGCGGCCTTCCAGTTCGGCCGCCTCTGGCGGCACCTGCTCCGCCGGCGCCTCGCGGGCGCGGCCGACGAACTCTTCGCCGACGCCTACCGGCGCGAGACGGCCGCGGGGCGACAGGACGACCTGCGCCAGGCCTGGGACGCCCTCCGCGACGAGACGGCCTCGGTCATCCTCTCCGCGCCGCTTTCGATCCCCTGGTTCGCAAACCGCACGCGCCGCCGGCTGGAGGCCTTCGCCGCCCGCCTGCTCGCCACGCAAGCCTAGTGGTCGTGCCGGCCTTCGCCGTGCCAGGGCGCGAAGGCCGGCACCTGGTCGATGCCCGCCGCGATGCGCTGGCGCACGGCCTCGTAGACGAGGATCGTCGTCGCGGCGCTCACGTTGAGCGAATCCGCAAGGCCCAGCATCGGGATGCGCACGCGCAGGTCCGCATGCTCCATCCACTGCGCCGTGAGGCCGTACTGCTCGGCGCCGACGGCGAGCGCGACGTTCCCGGTGAGGTCCACCTCGAAGTGGAGCTTCTCCGCGTGCGGCGTGGCGGCGAGGATCCTGAAGCCGCGCGCCTTCAGCCACGCCAGGGCCTCCGCGCCCGCCGCCTCCACGATGGGGACCGAGAACATGGCGCCCGTGGAGGCGCGCACGACGTTCGGGTTGTGGACGTCCGTCGTGCGGTCGCAGACGATGACGGCGGCCGCCCCGGCGGCGTCGGCGCTGCGGAGGATCGTCCCGAGGTTGCCGGGCTTCTCGATCGACTCCGTCACGATCACGAGCGCGTTCGGCGGCAGCGCCAGCTCGTCGAGGCGCCGCGTCACGTGCGGACCCACCATCAGGAGGCCGTCGGGGCGGTCCTTGTAGGCCATCTTCAGGAACGCCGCCTTCGAGCAGGCGAACGTCTCCGCGCCGCGCGCCGCGCCGTCCGCCACGAGCGCCGCCTCGTTCTCGTTCTTCAGCCAGAGGTCTGGGCAGAAGAAGACCGCGCGGGGCCGGTAGCCGTTGTCGAGCGCGCGGCGGCATTCGCGGAATCCCTCCACGATCATCTCCCCCGTCTCCTCGCGCACCGCGCAGCTGCGCAGCTTGACGACGTACTTGATCCGGGGGTTTGCGGGCGAGGCGAGTTCCATGGGCAGCCCCCTCAGCGCGCGCCCTCCCGCGCGCGCTCCATCATGCGCCGCAGAGCCTCCTCCTCCTCCAGCGCGCGGCGGCGTTCGAGGATCTTCGGGTAGTCGGCGCGGTGGCGCACAAGGTCCTCGCAGAGCTCGCGCCCCATGAAGGCAAAGCCCTTCGCGCGCATCGCCGCCGCGAGGGCGGCCCCGTCGGGCGCGTCGCCGATCGCCTCCGGCAGCACGGCGAGCAGGTCCTTCGCGACGCGCGGCTCGACGATGACGCGGGCGTAGCGCGCGCCGTAGAAGCAGATGTAGCCGTCCTTCAGCTTGCGCTGGACCTCCAGGCGCGCCGCGTTGACCTTCTTCACGAGCGCCGCGCTCTTCGCGTTCGCCCGGAACGCCGCCGGGGCCTCCTCGGCGGCCGAGGCGGCGGGCTTCGCGTCGGGGGCGGGCTTCGCGGGCGCCTCGTCGAAGAGGTCGTCCGCATCCGCCTTGGGCTTCTTCGCCTCCGCCGCCGGCTTCGCCGCCGCGGGCGCCACGTAGCCGTCCTGCGTCGCGAGGAACGCGCGCCACGGGACGACCTGGTCCGTCACCTGGTGGTCGTTCACGAAGATCGCCGTGCCGTAGCGCGCCACGCGGTAGGGCGGCTTCACGCAGGCGCCGTCGCAGAACAGCAGCCCGGCGGTGAACGGCTTGCCGCGCGTCCCCTGCAGGGCCGCCCGCGCGGCCTCGGGCACCGCCTCGAACCCCGGCGCCGCGCCGGCCAACAGCGCCGCCAGCGCCAGCATCGTCACTCTCTTCATCTTCATGTCGTTTCCTTTCGCCCCCGTCAGGCCTCAATGAAACCGGATAAAGAGCCCCGGTCTGCCGTAGCGCAGAATCCCTGGAACCTCATGTCCCAAGTGGGCGCCCCCGCGCACGGCACGCATGCCGCGCGCTTTAGGCTCCCGTCCAAAAACGAAGGTCAGAGAAATACGCTGCCAAGTCCGCGTGCAGACCAGGGCCCACGTCGTGAAATCAGCTGTCCCGGACCTCGACGCCGAGCGTCGCCCTGAGCGCCTCCGCGATCTTCGCGGACGCGCGGTTCACCTCGTCGTCCGTCAGCGTGCGGTCGGCGGACCTGAACGCCAGCGAATACGCGAAGGAGCGCCGCCCCTTGCCGATGTCCTTGGACGTAAAGATATCAAAAAGCGTCACGGCGGTCAATTCCGGCGGCGCCGCCTTGCGGATGCACGCCTCCACCGCCTCGTGCGTC
Source organism: Clostridiales bacterium CCNA10 (assembly GCA_963618935.1). Classification (GTDB taxonomy): domain Bacteria; phylum Verrucomicrobiota; class Kiritimatiellia; order RFP12; family UBA1067; genus RUG572. Next base: position 4,258 of record CAVEVC010000048.1, on the reverse strand, counting down.
ACCCCGCTCCCGGCCACGAACGCGATGTCGCGCTTGACCATCGGGAACGCCGGCGCCGGCGCCACCTTCCCCGCCGCGTCGAAGCGGCGCGCCAGCGGCTCCAGGTCGAGTTCGGCGAGGGCCATCTGCGTGGTGAGGCGGAACGGGTGGCGCAGCTTCGCCGAAAGGACGCCCAGCACGCCGACGGGACGCCCGTAGGCGCGCACCTCCAGCGCCGCCGCGAAGGCCGGATGCTCCGCCGGGCGGAATTCAAGGCGCGCGACGTGCAGCGTCTCCGCGAGGCGCGCCACGGCGCCCTTCATCCAGAGCAGGGCCTCCTCCACCGTCACGGCGCGGCGCGTGTCGAGCGCGCCGCGCCCGACGGGCCCCGTGAAGCCGAGCGCGAGGCGGTCGGCCTCGAACGGCCGCCCCTCCTTGTTCCGCCCGAAGACGCGCCCGATCTCGAAGAGCGAGGCCTGCTCGACCTGGCGCGTCGCGTTGCGGCCGAGCGAGCCCATCAGCTGCGGCAGCAGCGAATCGCGCAGCACGCCGTATTCGGCGCTCACGGGGTCCGGCAGCGCAAGCCGCGCCGCGCGCGCCTCCGCGCGGCCGTCGAATGCGTCGAGTTCGCCCGCCGAGAGGAACGAGTAGTGCATCGCCTCGGTGAAGCCGAGCGCAAGGCACGTCGCGCGCACCTTCTCCTTCGCGCGGAAGGGCGCGTCGGAAAGCGGCGAGACGCTGGGGGCGGACGGCATCGCGTCGGGGATGTTGTCGAGGCCGTAGAGCCGCGCGACCTCCTCCACGAGGTCCGCCTCCTCGGAAAGGTCCCACCGCCAGCTCGGGATGCCGAAGGCGACCGAGGCCTTCCCCGCGTAGGGGCCCTCCTCGCGGGGCGTGAGGCCCAGGCCCGCGAGCAGGGCCACCATGCGGTCGCTCTCGATGGGCATGCCGATGAGGGCGCGCGCGCGCGCGAAGTCGAGCGACACGTCCGCGTTCAGCGGCCGCGCGCGCGCGTCGGCGTCCACAACGCCCCTGGCGACGACGGCCCCGCCGTACTTCTGCAGCAGATGGCACGCGCGGCGGCTCGCCCAGTCGGCAAGGTCCTTGTCCACGCCCCGGATGTAGCGGTAGCTCGACTCGGTCGCGAGGCCGAGCTTCGTCGCGGTGCGCTTCGTCGATTCGGGCTGGAAGAGCGCGCTCTCGATGAGGACGCGCGTCGTGCCCGGGGCGATCTCGCTCCCTTCGCCGCCCATCACGCCCGCGACGGCGCTGGGCTTCTCGGCGTCCGCGATGACGAGCATCTGGTCGTCCAGGGCGCGCGCCACGCCGTCGAGCGTCCTGATCGTCTCGCCCGGCGCCGCGTCGCGCACCACGATCTGGCCGCCCGCGAGCGTCTTGTAGTCGAAGGCGTGCAGCGGCTGCCCGCATTCGAGCATCACGTAGTTCGTCACGTCCACGAGGAGGCCGAGCGAGCGCACGCCGCACGCCTCCAGGCGCTTGGCCATGAACGCGGGGGAGGGTCCGTCCTGCACCTGCGTCACGACGCGCGCCGTGTAGCGCGGGCAGCGGACAGGATCGCGCACCTCCACCTTCACCTCGTCGTGGACGTCCACGTCGCCCTCGGCGAAATCGACCGCCGGCGTATTCATCGGCCGCCCCAGCACCGCGCTGAACTCGCGCGCGAGCCCCATCACGCTCAGGGCGTCCGGGCGGTTCCACGTCACCTCGACCTCGAAGACCGTCTCCGGCTTCTCGCCGCCCATCACGTCGCGCGCGAACGCGCCCACCGGCGCGTCCGCCGGCAGCTCGACGATGCCCTCGTGCGTGCCGCCCGGGAGCGCCAGCTCCTTCGCGCTGCAGAGCATGCCGAGGGATTCGACGCCGCGCAGCTTGCCCTTCTTGATCTTGAAGCCGCCGTCCGGCACCACCGCGCCGATCTTCGCAAGGACGCTCTTCAGTCCCGCGCGGCAGTTCGGCGCGCCGCAGACGATCTGCACCGTCTCCGTGCCGTCCGTCACGGTCGTCCTGTGAAGATGCGTCCCCTCGATCACTTCGCACGTGAGCACTTCGCCCACGACGAAGAGGTCGCCCAGGGGCGCGGGACCGCTCGTCTCGATCGCCTCGACCTGCAGGCCGCTGCGCGTCAGGCGCTCGGCCAGCTCCGCCACGGGGATGTCCGACACATCGACGAATTCGTTCAACCAGCTAATGGGCAGTCTCATGGAATGGCAAGTAAGGAATTGAATGGTTAGATCGTTAAATGGCTAAAGGGGGTCAGGGGTTCGCGGACGCCGCGGGATCGGAAGCCTCCGAAGCGGGCGCTTCAGGCGCGGACGCCTCCGAAGCAGGAACTTCCGTCGGCGCTTCTGCGGCGGGCGTCTCGGCGGCGGGCGTCTCGGCGGCGGGCGTCTCAGCGGCGGACGCCTCTGGGGCAGGCGCCTCCGGGGCGGGTTCCGGCTTCGTCTCCTCGGTCTTGGGCGGCGGCGGCGCAGGCGGCTGCTTGCGCGGCTGCGGGCGCCAGCGCGGGTGTTCGGCGGGCGGCACGAGGCCGCCGCCGTTCGCGTAGCACACGAGGTGGCCCTTTTCGAGAAGCCACATGATGTGCGCCTTGACGTTCTGGCCCTTCGCGGCGTCGCCGGCGGCGAGCGCCGCGACGACGGCGCCGGGCGCCTGGTCGGGATGCGCCTCGACGTAGGTCGCGAGCTCGGCGAGTTCGGGAATCGCGTGTGCGAGGTCCAGGGGCGCGGGCTTCACGGCAATCACGAACTCAGGCCCGCGCGGATCGTTCGCGCGGAAGAACTGCAGCCTGCGGTGGTGGAACGCGCCGCGCAGGGCGTAGAAGAGCGAGGCGGGGAAGCGCTTTTCCTTTGCGAGCGCATCGCGGCAGGCGAAGACGAACGCGCGGTTGGACGACTTGAGCGCAAGGTCCGCCGGCAGGTCCACCGTTTTCGGCGACGAGAGGAGCGACGGCGCGATCGTGCGGCGGAACTCCAGCTCGGCCGCCTCGCGCTCGACGGCAGGCGCGGCCGGCGCGGCGGCCTCGCCCTCTCCCCCGTCCGGCGCGGGCGCGGCGGCCTGCGCCTCCTTGCGGCGGTAGACCGTCTTCTTCGTTGCGGAGGCGCGCCAGGCCTCGACCTCCTCGGCGTCGCGCACCATCTCGATGCGGGCCCGGTACGCCTCCTCGCCCATCTCCGGGAAGCGCGTGCGCACCATCTCGCGCACGCGGGCGTCGTAGCCGTGCAGGTTCGGCGGACCCAGCAGCTCGCCGCTCAGGCCGCACTTCGCCACGCACGTGAACGCGCCCTTCGGCGCCTCGCACGCGACCTCCTCGCACGCGTAGTAGTCGCCGAGATGCGCCGCCACCACGTGCGCCATCAGCTCCTCGTCGGAGAACGCGACGGCGCCGCACGCCTTGCACTGGTGGAAGGCGACCGGCTCGGCGGCGCCCTTCTTCGGGGCGACGCGCAGCACGCACGCCTCCGGATGCTCCAGGAAGAAGTAGGCGAGCTGCTTGAGGGGATAGGCCATGAACGGCGCGCCCTGGATGCGGCGGATGAAGTCGCCGAGCTGCTTCTGCCCCGGCAGGATGCGCACGTCGACGTCCAGCGGCTTCACGAACGCGCGCGGCGGACGGTCCTCGCGGCGCGGGCCGCCGAACCCGCCGCGCAGGCCCCGGTCGTCACGACGCGGGCCGCCGAACCCATCGCGCGGACCCCGGTCGTCGCGGCGCGGACCGCCGAACCCATCGCGCGAGCCCCGGTCGTCGCGGCGCGGACCTCCGAACCCACCGCGCGGGCCCCGGTCCTCGCGGCGCGGACCTCCGAACCCACCGCGCGGGCCCCGGTCCTCGCAGCGAGGGCCGCCTTGGCCGAAGCGGGGACGCTCGCCGCGCGCGGGCGCATCTTCGCGCGCCTCGAAGCGCGCGAACTTCGCCGCGTCGTCCGGCTTGCCCTTTGCCCAGGCGGGTGTGAAATCGAACGAGCCGAGCGCGCTCAGATCGAGCGCGCCGGCGTCCTTTTCGGTGTGTTCTTCAGCCATGCTCTCTGCCTCTCGGGAATCCCGTCAATTTGAAGATTGTAGATTATCCTCTATCGGCCCGCGAATGTCAATGCGAAGATACATACGAAGATACGCGCGAAGATACGGCGCCTTTTCACCCGCGCCTTCTCACGGCCTGTGCCTTTTCACGGCGCGTGGAGCGACGCATACGGATTCCTGATTTTTCCGCCCCATAATCTCATTGCGTCCAATCCCGCCTTCTGCTATCATTCCCGCATGG
>CAVEVC010000047.1:0-10976 GCA_963618935.1 Clostridiales bacterium CCNA10 | reverse complement strand
ACGCGGTGCGGTGCGTGGTAGGGGCCGACGTCCTCGGCGGCCCGCGTCCCCGTGGGCGTCCCCGTGGCGTCCCCGTGTGCGCGGCGCGCCGGGGACGTCGCGCCCTACCATGCGGCGCGCCGAGGACGTCGCGCCCTACCATGCGCGCGGCCATGGCGGGATCATATGCGCGGGGTGAAAGAAAATCGGACAAAAATGTCGCGCAGAAGGCGGTTCGGGCTTGTCCCGGCCGCCTTCTTGTGCGATAATGGGCGCGTTCCCAATCCGACAGGGCGGTCAATCCGAAAGGGACGACGACAATCCGAAAGGACGACGATGAAGACACTCGAAGGCAATTTGACGGCGAAGGGGCTGAAGATCGCGCTTGTGGCGAGCCGCTTCAACTCCTTCCTGGTGGAGCAGCTTGTGAAGGGCGCGGAGGACGCGTTCATGCGCCTCGGCGGCGATGGGGCGGACCTCCTGCTGGTGCGCGTGCCGGGGGCCTACGAGATCCCCGTGGCGGCGCAGAAGCTCGCGGCGTCGGGGGCCTACGACGCCGTGGTCGGCCTCGGCGCGGTCGTGCAGGGCGCGACGGCGCACGCGGGGCTCATCTGCGAGACGACGGCGCGCGCGTTCAGCCAGATCGCGCTGGAGACCGGCGTGCCGGTGACGGACGGCGTGGTGTGCGCGGAGAACCTGGAGCAGGCGGTGGAGCGCTGCGGCACGAAGCAGGGCAACAAGGGCTTCGCGGCGGCGCAGGCGGCCATCGAGCTCGCGAACGTGCTGCGGCAGATCTGAGGGCTTCAACAGGATTTCAACGTCTAGGCCAACGTCTAGAGCGGTTTTAGAACGGTCAACGAAAGGTAGAACAAAATGGCAGTCAAGAAGGTGGCGTTCCTCACGGCGGGCGGTCTCGCGCCCTGCCTCAGCTCCTCGATCGGGTTCCTGATCGACGAGTACACGAAGAAGGCGCCGGAGGTCGAGATGATCGGCTACGTCAACGGCTACATGGGCCTCCTCAAGGGCGAGTCCATCCCGGTGACGCCCGAGGTGCGCAAGGACGCGCTCGTGCTCACGCAGCACGGCGGCAGCCCGATCGGCAACAGCCGCGTGAAGCTCACGAACGTGAAGGACTGCGTGCAGCGCGGGCTCGTGAAGGAGGGCGAGGACCCGCTCAAGGTGGCGGCGGACCAGCTCGTGAAGGACGGCGTGGACGTGCTGCACACGATCGGCGGCGACGACACGAACACGACGGCGGCGGACCTCGCGGCGTACCTCGCGCAGAACGGCTACGCGCTCACGGTCGTGGGCCTGCCGAAGACGATCGACAACGACGTCTACCCGGTCAAGCAGTCGCTCGGCGCCTACACGGCGGCGGAGGAGGGCGCGAAGTTCTTCATGAACGTCGTCAAGGAGAACAGCGCGAACCCGCGCGCGCTCATCGTCCACGAGGTGATGGGGCGCAACTGCGGCTGGCTGACGGCGTTCACGGCGATCGCCTACCACAAGATGCTCGGCCGCCGCATCAAGTTCCTCCCCGAGTTCGGCCTCACGCGCGAGCGCCAGGACGTCCACGCGGTCTACGTCCCCGAGTCGAAGATCGACATCGAGGCCGAGGCCCGGCGCCTGCGGGCGATCATGGACAAGTACGACAGCGTGAACATCTTCGTCTCCGAGGGCGCGTGCGTGAAGCAGATCATCGCCGAGCTCAAGAAGCAGGGCGAGGAGATCCCGCTGGACGCGTTCGGCCACCCCCGGCTCGACAAGGTGAACGTGGGGCAGTATTTCGCCAAGCAGTTCGCGGCGAAGATCGGCGCGGAGAAGACGCAGGTCTTCAAGAGCGGCTACTTCGCCCGCGCGGCCGCGCCGAACAAGAAGGACCTGCGCCTCATCCACGCGTGCGCGGCGAAGGCCGTGGAGTGCGCGCTCGCCGGAATCGGCGGCGTGGTGGGCAAGGACGAGGACCGGCACAACGAGCTGCGCGCGTGCGAGTTCGCGCGCATCAAGGGCGGCAAGCCGTTCAACGTGCGCAACAGCCGCTTCCGCAAGCTGCTCAAGGAAATCGGCCAGCCGCGCCCCCGCAAGACGCGCGTGGTGAAGAAGTAGGGGAAGGCGGAAAGGAAGACAACCATGGCAGAAGAAAGAAAGTCCGTTCCGCGCGGCGTCGTCGTCGAGTTCGACTTCACCGCCGTCGACGGCGCGCAGATCCTGTTCGACGTCGCGAAGAAGGTCCTGGCCGGGCAGGGCGTGGACCTCACGGTCAAGCTCGAGGCGAAGCACCTCGTGGGCGGAAACTACCAGGGCGGCCTGACGGAGCTCTTCGAGGCGCTGGACGTCAAGGCGGACGCGGCGGCCGTCGCGCGCGAGCTGGACGCGGCGTTCCGCGCCGCGCTCACGGAGGCGTGCGCCGCCGCCGTCACGCCCGGCTTCAAGGCGTTCGCGAAGGGGCTCGCCGCGCGCGGCCTGAAGGTCGTCGTGGCCACGCGCGCGGACCTGGAGGCGCTGCGGCCCGCGCTCGCCGACCTCGACGCCGGCCTCGTCGTCCCCTACGCCGAGACCTCCAAGACCTACGGCAACTGCAAGTGGGACGCCTGGCGCCGCGCGTGCAGCCAGAACGACCTCGTCAATATGCTCGCCGTGGCGGTGACGGGCTCGGGCAAGGGCGTGAAGAGCGCCCTCGTCGCGGGCCTGAGCGCCCTCGCGGTCGAGCACGCCCACGTCGCCTACCAGGACTTCGGCGGCGCAGACGCCGTCGTCGCGGGCTTCGACGCGAAGCTCGCGGACGTCGTCTGCCGCATGCTGCACATCTAGTGGTAGTTAAGTGGTTAAGTAGTTAAGTAGTTAAGTAGTTAAGTGGTTAAGTGGTTAAGTGGTTAAGTGGCTAAGTAGTTAAGTGGTTAAGTAGTTAAGTGGTTAAGTGGCTAAGTGGCTAAAGCGACTTGATTCAATGACCAACTTGACGACTAACTTAACTACTTAACCACTTAAAGCGAAGCGACTTAATCCTTCTATTTCATGTCCATGTCCGGCATCGAACGACTTCATTCCATCATGCTCCGCCTCCGCGATCCGGAGACGGGCTGCCCCTGGGACCGCGTGCAGACCCTCGAGACGCTCAAGCCGTGCGTCCTGGAGGAGACCTACGAGCTGCTCGCCGCGATGGACCGCCCGGACGACCGGGCGAACTACGTGGAGGAGCTCGGCGACGTCCTCCTCCAGGTGATGTTCCAGTGCGTGATGGCCGAGCAGGACGGGCGCTTCACCTTCGACGACGTGGCGAACGCGATCGCGGACAAGCTGGTGCGCCGGCATCCGCACGTCTTCGGCGACGTCGTGGCGAAGGACCCCGCGGCCGTCTTGAAGAACTGGGAGCGGATCAAGCAGCAGGAGCATCGCAAGGAGGCGCGCCACAGCGCGCTCGACGGCGTGCCGCCGACGCTGCCCGCGCTCCTGAAGGCGCAGCGCTCGCAGGAGAAGGCGGCGCGCGTGGGGTTCGACTGGCCGGACGCAAAGGGCCCGCTCGCGAAGATCCGCGAGGAGCTCGCCGAGCTGGAGGAGGCCGTCGCCGCGTCGGGCGACACCGCCCTCGACCCGCACGTGAAGGAGGAGCTGGGCGACCTGCTCTTCTCCGTCGCGAACCTCGCGCGGCATCTGAAGGCCGACGCCGAAAGCGCCCTGGAAGGGGCGTCCGCCAAGTTCGCGCGCCGCTTCCGTGCCGTCGAGGCCGGCGCGAAGGAGGCCGGGCGCGACCTGAAGGCCATGTCCCTCGCGGAGATGGAGGCGCTGTGGGAGGCGGCAAAGGGAAAGGCGCCCTGATGAAGGTCGAGGTGCTGGAACCGCATGGCTTCTGCATGGGCGTGAGGGCCGCCATCGACAAGGCGCTTCACGCCCTTGCCGTTTCCGGGCCGCTCTTCTGCCTGCACGCGCTCGTCCACAACGAGTCCGTGGTGGCGGACCTGCGGGCGAAGGGGATGCGCGTGGTGGCGGACCTCGCGGAGGTGCCGGAGGGGGGCACGGTCCTCTTCTCCGCGCACGGGGTGGGCCCGGACGTGCGGCGCGAGGCGGCGCGGCGCGGCCTGCGGGTGATCGACGCGACCTGCCCGTTCGTCGCGCGCGTCCACCGCCAGGTGCGGGCCTACGCCGCGCGGGGACTCGCCGTCGTCGTCGTGGGCCATGCGGACCACGTGGAGGTGCGCGGCGTCGTCGGCGAGGCGCGCGCGGCGGGGGCGCGCGCGGCCGTGGTGGCGACGCCGGCGGACGTGGCGGCCTGCCCCCTGCCGCCGGACGCGCCCCTTGGCGTCGTGAGCCAGACGACGCTCTCGGGCGACGCGCTGGCGGCCGTGTTGGCGGCCCTGCGCGCGCGCGGCCCGCACGTGGAGACGACGCCCGCCGCCGAGATCTGCACGGCGACGCGCGACCGGCAGGAGGCGGTGCGCCGCTTCGTCGCGCGCGGCGGGGCGGGCGTGCTCGTCCTCGGCAGCGCGGCCAGCTCGAACACGCGCCGCCTCGCGGAAATCGCCGAGAAGGGCGGGGCGCGGGCCTGGCGCGTGGGGACGTGGGACGAGCTGGCGGCGTGCGACTTCGCGGGCATTTCCACGCTGGGCGTCACGTCCGGCGCCTCGACGCCCGAATCGTTCCTGGAGCGCGTACGGAGTGAATTAAGCCGCCGCTTCGCCTAAGCCGCCGCTTCGCCTAAGCCGCCGCTTCGCGGTCTTCGTGCATCGGTCCGCCCTCGGCGCGCGGCGTCCGGCGCGCAACGTACCCGCGCCGCCCTCGGCGCGTGGCGTCCTGCGCGCAACGTACCCGCGCCGCCCTCGGCGCGTGGCGTCCGGCGCGTAACGTACCCGCGCCGCCCTCGGCGCGTGGCGTCCTGGCGGGCAACGTACCCGCGCCGCCCTCGGCGCGTGGCGTCCGGCGCGTAACGTACCCGCGCCGCCCTCGGCGCGTGGCGTCCTGGCGGGCAATGTACCCGCGCCGCCCTCGGCGCGTGGCGTCCGGCGGGCAATGTACCCGCGCCGCCCTCGGCGCGTGGCGTCCTGGCGGGCAATGTACCCGCGCCGCCCTCGGCGCGTGGCGTCCGGCGGGCAATGTACCCGCGCCGCCCTCGGCGCGTGGCGTCCTGGCGGGCAATGTACCCGCGCCGCCCTCGGCGCGTGGCGTCCGGCGGGCAATGTACCCGCGCCGCCCTCGGCGCGTGGCGTCCTGGCGGGCAATGTACCCGCGCCGCCCTCGGCGCGTGGCGTCCGGCGGGCAATGTACCCGCGCCGCCCTCGGCGCGTGGCGTCCTGGCGGGCAATGTACCCGCGCCGCCCTCGGCGCGTGGCGTCCGGCGGGCAATGTACCCGCGCCGCCCTCGGCGCGTGGCGTCCTGGCGGGCAATGTACCCGCGCCGCCCTCGGCGCGTGGCGTCCGGCGGGCAATGTACCCGCGCCGCCCTCGGCGCGTGGCGTCCTGGCGGGCAATGTACCCGCGCCGCCCTCGGCGCGTGGCGTCCGGCGGGCAATGTACCCGCGCCGCCCTCGGCGCGTGGCGTCCTGGCGGGCAATGTACCCGCGCCGCCCTCGGCGCGTGGCGTCCGGCGGGCAATGTACCCGCGCCGCCCTCGGCGCGTGGCGTCCTGGCGGGCAATGTACCCGCGCCGCCCTCGGCGCGTGGCGTCCTGGCGGGCCGCCCCCGACGAGATTGGCGGACAGTCGCTCCGCCACCCTCAGATGGACATCGCGACGGACCAGACGGCGAGGGGCGTTGGTTGGCGGTTGCGTATCCTACGCACCTGCCCGACCCACGGTGCAGGGGCTTCCAGCCAGGGCCTTTCATCCTAGATTCGGCAGTAGAATCTTTCTTCTGTTGTCTTATTTCAACACAGAGGCAGAGAGAAATTTGAACTTAAGTGATTCTGATTGTTTCTTGCCCGGTTCACCTTTCAAGTGAAAGTGAATAATTCGTTCGATCCTCTGATAAGTTCTCATTTCTATCGAAAACTCTATTTCTTTGTGCCTCTGTGCCTCTGTGCCTCTGTATTAAAAACCAAACTGCTTTTTTAGGTTCATTCTTCTTCTTTCCACCGTCCCTCCGTCCCGCTCCCTTCCGATTCTTCCAGACAGGATGATTCCTTCTCCCAGCAAGATTTTCCGGCCATATCTCCCAGCCATATCTCTCGGACGGAATGATTTCGTCCGCACCGTAATCTTGTCTCCTGTATAACCAGTTCTTGTCATTCGGAGTTTGCGGCGTGGAGGACAACCAGTTGGAAAAGCAAGATTATGGTGCGGACGAAATCTTGTCCGCCTCTTCGTCCCAGCTCCACTTGGGCGGACCAGGCATATTCTGCCGTTATTCTGCCGCCCAGTAGCCGCCCTGCAGCCTCCCTGCAGCCGCCCTGCAGGGAGGCCGCGTGTTTCGCCAGAACCGGGAATTGTTCCGCACCATAATCTCAGAAAGCCGCCCCCATGGCCAGACGTGAGATTTCACTGCGTAAGAAAACGAGGATGCGTGCAGAGGCGTGGGGCGGTCCGGCGTCAATGGCGCCGCCTCGCGAGAACGACGGTCAGGCACGAAGGGCCGGTAACCTTCTCTTCGCGTCTGTCCATCCGCCCAAATCTATTGCTTCGGCAATCAAATATTGTGAGCCGCAAAGAACACAAAGCACGCAAAGCCCTGGTGTTCTTTGTGGCAGAGAATCACCATATTTCGTTGCCGTATCTATAAGTCCGTGAAGCGCAATCTATTGCTTCGGCAATTCATTGTGTCGATTCCGTTGGGAGGGCGGCTGTCCCCAGCCGCCGTATTTTCGGCGCGTGAGGACACGCGCCCTCCCGCACGATCAATCCATTTTGTTGCCGTTTCTATAAGGACGGCGCAGGGCGGCGGCGAAGCCGTTTTTATGCTATACTTGCCGCATGAAGACACGAGCATTGTTCCTTGGGGTCTCCATGGCGGCCTGCGCCGTCGCGGAGACGTGGTTTGTGGACAGCGAACGCGGCGACGACGCGGCCGCCGGGACAAGCGAGGCGGCCGCCGTGCGCACGCTCGACCGGGTGAACCGCCTCGACGTGAAGCCCGGCGACCGGGTTCTCTTCCGGCGCGGCGGGCTGTGGCGCGGGACGCTGCGGCCCCGGAGCGGCGAGCCGGGGAAGCCTGTCACGTATGCGACCTACGGAACGGGCGCGAAGCCGATCCTGCAGCGGAGCGTGGACCGCAGCCGTCCCGAGGACTGGGTGCAGGAGGGGGCGGGCATCTGGGCGACGAAGGCGCGCACGCCGCCTGTCGTGAAGGAACAGATCCGGGACGCCGCCACGCTCCTGGCGGGTTGGAGCGGATCCTTCCAGGAGGGGAACCGGGGTGCCGTGCGCACCGTGGCGGAGGGGGGCGAGCGTTTCGTGCGCGTGACGCTCGACAAGAAGGTGCGCGCGGCGGCGAACCTCCTGCAGCTGTGGGGGCCGCGCGTGGAGAACCTTCCCGAGGCGGCGCTGCTGCGCCTCAAGGTGCGGGCGACGAAGCCGTTCCGCCTGGATGGGCTGCGGCTGTCGCTGAACCGTCCGCCGTGGACGGCGGCATTGGCGGGCATGGCGCCGCGCACCGAGATCGGCGCCGAATGGCGGACGCTGGAGGTGCCGCTCTCCCGTCCGGGCGACCTAGGGGACGGCTGGTTCCACTTTTCCATCGGCGACGTGATGCCGGAGGGGGCGGTGTTCGACTTCGTGCCGCTTGGGCTCTGGCGGCTGGAGGCGCGGAAGGATGAGACGATCCCAATTGACGTCGGCATCTTCATCTGCGACCACGGCGCGGCGTGGGGCGTGAAGAAGTGGTGCAATCCCGACTGGGAGAAGCCGTGGCCGAACGCGACGAAGCTGGAGAAGGACCTCGACTTCTGGCACGACCCCGTGGGCGAGCGCGTGGTCGTGAAGTACCCGCGCAACCCAGGCACGGCGTTCACGTCGATCGAGCTCGCGCTCACGCGCCACGTCGTCGACGAGGGCGGCCGCCACGACGTCGTCTACGACGGCCTCTGCGTGCGCTACGGCGCGGCGCACGGCTTCGGCGGCGGCAGCACGCGCAACATCGTGATCCGCAACTGCGACATCTGCTGGATCGGCGGGGGGCTCCAGTTCTGGAAGAAGAACGAGAAGACGGGGAAGGCCGCCTACCCGGTCCGCTTCGGAAACGGCATCGAGTTCTGGGGGGCGTGCCACAACAACCTCGTCGAGCGCAACCGCCTGTGGCAGATCTACGACGCGGCGCTCACGAACCAGACGACGGGCGACCCGAGGTGGGAGACGGACGTCACGTGGCGCGACAACGTGATCTGGCAGGCCGAGTATTCCTTCGAGTACTGGAACCACGACCGCCGCAGCTTCACGGGCAACATCCTCTTCGAGCACAACACCTGCGTCGACGCGGGGGCCTGCTGGAGCCACGGCCAGCGCCCGAACCCGAACGGCGCGCACCTCATGTTCTACGACAACGCCGCGCCCACGACGAACTTCGTCGTGCGGAACAACCTCTTCGTGCGCACGACGGACCGCTCCACGCGCTTCTTCAACGACTGGCGCGTGAAGGACCCCGCCGCGCGCGACGGCCTCGAGATGGAGCGCAACCTTTACTGGATCCCCGAAAACCTCGTCTGCGAATACCACGTGAACGCGCGCGAGCGCCGTTCGGGGAATCCGAAGATCCGCCTCGAGCCCGGCAAGTGGGGCGCGGGCGCGGACGAGTTCCGGCGCTACCAGGCCGAGTTCGGCCTCGACCGGGGAAGCGTCTACGGCGAACCGCAGTTCGTGGACGAGGCGAAGCGCGACTACCGGCTCAGGCCGGGGAGCTTCGGCAGCGACCTCGCGACGGACGGCGGCCCGCTCGGCGCGCGCAACATGCCCGGCCTCGACCGCGACCAGTCCCTCTAGCGGGGCGACGGCCGCCGCCGCAGGGCGTAGACGACGCCGGCGGCGACGGCGGCCTCCGCGAGCGGGACCGCCCACCAGAGCGCGCCGCCGCCGAGGAAGGGCGGCAGCAGGAGGATGAGCGCGCCGGGGAGGACGAGGCCGCGCGCGAGGGAGACCGCGAAGGAGACCTTGGGGCGGAGCGTCGCCTGGAAGTAGTAGGTGGAGAACACGTTGAAGGGCAGGCAGACGAACGCGAGCGCGTAGGTGCGGATGATCGCCGGCGCGGCCGCAAGCACCGCGTCCGTCGGCTTCATGAAGAGCTTGACGAAGGCGTCCGGGACGGCGAAGAGGAGCGCGAGCCAGAAGGCGCTGACGAGGGCGCACGTCCAGACCGAGTAGCGCAGCGTCTGCGCGACGCGGCCGAAGGCGCCGGCGCCGTAGTTCTGGGAGAGGATCGGCTGCGCGCCCTGCCCCACGCCGTAGCCGCAGCACTGCACGAACGTGCTGACCATCACGATCACGCCGTAGACGGCCAGCTCGTCCGTTCCGAGGTAGCGGAGGATCTGGCGGTTGAAGAGGACCGTCAGCACGCCCATCGCGATGTCGATAAGGAAGACGGAGAAGCCGACCTCCACGATCTTGCGCGAGAAGAGGATCGGCGCGAGCGGCACGTCGAGGCGCAGGGTGTTGTGGCGGCGGAAGAAGTGCGAGGCCATGACGAGGACGGTGATGGTCTCGCCGATGACCGTCGCGAGGCCTGCGCCGAAGATGCCCATGTCGCAGGTGAAGACGAAGAAGTAGTCGCCGAAGACGTTGAAGATGCCGCCGGAGAGGACGGCGACGGTGGCGAGTTTCGGGTTGCCGTCATTGCGCAGGAACGCCATGAGGATGTTCGCGAAGACGAAGAGCGGCACGCCCCACTTGACGGGCGCCATGTAGCGCAGGGCGAGCGCGAGCAGCTCGCCCTCGCCGCCGAAGAGGCGGAGGAGCGGCGCGTCGAAGAGGCCGATCGCGACGGCGGACGCGGCGGAGAGCGCGGCGCCGAGGATGAGCGAGGCGGTGAAGTAGCGGTTCGCCGGCGCGGCCGAGGCGCGCGCGCCGCGCCGGACGGCGTAGAGGACGGAGCCGCCGATGCCCGCGAGCAGGCCGAGCGAGAAGAGGATGTTCCAGATGGGCGCGATGACCGCCATGGCCGCCACGCCGAGCGGGCCGTGGTACTGGCCGACCACGGCGGCGTCCACGAGCGAGTAGATGCTCGACATCAGGGCCGAGCCGAATGCGGCGAACAGAAATTTCCGGTAGACGCCGAAAATATCGTCCTTGAGCACGTTCATGGCACCAACTCTTCCTTTCGTACTTTTGAGGCAATTGCAAACAAGAAACAAGCAAAACTCAGCCCATTATACCACATGGTGTCAAGAGGGCCCGGAAACGGCGCCAAGGGGACGTGGAAAGAGTGCCAAGGTCGTCCGAAAACGGTGTCAAGAGGACGTGGAAACGACCGTTCCCGTTTTCGATGACGGAAATCCGCCGCACTGGGAGGGTTGCGCTCCCGCGCGACCGAACGACTTCGTTTCGGAACAACGACTTCGCTTTGGGTAGAAGGGATGGCGCGCGAAGAACCCTTTACGCCCGCGCCGCCTCGGCGCGTGGCGTCCGAACGGAGTTGGCACGTCCCAACGGGAGGCTCGCGCTCCCGCGCGACCGTTACATCGTAGTGTGGCGGAAGGAGACCGAAGAAGTCGTGGCGAAAGAAGACTGAAGAAGTCGTGGCGAAAGGAGACCGAAGAAGAACTGTGCTTCGCCCGTTTCGGCCATGTTTCCGCCTCATAATCTCAGCCTTCAAGGACTTTACATGACCTTGTTCCGAGATGAAATCCCACGTACAACAACTTAACGCCTATCTTGGCCAGGAGGTTTATGTTGTGGATTACGAGCAATTTTTTGAGATTTCTCAATTAACTGAGGTCTACGAGGGGTTAAGAACCTTACGCACTGAATTCTCACGCTCTTCTTGGAAACATCAGGCTAAGGGAAGAAGGCACTTGGTCGAGGACGTTTTTGGAAGAAGGGGGTGGGCTTCCGCGTGTCCCGCGCCGAGGGTGGCGCGGGTCCTTC
>CAVEVC010000046.1:0-10638 GCA_963618935.1 Clostridiales bacterium CCNA10 | reverse complement strand
CCTACGTTTTGGGTGCGTAATGGGTGCTATCCCGCGTCTTTGGCATTTGGTATAATGAGGACGCTGGGGTCGTGGCAGCGGATCATTCAAAACGTCCGACGTCTTGCCGCCCGAGAACTCCCTGCGGACCATCGCGCGCAAGCGCGGCGGGGGCCTGTCGCTGATCATCCGATAAGAAAGACGAGGTGAAATGACCGTGCATAGACGAGAGTTCCTGCGCCTGGCCGGAGCGGGCGGCAGCGCCCTCTTTTCCGCGCGGGCGGTGCGCGCCGTTGCGGCGGGCGGCGGCAAGACCGTGCTCGTGGGCGCGACGGCCCGGGCGTGTGGCATGGCGCTCGCCCACCCCGAAACGACGCTCATCCTTGAGAGCGGCCTGCATCCCGCGCCCGAGTTCACGCTTTCGCTCGACCCCGAGACGGCGGGCACGCCGGTCTCCGCGACGGGGTGGGCGTTGGCGGACGCCCTGGCGCGCGACGGCATCCTTTCCGAGGACGGGCGGCTCTACCACCAGCCGATGGGCTACGCCCTTGCGTCGTTCCTCGCGGCGCGCGGCGTGACGATCCTCTACGCGGCCGCATACGCGGGCCGGGCGCCGGCGCCGGACGGCGTATGCGTGACGGCCGTGGGGTACGACGGCCCTGCGACGTTCACGGCGCGCCGCGTCGTCGATACGCGCCCCGGCAAGGCCCAGGCGTTCACGGGCGTTCTCGCGCGGGAAGGTGCCTCCACCGAGACGCGCCTCTTCCGCGTGGCGCTGCCGCCGGATGCGGACTGGACGCGGGCGCGCTTCGCCCTGCACGACGCCTGGACCGCGCAGCAGGGCGCGTTTCCGGGCTTCCGCCTCGTGGCCGAGGCCGGCGCGATCAAGCGCGCGAGCGGGTTCCCCGATTTCTTTTCGGCGTTCGAGGAGGGGTTGAAATGGACTGGGATGTAATCGTCGTCGGGCTCGGGACGGCGGGGACGGATGCCGCGCTCACCGCCGCGCGCCTGGGTCTGCGTACGCTCGGCGTGGAGCGGACGGGGGCGATGGGGGGGCAGTACACGAGCGGCTGCATCTGCTTCGGGCAGCGTCCGCCCGTCGAAAGCATGTTCGCCTTCGAGCGCGAAGCCGAGATGGCGGGGCTTGTGCGCGCCTACGAGACGGTGCCGCTCGCGGTCGGGAAGCGGGAGGGGAGGCTCGTCTCGGCGACGCTCGTTTCGGACGGCGCGACGCGCACCGAGACCGCCCGCGTCTTCATCGACGCGACGGGGAACGGCACGCTCGCCCGCCTCGCGGGGCTGCCGCTGCGCCGGGGGCGTCCGCATGACGGGGCGATGGCCCGCCCGGCGCGCGCGGAGCTCTGGAAGGAGGCGACGGGGACGGTGCGGCCCTACTACTCGAACTGGAACGTGAAGCTGGACGGCGATGCCGCCGCGCATGCCGCGTCCGTCGCGTTCCTCGGCGAGACGCGGCTGAAGGCGTTCCGGGGCCTGCGGGGGCGGGCGCGGATGCTGCGCCCCGCCACGCTCGTCGGCGCGCGCGAGGAGCGGCGCGTCGTGACCGAGCGGATTGTCACGTTCCGCGACCTCCTGCGGGAGACGGCGTGGGACGACCCGGTCTTCTACGGGTTCGGCCCAGAGGACTACGTGCAGCCCGACACGCTTGCCTACGAGCCGGACGACCTGCAGAACTGGAAGCTGCTCTGCTTTCTGCCGGCGTTCGGCTATCCCTACGCGATCCCCTACGGCACGCTCGTCGCGAAGGGCGTCGCGAACCTGCTCGTCCCCTCCAAGCACCTCGGCGTCTCGCACGACTGCGGCGGGGCCGTCCGGATGCAGCCTGAGATGCGCAGGAGCGGCCGCGCGGCGGCGTGCGCGGCGAAGGTGATGTGCATGCGCGGGTGCGCGGCGCGGGACGTCCCCTATGCGGAGCTGCGGCCGCTCCTTCTGCGCGAAGGGACGCTCGCGAAGCCGAAGCGCACGGCGGTGGAGACGGTCAACGGGTTCGCGTTCGGGCGGCCCTTCACGGACGACGAGATCGTCGCGGCCCTCTCGCGTCCCGTCGTGCGGAGCGGCGAATGGTGGCATTCGACGGCGAAGGACGGTCCGGGCGAACGTGCCGCCTATGCCTACTGGTGCTGCTGGAAGGCGGCGCTCACCGGGCGGGCGGCGGACCGCGCGGCGCGGGCGGACCGCCTGGCCGCCGAGATGGGGAAGGGCGGGCCGTGCGCGGGGAACTTCGCCGTGGCGCTTGGTCTCCTGGAGGACGCGCGGTGCGTGCCCGTGCTGCGCGCGCTCCTCTGCGCGCCGGGGCCCGCCAACGACCCGACCGGACCGGGCGTCTACCCGAACCGCCTGAAGGCGATCCCGCTCCTCGCCCGCTTCGGCGACCGGGAGAGCGTGCCCCTGCTGCGCGCCATTCGCGCGGACGGCGCACAGGCGTTCACGGCGGACATTTCGGCGCGCACGGGGATCTTCGCCTCGCCCGCCGCGTGGCGCGCGGAGGCGCTGGCGTGGGTCGGGACGGCCCTTGCGCGCCTGGAACGCTGAACGCCCGAACGACGAACGCCCGCGAAACGCCGCGCACAGCGCGCGGCGTTTTTGCTATAATTCTGCCTCTCTCATTTGTTTCAAATGGAAAGGAAAAAGTCATGATGAATCGTCGTCTCTTCCTCGGCACGGGCGCGCTGGCGCTGCTGGCGTCCGGCAGCCGGGCTTCCCGCGCATTCGCCGCCCCGGCGCCTGGCGCGTCCTCGAAGATTCCGTTCAAGTTCGGCATGGCGGGCTTCACGTTCCACCGCTGCACGCTGGACGAGACGCTCGGCTACCTGAAGGCGCTCGACGTGCGCTACCTGTGCATCAAGGACTTCCACCTGCCGTTCAAGGCGAGCGCGGCGGACATCCGCGCGTTCCACCAGAAGTGCGCCGACCACGGCGTCACGGGCTACGGCGTGGGCCCGATCTACTTCAGGAAGGACGAGGCGCGCCGCTACTTCGACTACGCCAAGGCCGTGGGCGTGAAGGTGCTCGTGGCCGTGCCCTACGAGGACGGCATGGTGAACGGGAGGAAGCAGCGCTGCGCGAGCCGCGCCTGCTGCGAGGCGATTGACGCCCTTTGCAAGGAGTACGACATCCGCGTGGCGATCCACAACCACGGCCCGGACATCCCGTACTGCTTCCCCACCGGCGACAGCGCCTTCGAGATGGTGAAGGACCTCGATCCGCGCGTGGGCCTCTGCCTCGACATCGGCCACAACTTCCGCGCCGGCCTCGACCCCGCCGCCTCGATCCGCAAGCTCCACACGCGCATCTTCGACATGCACGTGAAGAACGTGGCGTTCGACGCCAGGCGGAACCTCGCGCGCCCGATGCCGCGCGGCGACATGGACCTCTGGGCGGTCGTGAAGGCGCTCTGCGAAGTCGGGTACACGGGATGCTGCTCGCTTGAATACGAGTCCTTCCCCGCCAAGGACGCCAAGCCGGGCGTGAAGCTCGCCGACGTGGCCGAGTCCGTCGGCTACTTCAAGGGCCTCATGAAGGCCGCCGAGGGCTGAGACGGCCGGAGCGGCGGGGCGCGTTGAAGCGGATTGTCCTTCTGGGGGCCACGGGCTCGATCGGCTCCAGTGCGTGCGACGTCGTTCGCGCGCACCCGGAGGCGTTCCGCGTGGCGGCCCTCGCGGTGCGGTCGAGCCGGGAACGGGCGGAGGCGCTGGGGCGCGCGTTCGGCGCGCCGGCCTTCTGCGGCCCGGACGCCGCGCTGCGCGCCGTGACGGAAACGGAGGCCGACCTCGTCCTCGTGGCGACGGTGGGCCTCTCCGGCCTTGCGCCCACGCTCGCCGCGCTCGACCGGGGGATGGACGTGGCGCTCGCCACGAAGGAGGTCATGGTCGCCGCCGGCGCGCTCGTCGTCGCCCGCGCGCGCGCGACGGGCGCGCACCTCCTGCCCGTGGACAGCGAGCATTCCGCGATCTTCCAGTGCCTTCAGAGCCGGGGCCGAGAGGAAATCGACCGCCTGACCCTCACCGCGAGCGGCGGGCCGTTCCTGGACGGCCCGGCCGACCTGGCCGCCGTCACGCCCGCGCAGGCCCTCGCGCACCCGCGCTGGAAGATGGGCGCCAAGGTGAGCGTGGACTCCGCCACGATGATGAACAAGGGCTTCGAGATCCTGGAGGCGAGCGGCCTCTTCGGCGTCCCTGCCGCGCGCATCGACGTGGTCGTCCACCCCGAGTCGGTCGTCCACTCGCTCGTCCGCTTCACCGACGGCGCCACGCTCGCGCAGCTTGCGCCGCCCGACATGCGCGTGCCGATCCAGTATGCGTTCACGTGGCCGGACCGCCTGCCGTCCGCCCGCGCGCCGCTCGACCTCGCCGCCCTCGGCGCGCTCACCTTCCGCGCGCCGGACGAAGGCCGCTTCCCCTGCCTGCGCCTCGTGAAGGCCGCCGCGGCCGCCGGCGGCGTGAAGACCGCCGCGCTCAGCGCCGCCGACGAGATCGCCGTCTCCCGCTTCCTCGCCGGGGACATCCGCTTTACCGACATTCCGCGCCTCGTCGAGGCCGCGGTCGATGCGTCGCCGGACCTTCCGTGCGACGCGCTCCAAAACGTGTGGGCCGCCGACGCGGCCGCCAGAAAGTTCGCCCAAGCATGGAAACCCTAGCCACCGTCTTCGCCGTCGCCGCGTGCATCCTCCTCTTCTCGCTTGCGGTCTTCATCCACGAGCTCGGCCACTTCCTCGCGGCCCGCGTCTTCGGCCTGCGCGTGGACCGCTTCTCGATCGGCTTCGGCCCCGCCCTCTGGAGGAAGACCGTCGGCGGCGTGGAGTACCGCATCTCCGCCATCCCCTTCGGCGGCTACGTGGCCCTGCCGCAGCTCGACCCCGAGGGCACGGACGCCCTGCAGGGCGGCACGGAGAAGGGCGCCGCGCTCCAGGAGATCTGCGCGTGGAAGCGCATCGTCGTCGCCTTCGCGGGCCCCTTCGGCAACATCGTCTTCGCCGTCGCGCTCGCGCTCCTGCTGGCCCTTGCGCCCGGGGCGCGCTTCGGCGAGACGCCGCCCGTCGTGGGCGCCGTGGCGCCGGGCGGCGCGGCGGAGAAGGGCGGCCTGCAGGAGGGCGACCGCGTCCTCGCCGTCGATGGGCGCGCCGTCCAGGCGTGGAACGACGTCGCGGTGGCGGCGGCCCTGTCCGGCGGGCGGACCGTTCCGTTCGTCGTGCGGCGCGGGGAGGCGGAGCTGACGCTGCCGATCACCGTGGCGCGCAACGAGGTGCTGGATTCCTACGTGCTCGACGCCGAGCCCTCCCTCCCCCCCTGCGTCGGCGCGCTCGTCGCGGGGATGCCGGCGGAGAAGGCGGGTCTGCGGCCGGGCGACCGGATCGTCGCCGTCGAGGGCGCGGCGGTGGAGACGTTCGCCGAGATGCGCGCGGCGATCAAGCGGCGCGGCGCGGGCGCGCTCGCGCTCGGCGTCGCGCGCGGCGGCACGAACCTGACGGTGCGCCTCGAGGCGACGTTCGACGCCGAGGCCGGCCGCCCGCTCGTCGGCTTCCAGGTGGCGCGGCAGGCGGCCGCCGCCTCGTGGATGCCGGGCCGAAGCCCGCTCGCGCAGCTGAAGTGGGACGCGGGGCAGATCTTCCGCGTCCTCCAGGGCCTCGTGACGCCCAAGGAGTCCAAGGCCGTCGCGGGGGCGCTGGGCGGCCCCGTCATGATCGCGCAGGTGCTCTACAGGCAGGTGCGCCACAACATCTGGGACGCGGTGGGCTTCCTGCGGTTCGTCGACGTGAACCTCGCGATCCTCAACCTGCTGCCGATCCCCGTCCTGGACGGCGGGCTCATCCTCTTCGCCCTCTTCGAGCTCCTGTTCCGGCGCCGCCCGCCGAAGAAGATTGTGGACGGCCTTTCCGTCGCGTTCATGTGGCTCTTCCTCGCGCTCATGCTCTTCCTCGTCTTCCGCGACGTTTCGCGCAGCCGCCGCCTGAGCGTGGCGACCGACCGCCACGAGGCGGCCCTGCGGCAGAACGCGGAACGCGAGCGGGCGGCGAAGGCGTTCCGCCCCGCGTTCGACCTCGGCAAGTAGGCGCCCGCCATGTTCACCCGCTTCCAGACGCGCGCGATGAAGGTCGGCCCGCTGCCCCTCGGCGGCGGCGCCCCGGTCTCCGTCCAGACGATGGCGACGGCCGACCCGCACGACGCGGCCGCCCTCGCGGCGCAGGTGCGGCGCTGCGCGGAGGCGGGGGCGGACCTCGTGCGCCTCACGGTGCCGGACGTCGAGGCGGCGCGCGTGCTCGGCGCCGTCCGCCGGGAAAGCCCCGTCCCGCTCGTGGCGGACATCCACTTTGACTATCTCTGCGCGCTTGCGGCGATCGAGGCGGGGGCGGACGCCCTGCGCCTCAATCCCGGCAACATCGGCGGCCGCGCGCGCGTCCAGGCCGTCGCGCGCGCCGCGCGGGCGCGGCGCGTCCCCATCCGCGTGGGCGTGAACGGCGGTTCGCTGGAGCGGGCGCTTCTGGAAAAGCATGGCGCGGCGACGGCCGAGGCCCTGGTCGAAAGCGCGCTTGCCCACGTGGCCCTGCTGGAGGCCGAGGGGATGCGCGACATCGCGATTTCCGTCAAGGCGAGCGACGTCGCGCGCACGCTGGCGGCGTACCGGCTGCTCGCGGAACGGACCGACTGCCCGCTCCACCTGGGCGTGACGGAGGCGGGGACGTTCCTGCCGGGCACGGTGCGCTCGAGCGTGGCGCTCGGCATCCTGCTGGAGGAGGGGCTGGGCGACACGGTCCGCGTCTCCCTCACCGACGTGCCGGAGCGCGAGGTGAAGGTGGGGCTGGAGATCCTGCGGGCCCTGGGGCTGCGCGCGCCGGGGCCGTCCGTGACGAGCTGCCCGACGTGCGGACGCACGAAGGTCGACGTCGTCGGCGTCGCGGCGGCGGTGGAGGAGGCGCTGGAGCGCCTGGCCCGCGCCGGCGAGGCGCGCGGGAGGGCGCTGCCCCGCGTGGCCGTGATGGGATGCGTCGTGAACGGTCCCGGCGAGGCGAAGGGGGCCGATGTCGCCCTGTGCGGCGGCGCGCGCGAGTTTCTGCTTTACGTGGGCGGCCGGCCCGCCGGGAAGGTGCGGCCCGAGGACGCCGTGGCGGCGGTCCTGTCGGCGGTGCGCGGCCGGATGTCCGAGGAAGCGAAAGAAGGGTAGGTCGATCATGGTGGACGTGCTGTTCAGGAACCTGGCGGTGGTTCTCGTCTTCGTGGTGCCGGCCGCGTGTGCCTGGCTCTGCGGGGGGATGCGCGCGGACGCGCTTGTGCCCACGCTGCCGTGGCTGCTCGCGTTCCTCTTCGAGGGCATGTTCTTCTTCCCGCAGCGCCGGCCCTACGAGGACGCGGTATCCGCGCGGCGGCGCGTGTGGGGCGGCCTCCGGCGGGATCCGCTCTTCTACTTCACGCTCCTCTTCCTGCTCGTGCTGCTCATCCCGTTCGTGAACCGCGGGCTCTGCCCCTCCTGCGACTACCCGGAGATCCTGAAGCGCGCCGCCGAGACGGGCCTCCCGGCGGAGGACGTCGCCCAGGCGCCCGTCCCGTTCGCGCCGTTCTGCGTGAACGTGCAGGAGCAGTTCACCGTGCTGCTGTGGTTTCTGCCCGCCCTGATGGCCATGCTCGCGGCGAAGCACGCGCTCTCGCGCCATGGCAAGCGCATCCTGATGGAGATGCTGGTGTGGAACGCGGTGGGGCTGGCCGTGCTGGGGTTCATCCAGCAGGCGACGGACGCGGAATTCCCCTACTGGCGCCCGGCGCCGTCGAAGGTCTACTTCTTCTCCGTGTTCGCCTACCCGAACATGGGCGGCGCGTTCTTCGTGATGGCGTTCGCGTTCGCGGTGGGGCTCTGGCAGCGCCGCGTGGCGGAGGTGGCGGCGATGCCGCCGCTCGACAAGGCGGCCGGGACGAGGCAGCGCGTGCTCAAGCGCTGGCTGCGCGCGCACTACCCGCTCGCCGCCGTCGTGCTGCTCTTCTTCGGCGTCCTGTGTACGCTCTGCCGCGCCGCAATGCTCTGCCTCTTCGCGCTGGCGTTCCTGGCCTTCGCCTACTACATGCTGTCCCTCCTCTTCTCGCGCCATGCGCGCGCGCGCCGCGTGCGGAGCGCCGCCTTCGCGCTGGGCGGGGGGCTGTTCTTCCTGCTGCTGGTCCTGGTCTTCGCGCCGCCGGACGTCGGCAGGGAGCTTGCCACGGTCGATTCGCTCGGCGTCCTGGACCGCGTGTCCGGCAAGGCCCAGTACCACACGCGCGTCGCCGCGGAGATCTTCAAGGACCATCCCTTCTTCGGCGTCGGCGGCTGGGGCTACAAGCACTTCACGCTCTCCTACCTGAAGGACGACGAGCTGCGCCATGTGCAGACCACCGGCGGCGCGAACGTCCACAACGACTACCTCCAGTTCCTCTGCGAACACGGCGCCGTCGGCCTCTTTCTGCTCGTGGGCATCGTGCTGCTCCTCGTGGCCCCCGTCTTCCGCGACTGGTTCCGGCTCTATCGGGCCGCGCGGTTCGTGAAGGCGGACAAGGCGCCGCCGCGTCCGCGCGCTGTCTTCTGCCTCCCGGCCGGCGCGTTCTGGATTCTGCTCGGCGACACGGCCCTGCTGATCCACGCCTGCGGCGACTGCCCGATGCGCTCGGCCTCGGTGCTGTCGCTCTTCCTCGTCTCCCTCGCCTGCGCGGAGGGCTACATCCCCCGCGAGATCTCGGAGGAGGCGTAAAGCCCTCGCCCTCGGGTCGGCTGCTGCCGCTCAACTTGGCGCGTGACGACCCCGTGCTGCCTCGGCGCGTGGTGAACCCTCTCCGCCTCGGCACGCGATGTACCCTCTCCGCCTCGGCACGCGATGTACCCGCGCCGCCTCGGCGCGTGGCGGTCTCTCGGTTTCTCGGTCCGTGGTGCTGTGGGGCGGTCTTCGGGAGGGTCGCGCTTGTCGCGACCGATACGGTAGGACCGATACGGTAGGATCATGCGTTCCTGCGCGACCGCCGGCCACGTCCATCTCCATCGCCCGCTACGTCAACGCCAAGGCTTCGTTCAGGACCGTAGGGGCACATCTTCCGATTGTAGGTGCAGTTTTCGCTTCGGCGAACGCAGTCTTCTCCCGACCAGACCCTGTGCATGGCCTCGTTCTCCTTCCCCGTCCTGCACGAGAAGTATAGAGTAATCTTACGCATAGAATTCTCACGCTTCTCTCTCAACCTTTCCAACGTGCAAGGGGGAGTGATGCCCTGAAGCCGTTGTAAGGACCCGTCTGCGGCCAATTCGGGCCGGTAAAATCCTTCAAAAGGCCTTGTATTCCCTCTGTGTCACTTTCCAGAGAGGTATTTCGATGCGTAATCTACTGCAGCTACTGTATAGTCATAGAGGTGGGGGAGGTTGGAATAAATACAAGGTACGAAAACGATACCAAACACCATGTCTGGCGTTTGTCGGGTTGCTATTTGGGCTCTGTTCCGATGCCTGTCGGCAGCTCGATGGCCGGTGGCTTCCACTTCGATGCCTAGCCGTCCCCGCCAAGGGCGGCGTCCACGGCGCGGAAGAGCGCGGCGAACGTGTTTGGACAGCCCCCGAGAATTTTCGCGGCGGTCCTTCGTGCCCGTTCGGGTACAACGGGACGATACATACGCGCGGGACGATCCTCATCCGGTCGTGAGGCCGGAACATCTCCATCCCGCGTTTCTGCTTCGTCCGTCTGCAACAGGGTGTCCGCTGGGACGGGATCGTGGACACCCACTGCCTGGCGGAGGCGTCGCGCGAGGGCTTTGTAGCGCATGAGCGTCTTGTAGTGCCTGGAGAGTTCCGGCGCGTACTTGCGCAGCCAACCCCGTACGCCGCCGTTGCGACCGAGAATTTCGCCGTCTGGACCGAAGCGGAGGCAGTTGTCCACATAGCATTCTAGATCCTCCAGAAGGCTGCCGAGTCGGATGCGCGCGTCGTGCGATTCTCTGCGCGCGGTAAAGGCCGCGCGTAGGGCCTCCGGCGTCGGACAGGAGTTTGACGTCGTGCGGCGCGTAATCCGCCTCCGTTCGGCGGCGAGGGCGCGGCGACGGGCGTTGTCGCGCACGTAGTAGCGGGTGCGGCAGACCCGTCGCTGGAGGCGGTCCACCTCGTGCGTAAGACTGCGCCGCAGGCAGCGGAGGCCCCGCAGGTCGGTGACGCCGAGCATAAGCTGGAGGGCGACGTGCGGATGATGGAGGAGGAAATCGGCCTCTTCCGGGCGCAGGGGCTCCATGTGGTCGACGAGGGCACGGTCGTACGCCTCCGTGTACCAGAGGCGGCGGGCCTCCCGGCGTCCCCTGCGCGGACTGGATTTCGGGATGGCGTCGTCCAGTTCGCCCGCGCGCGTGTAGGAGATGTTTCCGATCCGCCCTGCACGCGCGTTGAAGAAGTTGCGTTCGACCCACGCGGCGAAGTCCGCGCGCACGGTGCCCGCGATGGCGCGCGGCACGTCCCGCAGACGCAGCGCGCCGCCGTTTCGCACGCGCGCGCCGTCGCCCTGTGCTGCGCCGTTGTCTTTCCAGAACCGTTCCACGCCGCACAGTCTACCAGATGCCGGAATCAGACGCAATGAGAATTCTATGCGTAAGAAATCTTTTCGCAGGACAAGGTAAATGCCCATAGTTTGTAGGCATTGACCTTGGGGTGGGCGTTTAC
>CAVEVC010000045.1:0-6399 GCA_963618935.1 Clostridiales bacterium CCNA10 | reverse complement strand
CCACGCGCCGAGGCGGCGCGGGTACTTCGCGCGCGGGGCCGCTGTCGGACGCCACCGCAACAAGTTGCGACCCTCCCGTGTGAGGGGGGATCGTGCAGTGCGAGGGGGCGGATCAGGAAGCCGCTGTCGGACGCCACGCGCCGAGGCGGCGCGGGTACTTCGCGCGCGGGGCCGCTGTCGGACGCCACGCGCCGAGGCGGCGCGGGTACTTCGCGCGTGGGCAACAGGAGGGAGCGGAGGTGGTTTTTAAAATTGAAAAAAAAAAAATACCCCTCTTCCCATCAGACAGAATTTATGCTACACTCGCACCGTTGTTCGACTTAGGAGGTACCGTGTGATGATACGAAAGAAGAAGTTTCTTGCCACTGCGCTCTGCGCGGGCGGGGTTGTGTTGTCCGCAGTCATGGCCCAAGACGTGACGGAGTCGACGACCACGCCGACGACCGAGACCGGCACGTCGACGGCCGACACCGCGACGACGACTGGCACGACGGAGACCGGCGCCACGGTCACGACGCTGGTCTCGCAGCCGTTCGCCACGGCGGTTGACAGCGTGACATCGCTTAACAACGAAGAAGCCACTGCTTGGAGCGGTACGTGGGCGGGCTACGGCTCGGTGACGAACCAGACGGGCGATGGCGCCGGCTACACGAAGCCGACGGGCGTGGGGTCGCCGATCAACGATGCGACGGACAAGCTCTACCTCTCCGTCGACGGCTATGTGACCTGCACGGCCGCCACGACGGCGAGCCGGCCGGCGACGGTCGACATGATGATCCAGATCGCGCGGCCGGACGAGGCGCTGGCGATGCCGACGGGCGAGACGACGACGGACATCCAGATCGCGGTCGGCGTCGATTCGGACGGTTCGCTCAAGGTCTACTGCAAGGACAAGGACGGGAACGCCGCCTGGTATCCGCTCGGCACGGCGACCTACGAAGAGGGCGAATGGCATCGCGTGAGCTTCACGTTCGACTACGCGAACCAGAGGTGCCAGATCCGCCTCGACGGCGAGCCGCTGATGACGTCGAACGGCACGCTCACGTCCGACGGCGCCACGACGGCCACGGCCTCAGGGTCCACCGCCATCGGGTCGTGGTACAAGCTGAACGCGGCGACGGCGACGTCGCTCTCGTCGGTGAAGGTGGTCGGCTCCACGGCCATCGACGAGGTCGTCATCAAGGAGGCGGCGACGGCGACGGCGACGGTGGCGGACGTCCTGCCGGCCCTCGCCGACGCCACCAGTGAGACGACGGACGGCGTGCCGTACAGCTGGATCGAGCAGCAGGGCATCACGCGCGCGCAGGCCGCCGGCGACGCCCCGGACAATTCGGGCATGAAGGTGGCCGACAAGTACAGGACGGGCCTCCCGATCGGCGACGGCAAGACGTTCGCCATCTCGGCGATGGGGATGACGGGCGACGGCGGCAACCTCAAGGCCACGCTGACCGTGCCCGCGATGACGCCGCCGGACGGATACAAGAACGTCATTGTCTATGGTTCAAGCCCGGAGGACCTGACGAACACGCAGAATGTTCCGTCGAGCGCGAGCGAACAGACGATTGAGCTGAGCGTCTCCAAGGCGGCGACGGGCGCGACCAAGATCTACTACCAGCTCAAGAACGTGTCGACCGCCGACTGACGGGGCCGGGCAAGAAGGAAAGGACGCTGACATGAAGAAGTCGATGTTGATGATGTGCGCTGCGGGGCTGGCGCTGGCTTCGCTCGCGGCGGTGAACGACACGCTGGTTTCGTTCTCGACGCCGGGGCCGGACACGTATCTGGACGGCACGACGGTGCGGGACGGCGAGTGCTACGCGCTCGTGTGGTCGCAGGACGGTGTGTTCGAGGGCGTGAAGGCCGACGGCACGGCGGTGGACGCGAACGACCGCGTGGTGCTTGTCGCCCCGGTCGCGAAGGGCGGCCGCTGCCCCGATCTCGTCTACCAGGTCGCCGCCGCCACGGCGGAGGAACTGAAGGGCGGCCGCTACGGCGTCTACCTGCTCGACACGCGCCGCACGGTGGCGGGCGAGACGGTGGTGGGGCTCAACCCCGAGACGGGCAGGCTCGACTACGTGAGGAGCTATGCGTCCGCGACGGAGCCGATCGCGGCGGCGGACGGCATCGCCTCGGCGGCGGCGGCGAAGGCCGTTGACGGCGCGGCGGTGGCCGCCTACGTGGAAGTGGCGGAGCCGGTGGTGGCCATCGAGGTCAAGTCGGCCGTGATCCGCCTGACGGTGACGGGCATGTCGCCGGTGGCGGACTACTGGGTCGAGAAGGGGACGGACCTCCAGGACGTCTCCGAGAAGGTCGCCGACGTGCCGGCGGACGGCGTGGTGGACGTCGAGAAGACGGACGCGGCGGCGTTCTTCCGGGTCAAGGGCGGCATCAAGCAGTAAGCGAACGCAGAAAGGATGTGGACATGAAACTCCGTTTGATAATGGGTGGGTGCGCGCTGGCGGCGGCAGCGCTGGGCGCGGAGAGCGTCGTCGTGGCGGGCCAGAACATCTGCGGCCTCATGAACGTGCCGAGCACGACGACCTACACGATGATCGCCGTGCCGTGGGTGACGGTGGGCAACAGTTCGGAGGAGGCGACGATGCAGGTCGCGAACCTCGTCAGGACCGACACGCTGACCGCAGGCGACGATGAGACCGCAGGCGACGAACTCTACTACTACGACGGCACGGCCTATCTCCGTTGGGTGTTGAAGACCGTTGACGGGAAGAGGGCGTGGACGCCGACGGCGACCACGCTGAAGGATGCGAAAGGCGCGAATGTCACGATCACCGCCCCGGGCGAAGACTACGCGCTCAATCGCGGCAAGGGCCTCTTCCTCGTCCGCAAGAACACCGCTGCGGAAATCTGGCTCTACGGCCAGTATGATGCAAGCGCGGTCTCGGTCGCGGTCACGGAGGGAACGACGTCCGCTCCTGCCTACACGATGATCGCGAACCCGAACGCCACGGATTACGACCTGAACGGCACGGACACGAAAGTGACGGGCGCTGTGGGCGACCAGATCCTGCTGGGCGACGGCGGCGTGACGCTTTACACCTACAAGACGACCGGCTGGACGAAGACGACGACGGTTACGAAGACGATTGGCGGGGTTGAGCGCCTGTTCAAGTCGGACACGACGGAAGGCGTCACGATTCCTGCCGGGCAGGGCGCGTGGTACGTCAGCAAGGGCGGTTCGCCGACGATTGCCTGGCAAGCGGCCGCCAACTGACCGATAACTTCGAGAGAACGAGGAGACCTTTAGATGAAGATCACGAAACTTGCTGTATTCGCGGCGGTTCTCGCGCTAGCGGGGCTTGCGAACGCCAATGCGCTCTATTGGATGGTCGATACGTCGGCGGCCGATGCTGTGTACAAAGAAGCCTGGGGTTCGGCGGGCCTCTTTGTCGTCAAGACCGGTGGCAATGAGTATCTTGACGGCCTTGAGGCCGGCGCCGCGCCGACCTTGACGGATCTTGGCGATTATGGTTCGACAGGGTATTCGTTCTACGTCGAGCTGTACAGCTCAGCGGGTGAATCCGTCTACAAGACGAAGGCGGTCACGTATGACAGCCTTCTCTCCTCGGGGTACATTTCGACGACGGGCGTGCTGGCGCCATCGGTTCTCGCTTCGGCTTTCAACGGCGCGTCGGTGCCGGAGCCGACGAGCGGGGTGCTGCTGCTGGTTGGCGGGGCGATGCTCGCCCTGAGGCGGCGGCGCGCGTAGGCGGGACGAGACGCAAGGACGGAGGCGGGCCGGCGACGGCCCGCCCTGTTTGGCAGATAGCAGGGGCGAGGGCCGTTTGGCAGATAGAAGGACGAGGGCATGCGCAGGTACTACGACGAGGACGACGAGGACATCGGGCAGGCAGAGCGGAAGGCCGGGAGGCAGACGTTCCTGCCGGCCGAGCGGATGGCGGGGCTGGACTGGGCGCTGGCGGCCGGGCTGGCCGTCTTGGCCTTTGCGGGCCTGACGGCGTTCCCCTTTCCGGGGCTGAGCCCCGACGTGTGGAACGACGCGGCGGTGGCGGCGGGGCTGCGTCCGCCGGCCGAGATCTTCCCGGGGCTCTGGCGCGTCCTTGCGAAGGGGCTCTACCTGAAGGGCGTCGCGGCGGGGAACGGCCTGCTGCCGTGGGCGGGGCGGGCCTGCGCGGCGCTGACGGCGGGGTGCGCCTACCTGTTCCTGCGCGCGGCGCTCGCGCTGCTCGTGCGGGGGCGGCTGCGGTATGCCGTGCGGCGCCATCTGGTCCAGCGCGGCGCGGCGGCGCTGGGGGCGCTCTTCTTCGCGTGCGCGGACCCGGTGTGGCGGGCGGGGCAGGCGTTCTCGCCGGCGGGACTGCTCATGCTGCTGACCCTCGTGCAGCTCGTCCTCTTCCTGTGGTTCCTCCTCGCGGGGCGGCTTGCGGCCGCGCTGGGGGCGATGGCCCTTGCGGGGCTGCTGGCGGCCGAGACGCCGTTCGGGTTCCTGCTGCTTGCGGGGTGCTGGGGCGTCTACCTGCTCGCCCTGCGCCATGACGCGCTCTGCGAGCGGATGCCGCTCCTCGACCCGGTGGCAGGGCCGTCCGCCAAGTGGCAGCTCACGCTCGTCTGGGCGCTGGGGCTTCTGGCGGGGATCGCGCTCAACTGCGCCTCGTTCATCGGGATGGAGGGGCTGGCGGCGTCCGGCAAGGCCGGGGGCGACATGCCGCTCATGTATCTCCTCTGCTGGTGGCATCGGACCGTGGGCGCGGCGAACGCCCTTGGGTGGGTGCTGGGAGTCGGCGTGTGCGCGCTGCCCTGCGTGGTGGCGGCGGCGATGCTGCCGCGCGCGGTGGACGAGGAGCAGTTCCTGCCGTACCACGTGGGGGCGGTCTTCTTCTGCACGGGGGCGCTTGCGTTCGCGCAGGTGGCGATGCTGCCGCCGCTCTGGTTCTGGTCCTGGACGGACGCGGCGGGCGTGCATTCGCCGTATCTGCTGCAGCTGCTGATGCTCTGCGCGGCCGGCGCGGTGGTGTGCGCCCTGGCCGTGCTGGGGGGCGATGCGTGCTGCCGCAACCGCGCGCGCCTTGCGGCGCAGCGCTTCGCGGAGCTGCGCGACGAGGACGCGGGGGGCGGGGCGGCGCCTCGGCCGGTCCACGCGAAGCGCGGCGGGCGGGCCATCTTCTTCGTCGCGGGGGCGCTGCTCGTGGCGGGCGTGCTGCCGGGGCGGATGCTCGCGCGCACGCGCCAGATGCTCACGATCGTGGAGGACTACGTGCGGGAGGTCGTGGAGGAGTGCGGGGAGGCGCGGTGGATCTTCACGGACGGCTCGTTCGACCCGCGCCTGGAGCTGGAGGCGGCGGCGCGCGGGCGGACGCTCCGGGCGCTTTCGATGATGGCCTCCAACGCGCCGTACCAGCAGTATCTGCGCACGCGGGGCGTGACGGACGCGGAGGACACGCTCTCGCTCTCGGTGGGCGCGCCGATGGCGCTGCGCGCGTGGGTGCGCGACCGGCCGGCGCGCCTGCGGGAGGCGGCCGTCCAGCTGGGGTTCGAGCTCTGGAAGCGCGACGGCAAGGAGCTGCCCGTCTGCTCGGGCGTTCTGGCGCGTCCGGCCGGCATGGACCCGGCGGCGTGCGAGGCGGGCGTGGCGCGCGCGACGGCGCTGGCGGACCGCATCCTCGACCTCTATGCGTCGGGCGGGCTTGAGAAGGCCGCCGGGCGCACGGTGCGCGACCTCTTCCTCTTCGTGCAGTGGCGCATCTCGCGCCTTGCGCGGATGCGCGCCGAGCGGGCGGACCGAGCGGGCGACGCGGCGATGGCGATGAAGGACGTGCATCTCTCCGACGCGCTCGACCGCTCGAACG
Source organism: Clostridiales bacterium CCNA10 (assembly GCA_963618935.1). Lineage (GTDB taxonomy): Bacteria > Verrucomicrobiota > Kiritimatiellia > RFP12 > UBA1067 > RUG572. The sequence continues at coordinate 574 of CAVEVC010000045.1, read as the reverse complement.
AGTCGCTGAACACGATCCTCACCGCGCTGGAGCGGGCGAAGGCGACGACGCTCAAGCAGGTCACGCCGCGCGAGGGCCTGCAGCTCGCGCTTGCGCGGGCCGACTTCGTGCTGGCGCGCCGCTACGGCGAGGTGGTGCTCGCGGCGGACCCCGACGACCCGAACGCGAACTTCGGCGTGGGCATGAGCTACTACACCCAGAAGCAGTGGGCGCGCGCGGAGGAATACCTGCGGCGCTGTCTCGTGAAGAAGCCGAAGGAGCCGGCCGTGTGGAACAACCTCGCGATGGTCTGCCTCTACACGAAGCGCTTCGACGAGGCCGAGCGGCACGCGAAGCGGGCGCTGGCGATCATCCCGGAGTCCGCCGAGGTGAAGGACACGCTCAAGGAGATCGCCGAGGCCCGCGCCCGCGCAAAGGCGGGGAAGGGGAAGGACGTGGGGAAGGACGAGGGGAAGTAGGTTTTAGGTTTCAGGGGGTTGGGGCTGGTTGAGGGTTTCAGGGGGGCAGGGAGACTGTGGGGCGGGTTGGCGCGCAATGTACCCGCGCCGCCCTCGGCGCGTGGCGTCCGAACGGG
>CAVEVC010000044.1:0-16379 GCA_963618935.1 Clostridiales bacterium CCNA10 | reverse complement strand
GCGAATCCGCATCGGCGCGGGACAGCCCTCCGAGGGAGAACGGCTGGCACGGCGGGCCGCCGGCGATCAGGTCGACCGACCCAACCGACGAAAAGTCGAATTCGCGGACGTCCGTCTCATGCACGAGCGCTGGATTGAAGTTCGCCCGCAGGCTTGCGCACGCCCATTTGTTGAACTCAACGAACGCGCAATGCTCGAACCCGGCCTGTTCAAGCCCCTTTGCCAGACCGCCGCATCCGCTGAACAGTTCCAGGCTTCTCATCGCATCCCGACCAGGTAGTCCTTGACGCGGCGGTTCAGCATCTTGACATCCGGCGTCTCGCCAGACATCTTCTTCGCCCATGCGCGTCCTGGGTGCAGGGCATCCCATTGCGTGAGCATTCCGCCGAAGCGCTTGTTCCCTGGATTGTGGTTGCCAAACCCGTCGATCACACTGTTCCAGAGCGGACGGTGCATGGCGATGAGCGACGCCTCTACGGAGGCGATCATCGCTTCGACAGGTCCTTCGAGAATCATCAGACGGCAGGCGAAATCGGACAGTTTGAGGTTCTTCGCGCAAGACACGTTCCGCGAATGCTGGCCAAGTCGATCAAAAAGTTTGTTGCTCGGTCTCTCGGCATTCACGCTCCGGCTCTGCCGCCAACCGGATGGCTCTGCCTTGCCGACGTAAATCGGCAATCGATACTCTTCGCGGTTGATTTCAAGCCCGAACTTTCCGTAGATACCAGTCTTCCCGATATAATACAGGGCATAGACGCCCGCGCCGGCGAAACGCTCTTCGGGCGGGAACTTGCAGACCGGCGTTCCATGAAAGAAGCGGACGGCGTCCTTCAGCAGTTCGCTAAATTCGTCGCACCGGTAGACGTGCTTTTCTCTCTCAAAGGGCATCGGCTCAAACATAAGAAACTCCTGCGAAATGACGACTGGCGCTAATTATACCAAAATCCCTAATGCGCGTGGCGCACGACACGAGCCATTGATCTGCTCCGGCCGGAGGGCGGGGGCTTTCGTTTCCGTGGCGTTTTCGAACGGCTTCATTCGACGCGAATTATACCATAATCCCGCGTCCGAACGGCACCCGACCCATTGCAGCCCGAAGTTCTCGAAGAGTCTTTATTCCTCTTCTCCTTCTTGCTTGACGGCGGTCTCGGCCTTGACCTTGATGAACGTGTGCGAGCCGAGCGCGACCGTCAGGTCGGCCTCGCCCTTCGTCGCGTCCTTGAGATATGACGCCAGGTCGAACGCCGTCCCCGAAATGTAGCGCATCTTCTCGCCTTTCTGCTTGCGCAAGCCCCAGCCGCCGTATTGACGGCGCAAGACATCTTTGATACACTATCTGCATCTTGACCAGCAAAAGGAGAACAATCCATGAGCGCAACCGCAACCATCACCTTTCGAACCGACCCGGAGCTCAAGGCCGAGGTCGAGGAGATCCTCTCGGACATCGGGATGAACCTCTCGACGGCGTTCAACTGCTTCATGAAAAAGGTACGCGACGTCGAGGGCATCCCCTTCGCCCTCTCGCATCGGGGCAAGCACAGGCGGCTTCTCAAGGCATACGAGGAGGCGAAATGCGAAGCCGAGTCGCCTGACGCAAAGTTCTGCGACGATCCTGCCAAACTCCACGACTTCCTCTTCTCATGAAATACCGCATCTTCCAATCGACGCGCTTCCGCAAGAGCCTGAAGAAGATGATCGCGCGCGGAAAGGACGGAGCCAAACTTGAGGCGATTGTCGCCAAACTCGCCAACGGCGAGACGCTGCCGCCGCAGAACAAAGACCACGCCCTTTCCGGCGACCTTTCTGGACTTCGTGACTGCCATATCGAAAACGACTGGGTTCTGCTGTATTTCTACCGCGAGACGGGCGAGCTCGTCCTCACGCTCACCGACACCGGCACACACGCGGACTTGTTCTAAGCCCGCTGCGCCCCCCGTCCGTTCAACTCTCCGCCTCGCGCTCATTCGCCTCACATGGAACTCAGTTCGATCCTAGACGGCAAGCCAAGCGACACCCGTAGCAGTCCCAGACGACGGACGGGTTGTAGCCGTAGCGGTAGGCAAAGGCGCAGTTCGACGCATCGCTGTCATACGCGCCGTCGCGAAGCAGCCGGTTGGAGTTGTAGCTCGAATAGCGATTCAAGCACCATTCCCACACGTTGCCGTGGACGTCGTAAAGCCCCCAGGCGTTCGGCTGGCGCGTGCCGACCTCGTGCGTCGAACCGTCGCTGTTCGCTTCATACCAAGCATAGTCGTCAAGCCCCGTCTCGCTGTCGCCGCAGAGCCACTTCGTCGTCACGCCCGCCCGCGCCGCGAACTCCCACTCCGCCTCGCTCGGCAGGTCGAATGTCGCGATGCCCGTCATCAGCCGCAACGCGCCCATGAAGCTGTTGCGCGCGACCTCGCTCGACGTCGGCCAGTCATAGACGCCCGCGTCGCCGCGTATGGCGTTGTAGGAGACATAGTTCTTCGGCTTCGTGGATGTTGACGAACCGCCCATCACCTTCGCCCACTGCGCCTCGGTGATCTCGAACACGCCGACGTAGTAGACGCCGTTCGGGTCGTCGATGCGCCGCAGGACAATCTTGTTCGTCTTGTATTCGTCGCCCCACTTCGCCAGCGCGGAATCCATGTAAGTGACGGGGAATCTATAGTCCATGCTGTTGAGGTCGATAACCATGTAAAGCCCGCTCCCCATCGTCTGCGCGGCAGGGGCGGTCAGGCCCTTGATCGTGTAGCAGTGGTTGCCTGAATACGGCATCGACGCGCGACGGATGCGCTCCACGGCGGCGACGGCCGCGTGCGGAAACCGACAGTTTGTGCCCATCGCGTCGCCGCCCATCTTGCCGTAGACAAACTCGGACGCACAACCGGCTCCCCACAGTGCGTTGCCGTTGACGAGGATGCGATCCTGCGAGTCGCGCAGCCAGCCGTCCTTGAGCGTGAGGTCTTCGTCGCCGTTCGCGTAGAGCCAGTAGATCGCGTCGAGATACTCGGCATCGGTAACGATGTTCGTCGAGACGGTGACGGCGGCGTAGTCGCCGTGCGCCGGAATCGTCACGGAGTCGAGCAGCACGAGGCCAGCACCGACATCCTGCGCGAGCACCTCGACCGCCACCTTGGCGAGGTCGACGTCCCAGTCCGCCGACACCTGCCACGCGAACGAGTTGACCGCGTTCGCCGGCACGCCGTCGCCGATCTGGCTGCCGTCAAGGAACTTCGCGGGACGCACCACATTCGCAAAACTCCTCACGCCGTCCTGGAACGCCAGCGCGCGCACATTCACCATGTCATTTGTACTTGTCACCTTATAGGTAACATCCATCACCGTTGGATCGGATTCTCTCATCTTTGAAGACAAGATCTCAACGGACGGCTTGGCGAACACCGCCCACGAAGCCAACGACAGCACTGTTGCGTACGCTGCCCGCCATCGCGCCTCGCGGCGTTTCGGCGGACAGGCCGGATCCTTTTGGGATTCCCGGCCCCTTGGTTCGACCGCCCTTTGCGGCGGCGGTCTCTTCCAAGGTTCTGCCCTCCGTCTCGGCACAACAGGTTGCCCTGCCGCGCACGAACTTCAGGCCGATGGCCGACGTCAGGTGCCCATCAGCCGATGTCAAAGAGCAATCGCGGTTTTACCCGCGTGTCAGGCGAAGCACCACCCGCCCAACAAGAAACTGCCCGAATTATACCATAACCGCGCAATCCAGGTCAATGCGCCGAGGGGCTGCGACGACACATTCACGCGCAAAAAAATATGGGACAAAAAATCCGCTCCAGGAAATGGGGAGGTCCTGGAGCGGCATGGACAGTTGGTTGGCTGTGTCCACTTGGGAGTAGGGCGGCCGCCGGCGGAATCTACAGGGGAATCCGAAAAAAGTTTCAGCGCGCCGGGGGCCGTCAGCGCGCCGCTTCGCCCGCCGGGGCCTTCAGCGCCTTCAGCGCCTCCGCCAGCGCCGCGTCGACCGCGCAGGAGAACGCCCGCGCGTAGTCGCCTTCCGCCGCGTCCGCCTCGCCGAAGCCCGTTCCCTGCAGGGCGACGCGGCGCGGGCCCTGCCCGGCCTTGACGACGTCGAGCGCGAGGGCGGCGCGCGCGAGGCGGCGGCCGGGGGCGCGGCAGTCGAGCGAGAGGTCCGTCACCTGCACCTCCACCTGCGCGTCGGCCCAGGCGGCGCTGGAGGGGCCGACGACGCTGCCGAAGCGGCCGTCCGCGCCGATCCGGGCCCGCACGGGCGCGCGCAGCAGCGCCGCCGGGGGGGAGGCGAAGACGTTGTAGTGGTCGAACGCGACGGAGCCGTCCTCGCGCCGCACCACGAACGGCGTCCGGTCGTAGGGCGCGTCCACGGCCACGGGCCCCACGCGCGTCGTGGCGAACGCGGCCCTCCCCGCGCCCTCCAGGACCGCGCCCGCCGGGGCGGCCGGGGCGGCGTCGAGCGTCCACGCCTTTGCCGCCGGGGCGGACGAGGAGAGGCACCCCGCGCACCAGCAGAGCAGAAGGGAAACAACGACCGACAGACCTCTCACCGCGCACCCCTCTCCTAGCGCCCGATCTCCAGGCGGGACGCGCACTTCTCCGGCAGCCCCGCCAGGCGGTTGCGCGCCATCGCCGCCTGCACGTCGTATTCCAGGCGGCGGAAGCGGACCTGCCGCGCCGCCATGTCGTAGACCACGTAGGAGGCGCGCGGGTCGCCGTCGCGCGGCTGCCCGACGGATCCCACGTTGATGAAGAGGCGCTGCCCCAGCTCGAGCGTGAAGTCGCGCGGCTGGTAGTGGACCACGCCCCCCGGCCCGTGCGCGTAGACGATCGGCACGTGCGTGTGCCCGTGGAAGCAGAGCGGCGTGTACTGGTAGCTGAAGTTCGCCTCGGCCTGCTGGTCCTCGAAGACGTACCCCCAGTGCGCGGGCTTGTCGAGCGTCGCGTGGACGAGCATGAAGCCCATCACGGGCTTCTGGAGCGGCAGGTCGCCGAGCCAGCGGACGTCGGCCTCGGAGAGCTGGCTGCGCGTCCACGCCACCACCTGCGCCGCGCTCGGGTGGAAGTCGGCCAGGTTCGTCCCGGGGTCGGACACGTAGTGGTCGTGGTTTCCCCGCACGCAGGGGCAGGCGAGCTCGTCGCGCACCGCGCGGATGCATTCGGCGGGCGCGGCGTTGTAGCCGACGACGTCGCCCACGCAGGCGAAGTCGGTCACGCCCTGCGCGCGCGCGTCGTCCAGCACGGCGTCCAGGGCGTCGATGTTCGCGTGGATGTCACCGAGAAGCGCGTAGACCCGGCCCATTCTCCCTCGCTCTCACCCCAAGTCAATCACGCCTTCAGCACCACGGCCGCGGCGAGCTGCAGGTCCTCGACCGTCGTGATCTTCAGGTTCGGCTTTTCGGACTCGAAGATCTTCACCGGCTCGCCCAGCAGCTCCACGGCGGACGCGTCGTCCGTCACGTCCTTCTTCTGCTCCGCCACGGCCGCGTAGGCCCGCTTCAGGAGGCGCACGTCGAACGCCTGCGGCGTCTGCACGGCCCAAAGCTTCGCGCGGTCCTCGGTGCGCGTGACGGTCGTGCCCTTCTCGACGAACTTCACCGTGTCCCAGATGCGGCTTCCCACCACCGCCGCGCCGGCGCGGCGGGCGAGCTTGACGACCTCGGAGATCGTCTCGGGCCGCACGCAGGGGCGCGCCCCGTCGTGGACGACGACGAGGCGCGTGTCGACGTCCAGCTCCTTCATGCCGTTCATCACCGAGTCCTGGCGCTTCGCGCCCCCGGCCACGACCGCCCGCGCCTTCGAGATGCCGAACATCCGCACGACGGCCTTCGCGGCGATGAGCTGGTCCTTGCGCACGACGAGGACGATCTGGTCGACGTCCGCGCAGCGCTCGAAGGCGAGCAGGCTCCAGGCCACCACGGGCTTTGGGCCAAGGTTGAGAAATGCCTTGTCCGTGCCTGCGCCCATGCGCTCGCTCTTCCCTGCCGCCACGATAATCGCCGTAACCATTTGACTGCTGTCCTCTTTCGCTTGTTCCTGTTCCGTCCGATGCCGCCGCCGGCGGGCGACGCGCAACTGACGGGCAGTATACCAAAAAGAACGCGGCGCGTCCAGCCTGCGGACGGCCTTTCGCGCTAGCGCTGCCGCCAGAAGAGGCGGCACCCCGCGGCGAAGAAGACGATGTCCGGCAGCACGGCCGCCGGGACGGGCGGCATCCACCCCTTCTTCGCGAAGACCATGCAGCCGATCGTCAGGCCGTAGAAGGCGAAGAACATGCAGAGCGCGCCCACGATGCCCTTGAAGACGCTCTGCCGCCCGCTCGCGATGCCGGCGGGGATGGCGAAGAGCGTGATGACGAGGCACGCGAGCGGCGCGACAGCCTGCGCCGCGAGGTCGTAGACGAGGCTCCGGCGCGTCTCCGCCGTGAGGGCCGGGTGCATTTTGAGGTAGTGGAGGCGCTCCAGCGTGGAGCAGAAGGCGGGGTCGCGGTTCTGCAGCAGGAAGTCGCGGGGCTTCTCGTCGAACTCCACGAAGGGGCGCAGGGAGAGCTTGTCGAGCGCGGGGGTGGGCGAGGGCATCTCGGCCCCCAGCTCCGTGTAGTAGACGATCTCCGGGTCCATCAGGTACCACACGCCGTCCAGGCACTCGGCGCGGGGCGAGTTGATCGTCATCCGGCGCCCGCCGCCCGGATAGTTGACGGAGACGGAGACGTCCTCCAGGATCGACGCCTCCGCGTCCACGAGCAGCCCCACGCGCCAGGTCCGGCTCTTCGCCGCGTTGTGGAAGACGATGTCGTCCGCCTTCTCCATGTCCTCTTCCTTGAACCGGTGCGCCTTGTAGAGCTTCGCCCACTGCCCGTGGCGCGGCACGTACACCTCGTTCACCCATCCCACGAGCAGGGCCATGAGCGCGGCCACCGCGAGGAGGGGCTTCACGATCGTGAAGAAGCCGATGCCGCTCGCGCGCATCGCGGTGATCTCGCTGTGGCGGCAGAAGTTCCACATCGTGTAGAGCGTCGCCAGCATGAGGCACGCCGGCGCCATCCACTCGAAGTAGGGCGCGAGGTAGCCGGCGAGGTACGTGCAGGCCTTCAGGAAGCCGGGCCGGGCCGCGACCAGCCGGCTGAACGAGCCGAAGAGCTCGAAGAGGAGGTAGATCGAGACGAACCCCGCCAGGCAGTAGAAGAGGGGGACGCAGAACTCGCGCAGGACGTATCGGGTGAGGATCTTCATCGAGTCCGTTCAGCGGGCGAGCCAGCCGCCGTCGCACGCATACATGAAGCCGGTCACGTAGTCGCTCGCCGGCGAGGCGAGGAACACGCAGAGGCCCTTCAGGTCGTCCGGCGTGCCCCAGCGCCCGGCGGGGATGCGCTCGAGGATCGCCTTGCTGCGCTTCTTGTCCGCGCGGATGGGCGCCGTGTTCGCCGTCGCGATGTAGCCGGGCGCGATCGCGTTCACGCAGATGCCGTATCTGCCCAGCTCGTTCGCCATGAGCATCGTGAGGGACTTGATGCCGCCCTTCGCCGCCGCGTAGCCGGGGATCAGGATGCCGCCCTGGTAGGAGAGCATCGAGCCGATGTTGATGATCTTGCCGCCCTGCCCCTGCGCCACCATCTGCCGCGCCGCCGCCTGCGAGAGGAAGAACGGCGTGGAGAGGTTGATGGCGATGACGTCGTTCCAGTTCTTCGCGCTGTGCTCCAGGAACGGCTCGCGGCGGATGATGCCCGCGTTGTTCACGAGGATGTCCACGCGCCCGAGCGCCTTCACCGCCTTCGCGACGATCTTCGGCGCCTCCCTCTCGCCCTTCGCGAGGTCGGCCTTGACGCCGAGCGCCCGGCGGCCGAGCGCCTTGACCGCGGCCAGCGTCTCGTCCATCGCGATGACGTCGACCGCCGCAATGTCCGCCCCCGCCTCCGCGAGCGCCAGCGCATACGCCTGCCCGATGCCGCGCCCCGCGCCCGTCACGACCGCGACCTTGCCGTCCAGCTTGAACTGATCGAGAACCATCGCCTGCCTCCAGAAATTAAGTGGTTAAGTGATTAAGTAGTTAAGTGATTAAGTGGTTAAGTGATTAAGTAGTTAAGTGATTAAATAGTTTAGTGGTTGAGCAGTTAAGTGGTTAAATGGAAGCCTGAAGGAACTTAAAGCCCCGAAGGGGCGACTTAACTACTTAAAGGCGAAGCGACTTGATTATTACTTTAACGCCTCGACGGCGATGCCGTCCATGTCGTCGAACGCCTGGTTCTCGCCGCCCATCGCCCAGCAGAAGGCGTAGGCCCGCGTGCCCACGCCGGAGTGGATGGACCACATCGGCGAGACGACGACGTCGTGGTCGTGGACCGCGAGGTGGCGCGTCTCGTCGCCCGGGCCCATGAAGTGGAACACGCACTGCCCCGGCTCGACGCCGAAGTACATGTAGATCTCCGTGCGCCGCTCGTGCGTGTGCGCGGGCATCGTGTTCCAGTTGCTGCCCGGCTCCAGCTCCGTGTAGCCCATCACGAGCTGGCAGCTGTCGCAGCGGCCGGGCAGGATGAACTGGTGGATCGTGCGGAGGTTGCAGTCCTCCTTCGCGCCGCAGCGGCGGTGGTTCGCGTCCTCGAAGCGGATGCGCTTCGTGGGGAACGCCCGGTGCGCCGGATAGCTCACGAGGTAGAAGAGCGCCGGCGCCTCGGCGTTCTCGGACGCGAACACGACCTCCTTCGTGCCGCGCCCCACGTAGAGCACTTCGCGCGGCTGGAGCGCGTAGGCCTCGCCGTCGCACGTCACCGTGCCCGCGCCGCCCACGTTGAGGACGCCAAGCTCGCGCCGCGCGCAGAAGAACGCGCCCGCGAGCTCCTTGCCCGCCGGCAGCGCGAGCGGCGCCGCCGTCGGCGCCGCGAAGCCCGCAATGCCCCGCTCGACCTCGCAGTACATGAGCTTGACCTTGCCCGCCTCGCAGAGCGCGGTGTTCAGGAACGCCGCGCGCAGCTCCTCCGTCGTCATGCGCCGGTACTCGTTCCTGCCAACCGTATAGCGTACGTCCATGTTGCACTCCTTTGTGAAGACCGCGCCAGTATATCAAAAATTCCGCCAGGCGGCGATGAACGCGCGGAGGAGGGGGATCGACTTGACGCCCCGCGCCGATTCGAGCGAGCCCGAAACGTCGAGGACGTCGGGATTGAACGCGCGCGCCGCCGCGAGGTTCGCGGCGGAGACGCCCCCGGCGAGGACGGCCGTGTACGCGCCCCGGCGGAACGCCGTCTCGCCGTCGCCGTGGCTCGAGTCGAAGAGGACGCCGTCCCCCGGCGCGCCGCCCGCGAGCGTCCAGGCCTCGTACCCCGCCGCCCGCACGGCGGCGACGTCCGCCGCCGTCGCGCGGCGGTGGAGCTGCGCGATGTCCAGCCCGGCCGCCCGCAGGACGGCCAGGGCCTCCGCCGCCGTCTCGTCGACGAAGACGCCGACCAGGCGGGGCGGGGCGGGCACGGCCTCCCGCACCGCCCGCGCGATCCGCCCCGCCGCCTCCGGCGTGACGGCGCGCGGCGAGGACGGCGCGAAGACGAAGCCGAGGTAGTCCGCCCCGAGGCGCGCGGCCTCGACGGCGAACGCCGCGTCGTTCACGCCGCAGACCTTCAGCTTCACGGCAGGAGGGGCCCCTTCAGCGAGCCCTCCGCGCCGAGGCGCCTCACGAGCGCGGAGCCGACGACGAAGCCGTCCGCATGGCGCGAGACGACCGCCGCCTGCGCCCGCGTGGAAATGCCGAAGCCGGCGGCGACCGGGACCTTCACCGCCGCGCGGATCGCGTCGAGGTGCGCCGTGAGGTCCGGCGGCAGCTCCGCGCGCGCCCCCGTCGTCCCCTTCACCGTGATGACGTAGAGGAACGTGTCGTCCAGGCCCGCCGCGCTCTCCACCGCCCGTTCGAGCGGCGTGTTGGGCGCGATGAGCGGCACGACCGTAAGGCCGCGGGGGCGCAGCGCGCCCAGCAGCTCGCCGCGTTCCTCGAGGGGGAGGTCCACGGAGAGGACGGCGTCGACGCCCGCGTCGGCGGCCGCCTGCGCGAATGCCTCCAGCCCCTTCGAGAAGATGAGGTTGTAGTAGGTGAAGAGGACGAGCCCCGTCTCGGGGTGCCGCGCGCGGATGCGCTTCGCGGCCGCGAGCACGTCGTCGAGCGTCACGCCCTGCCGCAGCGCCTCGTAGGCCGCCGTGCGGATGACCGCCCCGTCCGCGAACGGATCGGAGAACGGCACGCCGAGCTCGACGACGTCCACGCCGCCCGCGACGAGGTCGTCCACCGCCGCCTCGCTCTGCGCGAGGGTCGGATACCCCATGGTCAGGTACGCCACGAAGGCGCCGCGCCCTTCGGCCTTCGCCCGCGCGAAGCGCCGCTTGATTCTGTCACTCATTTGTACACTTCCTTTACAAAGCTGAATCATTCATCAACTGGATCAAGCCGCACAGCGGCGACTTAACTGGCTTCATGCTGTTGTTTGTACGTCCGGATGTTGTCCATGTCCTTGTCGCCGCGCCCGGAGAGGTTGACGAGCAGGATCGCCTCCTTCGGCAGGTGCGGCGCGCGCTTGATCGCCTCGGCGACGGCGTGGCTCGACTCGAGCGCGGGGATGATGCCCTCGTAGCGGCAGAGGGCGTCGAAGGCGGCGATCGCCTCGCCGTCGGTGATCGCCGTGTATTCGGCGCGGCCCGTGTCGTGGAGGAGGCAGTGCTCGGGCCCCACGCCGGGGTAGTCCAGCCCGGCGGAGACCGAGTAGGTGTCGACGATGTTGCCGTCGGCCGTCTGGAGGAGCATCGTCTTCGCGCCGTGGAGGACGCCGGGGCGCCCGCCGTTGATCGACGCGGCGTGCTCGCCCGTCGCCAGCCCCTTCCCGCCCGCCTCCACGCCGACGAGCTTCACCTGCGGGTCGTCGAGGAACCCGGCGAAGAGGCCGATCGCGTTCGAGCCGCCGCCCACGCAGGCGAGGGCCTGGTCGGGCAGGCGGCCGAACTTCGCGAGGCACTGGCGGCGCGCCTCCTTGCCGATCACGCTCTGGAAGTCGCGCACCATGTCCGGGTACGGATAAGGGCCCGCGCACGTGCCGATCACGTAGAACGTGTCGTCGCAGTTCGTCACCCAGTCGCGCAGGGCCTCGTTCATCGCGTCCTTGAGCGTCGCCGAGCCCTCTTCGATCGCGTGGACGGTCGCGCCGAGCATCTGCATGCGCTCCACGTTCGGCGCCTGGCGCTTCACGTCGAGGGCGCCCATGTAGACCTCGCACGGCATCCCGAAGAGCGCGGCGACGGTCGCCGTGGCGACGCCGTGCATGCCCGCGCCCGTCTCGGCGATGAGGCGCTTCTTGCCCATCCGCCTCGCGAGCAGCGCCTGGCCGATCGTGTTGTTCACCTTGTGCGCGCCCGTGTGGTTGAGGTCCTCGCGCTTGAGCGCGATCGTCGCGCCGCCGAGGCGGTCCGAGAGGCGGCGGCACGCCGTGACCGGCGACTCGCGCCCCACGTAGTCGCGCAGGAGGCCGTCGAGTTCGCGCTGGAACGCGGGGTCCTTCTTCGCGTCGCCGTAGGCCCGCGCGAGTTCATGGAGCGGGCCCATGAGGGTTTCCGCCACGTATTGCCCCCCGTAGGGGCCGAAGTGTCCTTGTGGTTTCATGTGTGTTCCTTTATGTCGATGGAGAAGTGGAGGAGGGGCCGAGGAGTTCCCGCAGCGCGGCGCCGGGGTCCGGCGCGCGCATGAGCGCCGTCCCGACGAGGACGCCGTCGGCCCCGGCCGCCCTGACCGCAAGCAGGTCCGCGTGCGTCTTGATGCCGCTCTCGCCGATGCGCGTGATGCCGGCGGGGATCTGCGCGACGAGCGCGGCCGTGAGCGCGGGGTCCGTCCGGAACGTGCGGAGGTCGCGGCAGTTGACGCCGACCATCCGCGCGCCCGCCTGGACCGCCCGCCGGATCTCCTCGGCGGTGTGCGCCTCGACGAGCGCCGCGAGGCCGAATGCGTGCGCGAGGTCGAGGAGGCGCCGCAGGCGCGCGTCGTCCAGCACGGCCGCGATGAGGAGGCAGAAGTCCGCCCCCGCCGCGCGCGCGGCGGCGACCTGGTACTCGGTCGTGAGGAAGTCCTTGTAGAGAAGCGGCAGCGCGGCAACCGGGCGCACCGCCCGCAGGAACGCCTCGCTGCCGAGGAAGCGGTGCGGCTCGCAGAGGACGGAGACCGCCGCCGCGCCGTTCGCCGCATACGCCCGCGCGAGCGAGACGGGATCGAAGTCGGCGCGGATCAGCCCCTCCGAGGGCGACGCCTTCTTCAGCTCGGCGATGACGTGGAGGCCGGGCCCGGCGAAGGCCGCGCGCACGTCGCGCGGCGCGGGCAGCGCCGCGATCCGCTCCACGAGCGCCGCGTAGGGGACGGCCCGCGCGGCCGCCTCGGCGTCGGCCCGGCGCCGCGCGCACAGGTCCTCAAGAATGTCCATGCTTGTGCATCCCTTCGTTGGAGTCCGCGACGAGCGCCGCGAGCGTGTGGCAGGCCGCGCCCGAGTCGAGCGAGAGGAAGGCGAGGGAGAGGCCGTCCGCCAGCGTCGCCGCCTTGCCGCCCGCGACGATCGCCGCCGCCGCGTTGAGCGCGGCCGCGAATCGGTACGGGCCCTTCTCCTCGCCCGAAAGGACGGCGCGCGTGAGCTTCGCGTTCTCCTCGGGCGCCCCGCCCCGAATCGCCTCGACGGGGTAGCAGCGCCCGAAGACGCGCGCCGGGTCGAAGTCGTATTCCCGCACCGAGCCGTCGGCGTCCAGCTCGGCGACGTGCGAGGGGCCCGCGAGGCCCAATTCGTCGAGGCCGTCCGGGCCGCAGAAGACGAGCGCCTTGCGCGCGCCGAGCGCCCGGAGCGCGTCGACGTAGAGCGGCACGACGTCCGGCGCGTAGACGCCGAGCGCGTGGCGCGCGACGCCGGCGGGGTTCGTGAGCGGGCCCAGCAGGTTGAAGATCGTGCGGAACGGGAGGGCGCGCCGGACGGGCGCCGCGTGCCGCATCGCCGGGTGGCAGAGGTTCGCGAAGCAGAAGCCGATGCCGTTCGCGGCGATGGACCGCTCCACGTCCCCGGGCGCGAGGTCGAGGTTGTAGCCGAGCGCCGCCAGGCAGTCCGCCGCGCCGCACTGCGAGGTGGCGGCGCGGTTGCCGTGCTTCGCCACCGTCACGCCCGCGCCGGCGGCGATGAACGCGGCGGTCGTGGAGACGTTGAACGTGCCGAAGCCGTCCCCGCCCGTCCCCACGATGTCCACGGCGTCCGCCGGGGCGCGGAGATGGACGCCCGCCGCGCGCATCGCGCGCGCCGCGCCCGCCACCTCCTCCGCCGTCGGGCCGTTCATCTGGAGCGCCGTCAGGAGCGCGGCGACCTGGACCGGATCCGCCGCGCCGTCCATGATCTCGCGGAACGCCTCGCGCGTCTCGCCCGCCGTCAGGTGGTTTCCGCCCGCGGCCTTCTTGAGGGCATCGGCGATCATCGCGCGGCCTCCCGCACGAGGTCGAGGAAGTTCCCGAGCTGCCGGATGCCGTCCGGCGTGCCGATGGACTCGGGGTGGTACTGGACGGACTCGATGGGCAGCGTCCGGTGGCGGAGCCCCATGATCTCGCCGTCCTCCGCCTCGGCCGAGACCTCGAAGCAGGCCGGCAGCGTCGCGCGCTCCACGGCGAGCGAGTGGTAGCGCATCGCCTCCATGCCCTGCGGGAAGCCCCGGAAGAGCCCCTTCCCGTCGTGCCGCAGATGCGAGGTCTTGCCGTGCATGAGCCGCTTCGCGCCCACGATCCGCCCGCCGAACGCCTGGGCGATGGACTGGTGGCCGAGGCAGATGCCGAGGAGCGGCATCGTCCCCGCGAACGCCTTCACGGCCGCGAGCGTGACGCCCGCCGCGTCGGGGTTCCCCGGGCCCGGCGAGAACACCAGCGCCTCGGGCCGCAGCGCGGCGATGCCCGCGCAGTCGATCGCGTCGTTCTTCACCACGCGCACGTCGGCGCCGAGCATGCCGAACTCCTGCACGATGTTGTAGGTGAAGGAATCGTAGTTGTCGATCATCAGGATCATCGCGAACCTCCTTACAGCGTGGCGGCGAAGCGGGCGGCGGCGAAGACCGCCTGCGACTTGTTGAGCGTTTCCTGGTACTCCTTCTCCGGGTCGGAGTCCGCGACGATGCCCGCGCCCGCGCGCATCGTGAGCCGCCCCCGTTCGAGGAGCATCGTGCGGATGACGATCGCGAAGTCCATGTCGCCCGTGTAGCTGAAGTACCCCGCCGCGCCGCCGTAGACGCCGCGCGGGGACTTCTCGACCTGGGCGATGAGCTCCATCGCGCGGACCTTCGGCGCGCCGGAGAGCGTGCCCGCCGGGAACGCCGCCTCCAGCAGGTCGAAGGCGTCCAGCCCCTTCGCCGCGTCCAGCTCGCCGACGACGTTCGAGACGAGGTGCATCACGTGCGAGTAGCGCTCGACGTGCGCGTAGTCCTCCACGCGCACGGACCCGGTGCGGCAGACGCGCCCGAGGTCGTTGCGCCCGAGGTCGACGAGCATCACGTGCTCGGCGCGCTCCTTCGGGTCGTGGACGAGCTCGCCCTCCAGGCGGCGGTCCTCCTCCGGCGTCCGCCCGCGCGGGCGCGTCCCGGCAATCGGGCACGTGGAGGCGACGCCCCCCTCCAGCTTCACGAGCTCCTCAGGCGACGAGCCGATGAGCGTCCTGCCGCCGATCTTGAGGAAGAAGTTGTAGGGCGAGGGGTTCACCATGCGCAGCGCGCGGTAGAGCGAGAGCGCGGGGACGTCCGCCTCGGCCGTGAACTTCTGCGACGGCACGATCTGGATGGCCTCGCCCGCCCGGATCGCGGCCTTGCAGGCCTGGACCATCCGCACGAACGCGTCCTTCGTCATCTCGCCCGTGAACGCGCCGACGTGGTGCGCCGTCCGCGCCCCGCGCCGCTCCATGTAGCGCGCGATGGAGTCCGCCGTGAGGAGGCGCCGGTAGACGCCGTCGATCGCGTCCATCGCCCGCGCGTAGGCCGCCGGGGCCGTCTCGCCCGCCTCCACGCCCGCCACCCGCACGACGAGGATCGTCTGGCGCACGTCGTCGAAGACGAGGAGCGTGTCCGTCAGCAGGAACGCCGCGAGGGGCGTCCCCGCCTCCCGCGCGAGCCCCACGCGCGGCACGAACGCCTTCACCGCGTCGTAGGCGAGGTAGCCGATCGCCCCGCCCTGCAGGGACGGCAGTTCGGGCGCGGGCGTGAAAGGACGCGCGCGCACCTTTTCGCGCAGGGGCGCGAGCGGGTTTCCGTCCCCGTCCGCGACGAACGTCCCGTAGGGGTCGATGCCGAGGAAGGAATAGCGCCCGCGCGTCTCGCCGCCGGACACGCTTTCCAAAAGGAACACGGCGTCGTCCTCGGCGACGCGCGTGAGCACCGAGACCGGCGTCTCGCGGTCCGCCAGGTACTCGCGGTAGACGGGCGTGCGCGCGCCCGAAGCCGTGCGCCGCGCGAATTCTTCTTCTGTCAGATGCTTGAGCATGGTTTGATCGCTCCGCTATGGATTAAGTTGTTAAGTGGTTAAGTAGTTAAGTTGGTGGTGGTTAAGTTGGTGGTGGGCCAAGTGGCTTCGCATCCCGCCGGACAAAACGGAAACGGCCTCGCTTCTCTCAAAGCGGGGCCGTTCGGGTCTGGGGGAAAAAGGCAAAACTCGGCATCACCACGCTTTGAGAGCGGGGTCGCGCCACCAGACGTTGCCGAAGATGTTCCTGTTCATGACGGGGCGGAGTATAGCACGAATCCCCTTGGCCGTTTCGTATCAGATGTTACGGAATCGAAAAAATGTTGCTGTCGAAAGAAACATGCGTCCACGCGCCGAAGGCGGCGCGGGACGGTTTCGCGCAAAGAACGGTTTCGCGCGAATACGGGAGGGACGCGCTTGTCGCGTCCGGGCGCGGAGCGTGCCCCTCCCTTCTACCGCGCCCCTCCCTTCTACGCTTCTACGTTGCATCCCTGCATCCCTCCTCCTACACGACCCTGTACCCAGTTTCCAAGGCACCGTTCCGAAGCGAAATCCCACAATCATCTTCCCCCATGCCCGTAAATGAGATTTCAATGCGTAATAAACTCTGTACACAACGTAAATTACATATAATTCAAACATTTGCGCGATTGAATCGAATATGAATTCACATACTCGACTGCGGAACACGGAAACCCGCTTCGCCGGACACGGAAGGAGGTTAGGGAAAATGGCTTTTTATAAAATGCGAGATTCCTACTTCTTCCCCTTCGTCCAGTTGCAGTCGTGGCAGAGCATCTGGCCGTTCTCCAGCGTCGTCTGCCCGCCCTTGCACCACGGCGTCACGTGGTCGGCGTGCATCTCCTCCAACGCGAACTTCTTGCCGCAGAGGGGGCAGACCCCGCCCTGCCGTTCGAACATCTTCAGCT
>CAVEVC010000043.1:0-15900 GCA_963618935.1 Clostridiales bacterium CCNA10 | reverse complement strand
TGCCAGAAGAAGAACGGCGTGAGGTCGGCCTGGCGGCGCTCGTAGAACATCGCGACGCCGAACGTGAGGAAGCCGGCGAGCACGAGGAACGCGACGAGGAAGACGTAGGCGACGGGGGAGTCGAAGTAGGCCTTGAACTCGCGCCCGAAGACGGTCCGCACCGAGCGGAGCGGGCAGTGCCCGGACTTGTTTCCACAGCAGCAGCTCATCTTACTTCTCCTCCTTCATCGTGAGGTTGCGGAACACGGCGTCGAGCTTGCCGCTCGGGTCCAGCGCGCGCAGCTCCTCCGGCGTGCCGTCGGCCTTGATCTCGCCCTGGGCGATGATGATCGCGCGCGTGCAGACGGCGTCGACCTCCTCGAGGATGTGCGTGGAGATGATGATCGCCTTCTCCCTGGCCATCTCCTTGATCATCTCGCGCACGACGAACTTCTGGTTCGGGTCGAGGCCGTCCGTCGGCTCGTCCATGATGAGCACCTGCGGGTCGTGCAGGATCGCCTGCGCGAAGCACGTGCGCTGGCGGTAGCCCTTCGAGAGCGTGTCGATCGTCTGCCGCGCGACGCCCGCGAGGCGGGCCTTCTCGATCGCCGCCGCCACGCGCGCCTTCACGGCCGCGCCGGAGAAGCCGCGCGCCCGCGCGATGAACGCGAGGAAGTCCTCCACCGTCATCGCCCGGTAGCTCGGCGCCGCCTCGGGCAGGTAGCCGAGCGCGCTCTTCGCGCCGATCGGGTCCTTGAGGATGTCGTGCCCGCAGATCACCGCGGTTCCGGACGTCGGCGGGATGAACCCCGTGATCATTCGCATCGTCGTCGACTTGCCTGCGCCGTTCGGCCCCAGGAAGCCCAGCACCTCGCCCTTCGCGACGCTGAAGGAGATCCCCTTCACCGC
Source organism: Clostridiales bacterium CCNA10 (assembly GCA_963618935.1). Lineage (GTDB taxonomy): Bacteria > Verrucomicrobiota > Kiritimatiellia > RFP12 > UBA1067 > RUG572. Next base: position 15,012 of record CAVEVC010000043.1, on the reverse strand, counting down.
CTCGAAGGAGCCGAAGCTCTTCTTCAGGTTCTCGACCTTGAGCATGTCTTCTTTGCCTCTCTTTGTTTTACAAATCGCGTCATGGGCGGGGATTATAGCACCCGCCTGTTAGTGGCGTGTTAGAAGGCCCGCCGTCAGAATCCCGCCTTCTTGGCCCGGCAGGGCTCGCAGGGCGCCGTCGCGGCGTCCTGCGGCGCGGGCGGCCGCACGGGGCGCGTCGCCTCGACCTGGCGGCGCCAGGCGTTCTCGCGGACGTCCGCCATGCCCGCGCGGAGGCGTCCGTCGCGCGCGGGCGCAAGGCGCACGAGGTGCGTCGCGTGGCCGGGGACGCGCGCGGTGTAGACGCCGCGCGCCTCGCCCTCGTCCTTCTGCCGCCAGAGGTCGCGCACGCGCCAGCCGCCCTCCAGCCCGGCGGCGGCGAGGTCGAGCGTCACGTCCTGCGTGGTGAAGTTCGCGTTCAGCAGGCCCGCGGCCACCGAGCCGTCCGCGAGCGGGCGCGCCCAGATCTCGGCCATGCCGTCCGCGGCGATCTTCGCCGCCCCGCGCCCGAGCGGGTCCTGGTCGACCGCCAGCACCTCGTCGTTCGAGAGGAGGCTGAACGTGAAGTCGTCGAGCCGCGCCATGTCGCAGCCGATCATGAGCGGCGCCCCCACGAGGCACCAGAGCGAGACGTGCGTGTACTGCTCGTTCGGCGTGAGGCGCGAGCCCTTGAAGCCGTTCCAGTGCATCTTCCCGACGCAGAGCATGTCCGGGTCGTTCCACGCCCCCGGCCGCGACCACGGCCAGAGCGCGGCCTGCTTCTGGATGCTGCCGTAGATGCTGCCCCAGTTGTCGAAGACGTCGCCCGTCGTGCGCCAGCAGCTGCCCCACACCGTCTCGCCCCAGGCGGAGACGTTGTCCATGCCGTACTGGCAGAGGGAGAAGAGGATGTCGCGGTTCTGCTCGCGCAGCGCCTTGCCCATCAGGAGGTAGGGGAAGCGCGCGCGGTCGAGCCCGGCGCCGAACGCGACGCGCCCGTAGCTGCACCAGTCGTACTTGAGGAAGTCGTACCCCCAGTCCGCATACGTCTTCGCGTCCTGGAACTCGTGCATCCAGCTGCCGGCGCAGCCGCCGCAGGTCGTCGGGCCCGGCGAGGAGTAGAGGCCGGCGCGCAGCCCCTTCGCGTGGATGTAGTCGGCGAGGCCCTTCATCGAGGGGAAGCGCGCGTTCGGGCTGATCGTGCCGTCCGCCGCGCGCACGGCGCCCATGAGCGTCCTGTCCTCCTTCTCGCCGGGGCGGTTCTGCCAGAAGTCGTCGACGACGATGTAGCTCCACCCGTGGTCGGCGAGGCCGCTCGCGACCATCGCGTCCGCCGCCGCCTTCACCTTCTCCTCGGTGACGCCGCCGCCGAAGACGTTCCAGCTGTTCCAGCCCATCGGGGGCGTGAGCGCGAGCGTGTCGCCCACGACGAGCGTCACCGTGCGCGTCGCGCGGCCCTGCGCGTTCTCCGCCGTGACGACGAGCGGGTATTCGCCGGGACGCGCCACCGCCCCGTTCACGGAGGCGCGGTCCGCGTTGAAGACGGCGCCGGGCGGCAGCCCCTCCACGGCGATCTTCATCGGCCGCTCCCCCGTCACGGGCACGCGGTAGAGGATCGGGCTCCCGGGCCGCACGCCCACGCGGGCGGGGCCGTTCACGCGAGGGGCCGCGGGCGCCTTCGGCGTCAGCACGCCCAGCTGCTCCGTCAGCGTCTCCGGCTTCGGCGGCCTCGTGCCGTCCTTGAAGAGGAAGAAGGCGTCCGCCCAGTCGGCATGGTCGCTGTCGTTGCCGTCGCCGCCGTCCGTCACCTCCAGCACGGCCACCTGCACGCCCGCGAGGTCCACCTTCAGGTTCGCCGCGCGCGCCTTCCGCCGGAGCAGCCCCGACGTGGCGGCAAGCCGGCCGTCCGCCCACACCTTGAACTCGACGCTCGCCTGGCGGCGCCCCTTCATCTCGTCGTCGATGCCCACGACCGCCTCGAAGGACAGCGCGTTCCCGCCGAGCGGCACCGCGAGCGTGCTGTTCGCGTGCGTGCCGAGGCCGTGCTCGTATGCCTTGCCGCCGACGGACAGCAGGCCGCCCTCGATGGACCGCGCGACGAGCGGCGTGCGGTAGCCGCACGTCATCGTCGAACGGTCCACGTCCTCCAGCCAGATCTTCTCCGCCGCCGGCGCCGAGGCCATCCCGGCCGCCAGCGCCCAGCACAGCATCATCTTCTTCATGCGTCCTCCTTCTTCCCCCGGGCGAACTTCGGGTTGCTTCCGGCAATCACGAGCGCGACTTCGCCCTTCACCTTCGCGCCCGCGAATTCCCGCGCCAGATCGGACAGGTAGCCGCGCGACACGCGCTCGTGCAGCTTCGTCAGCTCGATGCACACGGCCGCCTCGCGGTCGCCCAGCGCCTCGCAGGCGGCCGCCAGCGTCGCCCCGATGCGGAACGGGGACTCGTAGCAGACGAGCGTGTGCGCCTTGTCCCGGTCCTCGGCGAACCAGTTCCGCAGCGCCCCCGGCCCGCGCGGCGGAAAGCCGCGGAACGTGAAGGACGACGTGGAAAGGCCGCTCGACAGGAGCGCCACGTCCACGGCGCTCGCGCCGGGGACGACCTCGTAGGGCACGCCCCTCTGCGCGCACGTGCGGATCAGGCGGTAGCCCGGGTCGGAGATGCCGGGATAGCCGCCGTCCGAGCAGAGCGCCACCTCCGCGCCCGCCTGGACGGCGGCGACGATCCGCTCCGTCGTCCGCTCCTCGTTCCCCTGGCGGTAGGAGACCATCTCGGGGCGCGGCACGCCGAAGTGCGCGAGCAGCTGCCAGGTGCGGCGGGTGTCCTCGCAGGCGATGAGGGCGGCGGACTTCAGGGCCTCCAGCCCGCGCGGGGAGAGGTCGCCGAGGTTTCCGATCGGCGTGGCGACGACGTGCAGCATCCGGGCCTCCTCCTACCACGTCTCCGTCCGGGCGTCCGCGCGCATCAGCGGCTCGCCTTCCAGGCCTCGGCGATCGTGTAGTACTTCACGAGCATGTTGGGCAGGTAGTCGGCGGGCTGCTCGCCCTTCTTCATCCATCCGAGGTACATGTTCATGACCTGGCTGAAGTGGGCCTCGTGGCCGATCTCGTACTTCTGCGGCACGACCATCGTCCAGCCCTCGCCGTCTGCCTTGAAGGAGACGCCGGGGTAGTCCTTGCCGAATGCCGCGACGGCGGCGGCGAGCGCCTTTTCGAGCGCGGCGCGGTCCTGCCCGGCGCGCGGCTTCACGTAGACGCGCGGCTTGTAGCCCTCGTCCTTGCCCTGGCGGATGACCACCTCCGCCTTCGTGCCGCGCATGAGCGAGTAGTGCGTGTCGCCCGTGCCGGCCGGCGGCATGAAGCGCCATTCCACGGAGACCTTGGCGTGGACGCCCTTGAGCTGGTAGGTGAATTCGCCGTTCGCCCTGCACTGCAGCACGTTGTCCTTGTCCACGGCCTTCTTCAGGAAGCCCGGCCACGCGTCGAGGCCCGTCGAGGTCTTGTAGTCCTGCGCGGTGATCGGCGTCGGCCACGTGCGCGCCTTGAGCATCTTCACGTCGGAGGTCCGGAGCGCCTGGCCGGGAAAGGCCTCCCACTGCACGAGGTCGACGAGGTGCGTCGTCACGTCGACGATCGCCTCGCCCTGCTGGTCGGTGTCGTAGTACCAGCCCGGACGCTGCAGCGGCTTGCCGTTGACGAGCTTGCAGAAGTGGTGGACGGAGATCTTCGTGATGGCGGGGTCGTCCGGCGTCCCCTTCTCCTGCTCGCCGTAGAGGTCCTTCGCCGCCACGAGCGCGCGCTGGAGGATCGTCGTGATCTCGTTGCGCTCGGTCATGATGTCCGCGAAGTAGAGGCCCTTCTCGTCCGCCAGCCTCGCCGCCTCGCAGAGCTTCGCGTAGGCGTCCGGCGTGATGGCCATCGGCTTGTCGGAGAGGACGTTGAAGCCAGCCCGGATGGCCTCCAGGTAGTAGTCGGCCTTCTTGTCGTTCCGGCCCGCGAGCACGACGACGGCGCCCGCCTTGTCCGCCGCGAGCGCCTTGGCGAGGTAGTCGTCGCCCGTGTAGACGATCTCGTTCCAGGCGGTGGGGTCCTTCGCGCGCGCGTTGAAGGCGGCCACGAGCGTCCGGTGCGCCTCCACGTCCGGGCCCTTCGGCGCGAACACGCGCACGTCCTTCGACACGCCCTCGTAGTTGCGGTTCAGCACGAGCGCGGCGTGGAAGTGGCCGGGGTCGAGCTCGACGAACCGCACCTCCTCGACGGGCCTGCGCGCCGCCGCCCGCACGCCCTCCTCGCAGCACCCCGCGGCCGCGGCGGCCACGGCGCACCCAATCAGAATCTTCTTCATGTCCCGTTGTGTCCTTTCAGTCTCGTTGGACGGTAGTATAGCACATTTGGTACGGCCCGCAACCGTCGGGTGAGCGCCCCGGGGCCCCCCATTCTGCGGCGGTGGCGCGGACCGCCGCGCCACCGGCCGCAGAATGTATCCCCGTGGCATCTCCCCCGACGGTCCAATGTATCCCCGGCGCGCGAAGTACCCGCGCCGCCCTCGGCGCGGGGCCCCCACCGGGAGGGACGCAATTCATTTCAGCGCCACGCGCCGAGGCGGCGCGGGTACAGCGCGCGCCAAGCCGTCCAGTCGAAGTAAGCCGCCGTCCGCTCCCGCCGCTCCTCCTGGATGAGGACGTTTTCGGCGGCGGAGACGTTGAGCTTGCCGGCGCGGTCGGGATTGTCCTGCGCACGCGGACCGAGTTCGACCACGTTGTTGCGGTAGACGACGTCGCGGCCGCACGAAAGGTCCAGCACGTACCCGCCCGGGTTCACGAAGCGGCAGCCCTCGATGAGAAGCCCGCCGCCGACGAAGCCCTTGTCCACCTCGCCCACGTCCCAGTCCGTCGGCGTCACGCACACGGCCGAGATGCAGGAGTCCTTGGGGTTGAGGACGCACGTGTCCTCGAAGAGGCAGTTGCGCACGACGAGGTTCGTCGCGCCCATGCCCTCGCACCAGAGGTCGCTGCGGTAGTCGGCGATGAAGCGCACGGGCACGCCGGCCGTCCGGCGGAAGACGCACCCCTCGAGCGTGAGGTCGGAGGGCGAGAAGATGTTGCGGAAGCCGCCGTCCTCGAAGACGCAGTCCTTCATCGTCACGCGGTCCGTCCCGTAGGAGCGGTCCCACACGAGGAAGCACTGCCCCTTCTGCGGGGGCATGTCGCGGTCGAGGTAGAGGCGGTTGCCGGCGACGCGGACGAGCTTCGCGCGGAAGCCGGCCTCGCCGACCGGCGCGAAGTTGGGGTAGCGCAGCTCCAGCGTCGTCCCCGGCCGGGCGCGGAAGTAGTCGGCCCCGCGACGGTTCACGACGTCGAGCACGCGGTCCGCCGCCCGCACGGCGATCGTGAAGCGGTCGTGGAAGTTCGACGTGTCGTCGTTGTTGAGCGACCAGCGGCAGTTGACGTAGAGGCAGTCGCCCTGCGAGCGCGCGACGTGATGGCCGTCCGAGACGGACGTGACGGGGCGGCTGAAGAAGCGCGCCCCGGGATACGCCGCGCGGAACTCCGCCTCCGTCGGCGGCACGACGCGGAAGCCGTCCACGAGCCAGTGGCGCTGCGTGCCGTCAATGACCATCGCCATGCCGAAGCAGCTCCACACGGTGACGTTCCGTACGGTGAGATGCGCGTTGGAGTCGAGGTTCAGTCCGTTCTTCCCGTAGTAGCAGTGCTGGAGGCGGTAGAAGCCGTTCGCGTCGAAGCGGCGCACCTGCTTCAGGTTCCCCTCCGGCCAGCGGCGGAAGCCCGTCGCCGGGTTCTGGTTGCGCCCTTCCATCGGGATGCCCGGCCAGAGGCGCAGGACGTTCGGCTTGACCCACTCGTTCTTCGCGCCGAAGTGCCCCTCGGTCTGCCCGAAGGAGAAATGCGGAGACGTCCGGAAGCGCGTACGGCATTCGTCCATCGCCGTGATCTTCTGGACGGGCACCGGCTCGGGATACTTGGGGTGCCGTTCGTAGTCCACGAACTCGAGGTCGACGGAGGAGTCCTCGGGGCGCGCGGCGTCCTCGTGGCGGCCGACGACGCGCACGAAGGCGGCGAGCGGGTCGGCCTCCCAGTCCCAGTCCATCGTGAAGTTCGCGAACTCCGTGCGCGTGCAGCGCTGGACGAGGACGTTGCCCTTGTCGAGGATGAGCTCGCTCTGCGGCTGGCAGCGGTATTCGGCCGGACGGCGGAAGACGAGCACGGCGCCCTTGCCGTCGAACGTGAAGTCCGTGAAGTCGCGGATCGCGATCCCCGGCTCGTCGAAGAACCGGTAGGTGCCCGGCGCGAGCTCGAGGCGGCTCGCCTTCACGCGGCGGCATTCGGCGAGCGCGCGGGCGATCGCCGCCGCGTTCGTCGGCGAGTCCGCCGAGAGGCCGAAGTCCACCGCCTTCAGGACGGGCCCGCCCGTCGCGCGCGGCGGCTCGACGACGATCTTCGGGCATCCCGTCGCGACGGGCACGGACGACGCGGCGCACACGGGCGCGACCGCCCACGCCGCCGCCGCAACCACGCCAACAAGCAGCCGGCCGCCCTTTACGTTCTTCATTTGCACGTTTCCTCCGTTCTCCTTCAGCGGCCATTCGTCTTGCGTTCGCTCTTCAGCCGCCTCTGGCGAACTGGTGGACCCGCCGGGACTTGAACCCAGGACCAAGGGATTATGAGTCCCCCGCTCTGACCGACTGAGCTACGGGTCCAGAAAAACGGAATGGATTATACCACACCCCCCCGCCTTCGGACAAGGACAAGCGCGCCTTCGGACAAGGACAAGCGCGCCAGAAGAAGCGCGCCGGGGAGGGTCGCGCTCCTGCGCGGCCGGAAGCCTACCGGGCGCGGGGGTGCGCCTTCATGTACTCGTCCTTCAGGCGCTCGATGGAGACGTGGGTGTAGATCTGCGTCGTCGCAAGGGAGGCGTGCCCCAGCATCTCCTGGACGCTGCGGAGGTCGGCGCCCGAATCGAGCAGGTGCGTCGCGAAGCTGTGGCGCAGCTTGTGCGGGGAGAGGTCCGCCGGGAGCTCCGCGTAGGCGAGCCACACCTTCATGCGGCGCTCGACCTCGCGCGGCGTGAGGGGCAGCCCGTGGTCGTTCAGGAAGAGCGCCGCCGCGTCCCCGCCGCCGTCCGGCCAGAGCGCCGCAGCCTGCGCGCGCGCCGCCTGGAGCGCCTTGCGGGCGGGCCTGCCGAGGATGCAGAGGCGCTGCTTCGCGCCCTTGCCCGTCACGACCACGCCGCCGTGCGCGAAGTCGATCTGCCGCCAGACGAGCGGCGTCACCTCGGAAATGCGGCATCCGGTCGAATAGAGCGTCTCGAAGAGGGCCGCGTCGCGCAGGCGCACATACACCTCCGGGGGCGGAACGGCAAGGCCCGCCCGGCGGCGCGCGCGGAGGTCGTCCAGCGGCGCCGCGAGGAAACGCTTCACCTCCTCGACGCTGAGGACCTTCGGGAGGGGCTTGGGCAGCTTCGGCCCGCGCAGGCCGAGAAACGGGTTCAGGGGCGTCAGGCCCTCGCGGACCAGGAACGCGAAGAAGGCCCGCAGGGAGGCGAGCTTGCGGCGCGTCGTCGCGGCGCGCGCGCCCTCCTGCGCGAACGCCATGAGGAAGCCGCGCGCATCCTCCGCCGTCACCCGGCCCCACGGGAACGGCGCCGCCCCCCCGTCCCCCCAGCGGAAGGCCGCGAACTGCGCGATGTCCTGCTCATACCCGGCGGCCGTGAGGGCGGAGGCGTTCCGCTCCGCAAGCAGATGCGCGCGGAAACGGCGCACGGCGCCGTCCCCGCGCGCGGCGGCGTTCACCGGGCATGGCGGCGCGAGGCTCATGCGTCCGCGCGCTTCCGGGAGGAGCGCCGCTCGGCGCGGGCCGCCGCCTTCGCGTCCTTCTCCGCGTCGCCCGCCTTCTCGTGATGCGGCAGCTCGCGGAGGCCCAGGCGGTCCGCCACCTCCTCGAAGGCGGGGATCTGCGCCTTGTAGTTCACGCACACGCGGCGGAGCGCGAGCACCTGGCGCGGCGAGAGCGAACTGCGGCGCGCGTACTGGTCGCGCAGGGACGAGACGAACTCCTGGTCGTTGTAGGTGCGGCGGCCGCGGCGCACGGGCTCCTTCCACTCCGTGATGCCTTCGAGCAGCTTCAGCAGGTCGGGGACGGCGGGATCGACCGGCGCGATCTCGAAGCCGCCCGGCACATACGGCGCGAGGCGGGCGCGCACCTGATCGGCGTCGTCGAGCGCGCCCGCGTTCTCGCCCACGCTGCGGGCGAGGATCTGGAACTGCTTCTCCGAGAGCAGCCGCCCGCGGTCCACCTGCTCGCGCAGGGAGTTGAGGAACGGGTTCTTCGTGAGGCCGCCGATGCGGTCAATCGTCTGGAAGCACCACTTCACGAGGTCTTCGGAGGGCGAGTTCTTCACGCGGTCGAGGTCGGGCCCGTAGCCGAGGTCCACGAGCCTGCGCTCGCCGTCCGGGATCTGACCGCGGTAGGCGACCGCGAGCTTCACGAGGGCCTGCAGCTGGCGGTCCGTCGCCGCCTGCTTGTTCTCGGCGAGCTGCCTGCGCACGGACTCGACGAAGCCGCGGTCGTCGTAGACGCGGCTGCCGTTCCGCACGGCCGGCCGCCACTCGCGCACCTGGTCCAGAAGGGCGAAGAGCTGGTCGAACTTGTCGGACGCGGGCGGCGGCTCCTTCGCCGCCTCCAGCCAGGCGTTGAACTTGCGGTAGAAGCCGGAGAGCATGCCGTTCCCGCGCATGGCCCCCTCCTCCACCTTGTCGAGCTCGCCTTCCATCTCGGCCGTGTAGCCCACGTTGAAGAGGGGCGCGAGCTTCTTGACGAGCCAGTCGTTCACGTCCATGCCGCGCTGGGTGGGCACGAGCTGGCGCGCCTCGCGCGTCGCGTACTGGCGGTCGACGAGCACCTCGATGGTCTGCGCGTAGGTGGAGGGGCGGCCGACGCCGTTCTCCTCCAGCGCCTTGACGAGCGAGGCCTCGCTGAAGCGCGCCGGCGGCTTCGTCTCCTTGCGGTCCGAGAGCCAGCGGAGCGGCACGAGGGCGTCGCCCTCGGCGAGGGGCGGAAGGGCCTTCACCTCGTCGCTCTCGTCGTCCGCCGCGTCCCTGTCCTTCGCCCTGTCCTTCTTCGCGGCGGCGGCCTTCATGACGGCGAGGAAGCCCTCGAACTCGACGGCGGTCGTGGAGGCGGTGAAGAGGTAGGCGTGGCGCAGCGCGTCCTTCTCGGCCTCGATGCCCACCGTCTTCTGGAGGAGCCGCGCGTCGGCCATCTGCGAGGCCAGGAAGCGGCGCCAGATGAGGTCGTAGAGCTTGGCGGCGGAGGGGTCGAGGTCCAGCGCGCCGGGCCGCTTCGCGACGTCCGTGGGGCGGATCGCCTCGTGCGCCTCCTGCGCGCCGGCCTTGGACCTGTAGACGTTCGGCTTCGCGGGCACGAACGCCTCGCCGAAGTCCTGCGCCACCTGCCGGCGCGCGGCGTCGCGGGCGACGGCCGCGACGTTCACGCTGTCCGTCCGCATGTACGTGATGAGGCCGGCCTCGTAGAGCTTCTGGGCGATCGACATCGTGCGGTGGGGCGAGAAGCCGCAGACGCTCGAGGCGGCCTGCTGGAGCGTGGACGTGGTGAACGGCGGGTAGGGGCGGCGCGTCTTCGGCTGGGTCTTCACCGAGACGACGCGCAGCGACGCGCCGTCCAGGTCGTCCACGTAGGTCGCCGCCTGCCCCTGGTCCCTCACGTCCGGCTTCTCGCCGTCCAGGCGCGCGAGCCTGGCGACGAACGCGGCCTCCTTCGGGCCCTTCGCGGCCTCGACGCCGAGCACCCAGTACGCGACGGGCTTGAACGCGGCGATCTCGCGCTCGCGCTCGACCAGGAGGCGCAGCGCCACGCTCTGCACGCGCCCCGCGCTGAGCGAGTAGCCGTACGGGAGGCTCCGCCACAGGAGCGGGGACACCTTGAAGCCCACGAGGCGGTCGAGGATGCGGCGCGCCTGCTGCGCGTCGACGCGCGCCATGTTCAGCGCGCCGGGGTTCGCCACGGCGGCGCACACCGCGCTCTTCGTGATCTCGTTGTAGGTGACGCGGTGGACCGGCTTGCCCTTCGTGACGTCGGCCAGCACCTCGCCGAGGTGCCAGGCGATGGCCTCCCCCTCGCGGTCGGGGTCGGGCGCGAGGAAGACCTCGTCCGAGGCCGCGGCGGCCTTGCGCAGGTCCTCGACGACCTTCTTCTTGTCCGGGGAGATCTCGTAGCTCGGCGTGAACGTCCACGCGTCGGCCTTGCCCGCCTCCGGCGCGATCTTGATCGAAAGCCCCTTCTTGGGGAGGTCCCGGACATGGCCGACGGACGACTTCACGGCGAACGCGTCGCCCAGGTACTTCGCAATCGTCTTCGCCTTCGCGGGCGATTCCACAATCAACAGCTTCTTGCTCATTTTCCTTGTACTCTTCTCTCTCAATGGGGGCGCATATTTTACGACAAGGAGGGCGAAAAATCGAGTGCGAAAAACTAGATTTTTTGCGCCGCCGCCACGCGGTTCCCCGGCAGGAAGCGGATGCGCCCCTTGAGGCGCAGCCCCACCAGGAGCGCGTTCGCGTGCGCGGCGCCCACGCCCGCGCCGCGCGCCAGGGCGTCCACCGTCGTCCCGCCCTCCGGAATCGCCCCGAGGAGGGCCGCCTCCTCCAGCGACAGCCGGACCTCAGGGAGGGGCGCCCGGCCCTGGGGACGGGCCTCCGGGACGGGCGGCTGCGCGGGCGAGGGCGGCGGCGGCGTCCCCGTCCCCGTGCCGCCCAGCGGCGTCAGCTCCTCCACGATGTCGTCCACGCCCGTCACCATGCGCGCGCCTTCGCGGATGAGGTGCAGGCAGCCCGCCGAGGTCTTCCAGTCGATCCGCCCCGGCACGGCCATCACGGCGCGCGCCTGCTCGAGCGCGCGCGCGCAGGTGATGAGCGTGCCGCTGTGCAGGGGGCACTCCACCGCGACGACGCCGCGGGAAAGCCCGGAGACGATGCGGTTGCGCTGGGGGAAGGTCTGCGGGTCGGGGCTCCGCCCGAACGGGAACTCGCTGGCCACGCACCCGCCCTTCTCCACCATCTCGCGCGCGAGCGCGCGGTTCTCGGCGGGATAGAACATGTCCAGCGCGCCGCCGAGCACGCCCACCGTGACGCCCCCGCCCGCCAGCGCGCCGCGATGCGCCGCCGCGTCGATGCCGCGCGCGAGGCCCGAGACGACCGTCCAGCCGCGCTGGGCAAGGCCGAAGGCGAGCCGCCCGGCCACGTCGCGCCCGTAGGCCGTCGCGGCGCGCGTCCCCACCAGCGCCACGCCCGGACGGGCGAGCGCGGCGGGGTCCCCCACCACGTAGAGGGCGAGCGGGGGCGAGGCGATCGTGCCGAGCTGGGGCGGATAGCCGGGGTCGATCTCCGTGACAATCCGCACGTGCATCTTCTCGGACCGTTCCAGCTCGCGCGCCCAGTCCGGCTCGCGCCCCTCCCAGTCCAGCTTCCGGGGATAGCGTTCATACGCCGCCGCGACGCTGCCGCCCGCCTCTGCGGCGAGACGGGCCACCGTCACGGCGCCGACCGCGGGAATCATGTTGAAGGCAATCCGCGCCTCTCGTTCCGTCATGCGTTGCTCCTTTCGGGTTCGCCGACATGATAGCAGAAAACGCGGAAGAATGTGTCAAGAAAGACGTCAAATAAACGTCAAAAAATTGTGAGGTCCGTCGGGGCGCGCTCCCGCGCGGCCGAATGGCAGTCCCAATGAGAGTCGAACTCATCTTACAGGCATGAAAAGCCCGTGTCCTAGCCGATAGACGATGGGACCGTCTGGCGCAAACGCGGAAGAAGTATAGCAAAAGCCTCCGGCGGACGCAAGGGCAACGGGAAAAAAAGCGACCGAACGTGACGTGCCAAAGTAAATGTCCACTAGAAGAGTTCGCTTTCCAGCATCGCGCAGAGCGCGTGGTAGACGGGCAGGTGGAGTTCCTGGACGCGGTACGTCTCGCGCGCGGGGACGCAGACCGCGACGTCGCAGAGTTCGCGGAAGCGTCCGCCCCCCTCGCCCGTCAGGCCGACCGTCTTCACGCCCAGCGCGCGCGCCAGGCGGATGGCGTTGACGCAGTTGCGGGAATTGCCGGAGGTCGAGAGCGCGACGAGCGCGTCGCCCGGGCGCGCCAGCCCCAGCAGCTGCTGGGCGAACGCCGCGTCCCACCCCACGTCGTTCGCGAACGCCGTGAGGATGCCCGTCATGGAGACGAGCGACACGGCCCCGAGCGACCCTTCGAGCGCGTCCGCGAGCGCGGCGCCCTCCGCCCCCTGCGCCTGCAGCTGCGCGCGCAGGGCCGCCGGAATGGCGCGGCGCTTCTTGAACGTCTTCAGGAGCTCGCCCACGATGTGCTCGCTGTCGCTCGCGCTTCCGCCGTTCCCGCAGGTGAAGACCGTCCCGTGCGCGCGGTACGCCGCAAGCAGCGTCCCGTAGGCGGCGGCGACGTCGGCCCGGCACGCCTCCAGCGCGGGGCAGCGGCTGAACAGGTCCTCGAAGATGCCCTTCGTCTCGTCCTTCATCGTCTTTCCCTCACATCATGTTCGCCACGGCCAGGGCGGCGTAGTCGCCGATGTTCTCGCTCAGGCCCGCCGGCACGATGCGGCACGCCTTCAGCGCGCCCGGCAGGGCCTCGCGCGCGAGGACCGGCTCGATCTCCTTCATGAAGAGGTCGGCGTTGCGCATGAAGACGCCGCCGAGCACGATGACCTCCGGGTTGAGGATGTCGATCACGTAGGCGAGGAGCGTCGCCAGCTTCTCCGCGCTCTCCCGGAAGACGCGCGTGCAGAACGGGTCGCCCGCGCGCACGTGGGCGAAGAGGTCCTTCGCCGTGAGCGTCCCCGCGCGCGCCTGTTCGGCGCTCGCGCTCCCCGCGTACTCCATCTCGCACTCGCGCGCGCGGATGCCGGCAAGGCGGGCGATGCCCGCGCCGGAGCAGAAGCCCTCCGCGCTGCCGTCCTTGTTGTAGCCCTTCGGCCCGCGCGGCGCAAGGCGGATGTGGCCGATCTCGCCCGCGTTGTCGTTCGTGCCGGAGTAGAGCCGGCCGTCGAGGACGAGCCCCGCGCCCAGGCCCGTGCCGAAGGTCATGAAGACGACGTTCCGCGCGCCGCGCCCCGCGCCGTACTTCGCCTCCGCGAGCGCACAGGCGTTCGCGTCGTTCTGCACGTGGACCGGCACGTTGAACGCGTCCACCAGGCGCTGCACGACCGGCACGTCGTCCCAGCCGGGCAGGTTGGGCGGGCTCTGGATGATCCCCGCCTTCGAGTCGAGCGGCCCGCCGCACGAGACGCCGATGTTGGCGATCTCGTAGGTCCCGGACAGCGCCCGGATCTTGTCCACGTAGATCGCCAGCACCTCCCGCCACGACTTCCCCGCCGTGGGGAACTCCTCGCGGTGGGCGATCTCGATGCCCGCGTCCGTCACGGCGCCCGCGCTCACGGCGCATTTCGTCCCGCCGATGTCAAGACCGATCGAACAACGCCTCTTCATAATGTCGTCACCAGCACCTTTCCTTTGTAGGGGATTGTCGCCGCGCAGTTCGCGGGCACGAGGACGCTCCGCCGCTCGCGGACGAAGAAGAGCGCCGTGAAGGTCTCGGGGTTCGCCGCGACCTCCACCTCGCCCGCCGCCTCCACCGCGCGGAAGGAGAAGAAGGGGCACGCCACGTCCGTGCGGGGCTCCGGCGGCGGCAGGGCGAAGTCGATGGACTTCAGCGAGGCGTCGACGTGGAGCGGGCGCGGCCTGCCGTCCTTGTCCACGCGCCCCCAGTCGTAGAGGCGGTACGTCGTGTCGGAGCTCTGCTGCACCTCGTAGACGCACACGTCCTCGCCGATCGCGTGGACGAGCCCGCCGGGGATGAAGAGCGTCAGCCCCTCGCGCGCGTCGTGGCGCACCAGCGCCTCCTCGAAGCGCCCCGTCCGGACGTCCTCCTCGATGCACGCCGGGGTCGTCCCGGGCCTCAGCCCCGCGAAGATCGGCCCCTTCCCGCCGAGCACGTGCCACATCTCCGTCTTCGGCTCGCCCCCCGTCAGCGCCCGCGTCGCCTCGTTGGGGTGGACCTGCACGCTCAGGCGCCGCCGCGCGTCGATGACCTTGAAGAGGAGCGGGAAGACGCCCACCGCCGGCGCCTTCGCGCCCGTGAGCGCCACGCCGCATTCGGCGGCCAGCGCGTCGAGCGTGCGCCCCGCAAGCGGGCCTGCGGCGACGACGGACGGCGACGCGCGGCGCCCGGAAATCTCCCATGATTCCGTCCCCCACAGCGCCGGGTGGAGGTTCGGGCGAAACGTCAGCGGATAGAGTTCAGCAGCCATTGAGCAGTCTTGCCACATGATCTTGGGCGTCCCGCCACCGATGGCGGGACGCGACCGCGCGAGTATACCACAAAAAACCTGCACGGGAGACGGCGCGGAAACTTTTTCAAAATGGCGGTTGCCTTTGACGGCGGGAAACGGTATACTGTCTGCGCTTTTTTCCGCTGGAAGGGTGTCCGAGTGGTCGATGGTGCAACCTTGGAAAGGTTGTGTAGGCGCAAGTCTACCGGGGGTTCGAATCCCCCCCCTTCCGCCAGTGCGGGAAAGCGCCGAACCCCTTTGCACGCTGGTGCAGACGGGGTTTTCGTTTGCCCGTGACCTGTGCCCATCCTGTGCCCACCCCCCTTGCAGGACGGCGCGGGCGCGGCATACGGGGGAATACGCCGCGAGGAGCATGAAACCATGAGAATCTACAAGCGACACAACACCTGGTGGGTCCGCTACAGGCTCAACGGCGCGGACGTCCGGCGGAGCCTGAAGACGCACGACCGGACCGTCGCGGACGGCGCGCTCGCCACCCTGCGCGCCGCGCGCTGCGGCCTCGTCGGCCGGGAGGTCGTCGACTCCATGCTCGACGCCATCTACGGCGGCACGGGCATGCGCCCGTGCGAACTCTGCGCCCTGCGCTGGTCGCTGATCGACACC
>CAVEVC010000042.1:0-5634 GCA_963618935.1 Clostridiales bacterium CCNA10 | reverse complement strand
GCGCGTAGATGCCGAGCGACGAGATGAGGCCGATGTTCGGGCCTTCGGGCGTCTCGATCGGGCAGATGCGGCCGTAGTGCGAAGGATGCACGTCGCGCACCTCGAAGCCCGCGCGCTCGCGGGAGAGGCCGCCGGGGCCGAGGGCGGAGAGGCGGCGCTTGTGGGCGAGGCCGGAGAGCGGGTTCGTCTGGTCCATGAACTGGCTCAGCTGCGAGCGGCTGAAGAAGTCCGCGATCACCGCCGAGAACGTCTTCGAGTTGACGAGGCGCTGCGGCGTGAGCTCGCCCTGGTTCTGCGCGTCGTGGATCGTCATGCGCTCGCGGATGAGCCGCTCCGTGCGGGCAAGGCCCACGCGGCACTGGTTCTCCAGCAGCTCGCCCGTGGTGCGGACGCGGCGGTTGCCGAGGTGGTCGATGTCGTCCACCTGCTCGCGGCCCATGAAGATCCGGAGGAGCAGGCGGATCGCCTCGGTCACCTCGATGCCGCTCTCGTGGAGCGTGCGCAGCTCCTCCGGCACGCTGCCCGAGAGGCCGAGCTTCTTGTTGATCTTGTGGCGGCCCACGTAGCCGAGGTCGTAGTGCGCGAGCTCGAAGAAGAGCTTGTGGATCATCTGCTTCGCGTTGATGACGGTGGGCGGGTCGCCCGGGCGCATGCGCTTGTAGATGTCCTTGAGGGCGTCCTCCTCGTTGTGGATGCCGATCTTGGCGTCCTCGCGGAGGGTCTTGATGAGCGTGCCGTTGTCCACGGAGACGTCCACCACCTCCACGTGGCCGACGCCGGCGGCGGCGATCTGCTCCATGAGCGCGGGGGTGCAGGGGTCGTAGCGGCGCGCGATGACGGCGTCCTTGGACTCCGTGTCCACGAGGTCCGCCTTCATCACGAGCATGTGGAGGTCCTTCTCGGTCCACTTCCGGCCCGTCTCGAGCGTCCGGAAGTCGTAGAAGAGCTTGAGGATGTCCTCGTCCGACCCGTAGCCGAGCGCGCGCAGCAGCGTCGTCGCGAAGAACTTCCGGCGGCGGCGGCGCTGGTCCATGAAGCACCACATCACGTCGTTCGTGTCGAACATGATCTCGATCCAGGAGCCCCGGTCCGGGATGATGCGCACGCTGAGGAGCGGCTGGCCGTTCGCGTGGACGGTGCGCTCGGTGCTGATGCCCGGCGAGCGGTGCAGCTGCGAGACGATCACGCGCTCCGCGCCGTTGATCACGAACGCGCCGTCCTCCGTCATCGCCGGGATCTCGCCGAGGAACACGTCCTCCGTCTTCGTGACCTCGCCGTCCTTGAGGACGAACGTCGCCTGCAGCGGCTTCGCGTAGGTCTCGGCCTCGTAGAGCGCCTGCTGGTAGGTGAACTTCGGCTCGCCGAGCTGGTACTTGACGAAGTCCAGCACGTAGCGCCCGTCGTAGCTCGCGACCGGGAAAATCTCGTGGAAGATCGCCTGCAGGCCGTGCTCCGCGCGCTTCGCGGGCGGCACGTCCTCCTGGAGGAAGTCGTTGTAGGACTTCGTCTGGATCTCGATCAGGTCCGGCGGGTCGTACGTATTCTGCAGCTTGCCGAATACCTTGCGCTCTGCTTTCATGGGCTTACCTTTCAGTTGTGCTTCTGCACGGAAGTGGATCAAAACGAACGAATGCGGAAATCGACGGCCCCGCCGCGAATGAAGTGTGGTAAGCGACCACTTTGTTAACTGTTCCGAAAGCGAGGTGAAGGATGAGTATACCACATCCTTCCGATGGTGGATAGGGGGAAAATGGCAAAATCGCGGGGCGGGCCCGCCCGTCACCACCATGCGGGCGGATCGGACGTGAACGACAGGCTCTCGCCCGTGCGCGGATGCCGGAAGGCGAGCTTCCAGGCATGGAGGCAGAGCGTGCCGCCGCGCCGCCCGCGGCCGTACTTCGCGTCCCCCACGACCGGATGCCCCGCCTCCGCGAAGTGGACGCGGATCTGGTGCTTGCGCCCGCTCCTGAGCGTCACCTCGACGGGCGTGGTGGACGGCCGCCGCCCCCGGGCCTTCGCCCCCGGCTTCGCGACGACCCGCCACTCCGTGCGGGCCGGCTTGCCGAGCCGGGGATTCGCCACGCTCCGCACGAAGTGGCTTGCGTCTTCATGGAGGCAGCTCTCGAAGACGCCGCACGGCGCGTCCAGCACGCCCTCGACCCGCGCAAGGTAGACCTTCGTCGTCACCTCGTTCCAGCGGCCGCGCAGCCACGCCTGGGCGCGCTCGTTCTTCGCGACCATCATGACGCCGCTCGTCCTGCCGTCAAGGCGGTGGACCAGGTAGACGCGCCGCGCGCTCTTCCACTGCCCCTTGCGCACGTAGTCCGTCAACGCCCCTTCCACGCTGTACGCGCCGTCCACCTCCTGCGCGAGGATCCCCGCCGCCTTCTCGACGACGATGACGTCCAGGTCCTCGTGCAGAATCCGAATCCCCGGCATCCTGTTCTTCTTCATGACCCTCAACCACTTAACCACTTAACCACTTAACCACTTAACCACTTAACCACTTAACCACTTAACCACTTAACCACTTAACCACTTAACCACTTAACTACTTAACTACTTAACTACTTAACTACTTAAAGCCCCGCAGGGGCGACTTACCCCCCCATCCCGACGGCGTGCGCGGCGGCGCCGAGGGCCGCGCAGAGGAAGATGGCGGACATGATCGAGAGCCGCCCCTTCACGAGCGCCCACCCCGCAAAGGCGGCCAGCGCGACCGCGATCGGATGGACCGCCAGCGCCGCCCCGCCCGGCCGGCTCCAGACGCTCATCCCCGCGAACACGATCCCCGCCTTCAGCATGAGCGCGTTCGTCGCCGGCCTCACGCCCCAGAGAAGCCCCTGCACGAACCGGCTGCGCTTCCACCGCTCGACCCCCGTCAGCGCGAACGTCAGCAGGAAGAGGGACGGCAGCAGCAGCGCGGCCGTCGCGACCGCGCTGCCCGCCACGCCGCCCAGCCGGTAGCCGAAGAACGTCGCCGCGTTCACGCTCACAGGCCCCGGCGTCACCTGCGTGAGCGCCATGAGGTTCGAGAACTCCTCGGCGCCCAGCTGGAGCAACGGCGCCGCCGGCCCCACGAACGCCTGCAGGTAGACCGGCACCAGCACGAAGCCGCCCCCGAATCCGAGGAGGCCGAACTTCACGAACGTCCAGAAGATGCGCCCGTACGCCAGCGTCGCCGCCGCAAGCGCGGCGAGGCCGCCGGCCGCGAGGAGCGCCCGGCGCGCGGGCGGCAGGGGCGCGAGCGCGACGCCGCAGGACGCATCGTCGCGGGCCGGCATCGCCCCGCCGCAGAACGCCCAGACGACGCCCGCCGCCATCGCCGCCAGCAGCACGGCCACCACGTTCACGTCGCACCCGACCAGCAGGGCCGTCGCCGCCGCCACCGTCGCGTAGCCATACGCCCCCACGACGCTCCGCCGCCAACTCTTCACGAGCGTGCCGAACACGACGCCCGTCAGCGCGGCGCGCAGCCCCAGGAGCGCGCTCTCCACCCACGGGTTCCCCGCCGGCAGGAACCCGTAGCCGCACGAGACCCCGAGGAAGATGAGGAACGACGGCAGCGCGACGGCAACGAGCGCGACGACGGCGCCGGGGCGCCCCGCGACCTTCAGCCCCGTGTAGATCGCCGTGTTGCCCGCGATCAGGCCGGGCACCATCTGGAAGATGGGCAGGTGGTCCAGCAGCTCGCCCTCCCGCAGCCACTTGAGCCGCCGGCCGAACACCTCGTCCGCCACCACGATGATCGCGTAGCCGCCACCCACCACGAAGAGCGAGATCTTCAGGAACTCCCAGAAGAGGCACAGGTATCTGCGCATGGCACGCCCCGTCAGTATGCAAGCTGGCTGCCGCCGATCGTCTCGCGGAGGATGGAGTCCCCCGGCACGGCGTCCGCCGGCGCGAGGGTGACGTTGTGGAGGATGCCGGAGAGGCGGCGCGCCTCCAGGAACTCGGCATCCGACGGCTTCACCTGGTTGAGGAGCTGGGCGGCGTAGGGCTTCAGGACGGCGAGCTCGTAGTCGAGGGACGAGTTGAAGACGGCGTCCGCCCAGTTCTGGTAGGGGTAGATCCACCTTCGCTCGCCGGCGACGACGTTCGGCCAGAGGGCGAAGGTCTTGAGCGGCGAGCAGCCCCGGAAGTTGTAGTCGCGCACGAGGCGCCGCAGGAGGCGCGTGTCCGTGGCGGAGAGGCGGTTGCAGGAATCGAGCACGAGCTGGGTGAGCGCGTTGAGGTAGATGCGGAACTTCAGCTCGTCCGCGACGCCGCGCGTGAGGAGCGGGTTGAGCGCGTGGATGCCCTCGAGCACCACGACGCCCGCGGCGTCCATCCGCGTCTCCGCCTCGGCGTCGTAGCCGTCGTGCCGGATGAAGTCGAACTTCCGCAGGCGGACCGGCCGGCCGGCGAAGAGCGCGTTCAGGTCGGCGGCGAGGCGCGCGGCGTCCACGGCCTCCACGGCCTCGTAGTCGAGGTTGCCGTCCGCGTCGCGCGGGTTGCGCGCATCGCCCACGAAGTAGTCGTCGGTGGAGAGGAGGACGGGGCGCATCCCGTTCACGCGCAGCTGCGTGCAGAGGCGGTGGGCCGTCGTCGTCTTGCCGGCGGAGGAGGGCCCGGCGAGGAGGACGAGCCGCACGCCCGGCCTGCGCGCCGCGATCTGGTCCGCAATGCCCGCCAGCTCCTTCGTCTGCAGGGCCTCGACGGTGCGCACGAAGACGTCGAAGCGGCGGTCCAGGATGATCTGGTTCAGGTCGCCGACCGTCTCGACGCCCGTGACGGCCGTGCGGGCGCACTGGCGGCGGAACACCCTGAAGTAGGGCTCGATGTACGGCAGCGGCTCCACCACGTCCGGGTTCCCGGCGGAGGAGACGTTGAGGACGAGCCCGTCGTCCACGGGCACGAGCTCGTAGGGCCCAACCGCGCCCGTGCGGGGCGTGAGCGTCGTCTGGCTGAGCGCGCGGAAGTCGCCGCAGCGGGAGAGATGCACGACGGGCGGATTGCGGTGCCGCAGCAGGTTGACCTCGTCCACGCGGCCAAGGCCCTCGAAGAGCGCCACGGCGTCCCCGTAGGGGACGGGCTCGACGGAGATCGGCAGGTCGGCGGCCCGGAGGGCGGCCATCGCGGGGCGCAGGCGCGCCACGAGCGCCGTCGGGTCCGGCGGCCGCGCGGCCGCGCCGTCCGCGCCCCGCTCGGGCTCAAGCGTACACCAGAGCGCGGCGCCGACGGAATGCCGCACGCGGAACGTCCAGCGGGGGAAGAGCTCGCTCGCGCACTTCGCGAGCATGAAGACGAGCGAGTTGCGGTCGACCTCGAACCCCTGCGCGTCGGCGCGCGTGAGCGGCCTCAGCGCCGGCGCGCCGATCAGCGGCGCCGCAAGCGGCACGACCATGTTGTTCGCGATGGCCGCCACGACGGGGCGCCCCGCCGCATCGGCCTTCGGCAGGGCCTCTCCAATGGTCCGCAGTTTCGTCCATTCCATCACGCTCTCCTTCACGTCGAAGAGGATATTATAGCAAAAGCCCGGCACGGCCGCCGGACCCGGCGAAACCGCCCGGCGCGCGAAGTACCCGCGCCGCCCTCGGCGCGTGGCGCAATGTACCCGCGCCGCCCTCGGCGCGTGGCGCTGTGGGGCGGCCC
>CAVEVC010000041.1:413-4422 GCA_963618935.1 Clostridiales bacterium CCNA10 | reverse complement strand
CGGGAGGGTCGCGCTTGTCGCGACCGAACGCGCGGCGGACGCGACAAGCGCGTCCCTCCCGATGGGGGCGGCCCGTCCTCGGCTCGGGGCTTGGTAGGGGCCGACGTCCTCGGCGGCCCGCCCTCGGCGCCGGGCGGGCCGCGCGGGGAGGGGCGGGCGCGCGGGGCGTTTTTGTTTTTGCTGATGGCGCACGGCGAAGATTGCGCGAATATGGTATAATCTCGCCGTCATGTCCCCGGCAGCCCAGAGAGAGCGACGAGAGAAGTTCATCGACGACCACCGTGCGATGTTCTGGTATACGCCCGAAGCGCAGAAGCGCGCAATCGGCGACGACCTTCTGGTCGAGACGATCCTGAACGACGGCACGTTGGACGACTATCGCGAGCTGCGGGACATCCTGACTCCGAAGAGGCTGGCCCGCGTCTTCTTCTCGGCGAGGGGGCGCAAGGCCGGAAACTACTACCCGGAGATCCGCAACTTCTTCTCGCTTGTCCTGAAGCCGTATGCATGACGAGGTTCTGAACGACGCCCAGCGTGGTCTGCTGCCGCTGATGTCGAAGTTCCGGCGGGAGTTCTACCTCGTCGGCGGAACGGCGATCGCCCTGCACATCGGCCATCGGCGGTCGATCGACTTCGACCTGTTCAAGCCGTCTCGGCTGAACCACAGGAGGAATCTCGGCCGAATCGCCGAAGCGGGCTTCCCGTATCAGGTCACGCGCCGAGTCGATGAGCAGATGAACCTGATCGTCAACGGCGTCAAGGTGACGTTCTTCCAGTATCCCTTCCCCGTCGTCCCAGAAGATGCGCTTGAAGGTGTCTTTCGGATGCCGTCGCTCCTTTCGCTCGCGGCGATGAAGGCGTATGCGCTGGGGAGGCGCTCGAAGTGGAAGGACTATGTCGACCTCTACTTTCTCCTGACGCGGCATTTCCCTGTCCGGGAAGTCTCGCAAAAGGCGGGCGACCTGTTTGGCGAATTGTTCTCAGAGAAGCTCTTTCGGGCGCAGCTCTCCTACTTCGCGGACGTTGACGATTCGGAATCGGTCGATTACCTGATCGACGATCCGCCGTCCGATGCGGACATCAAGTCCACGCTTGAATCTGTGGCTGTCGGCGATGTCTGACGGGCAGCGGCTCGTGCCGCTGCCGCGCCTCGCGTTTTTTTGCCTGCGCGCGCCGGGTGTGCCGGATGCGGGAGGCGGGAGGGTCGCGCGGGGAGGGGCGGGCGCGCGGGACGCGCGCCCCTACCAACGCCGGACGCAATGAATTGCGTTCCTCCCGGACACCCGCTAAAACCTTCCCACTCTCCCCCTGCGCCCCCGTTTGCCGGACGGCAGGGGTTTTGCTATGATTCCCGCCGTGCGGAACAGGGAACAGACCGGGGACGGGCGACGGGCGGCATGGCGGCGTGCCTGCGCGGCCACGTGGCGACGTGCCAGCGCGGTGGCGTGGCGGCGGGCCTGCGCGGCCACATGGCGGCGGGCCTGCGCGGCGGCGTGCCTTGCCGCCGCGGGGATGCTGGGCGGGGCGGCCCTGGGGGGCGGGGCTCCCCTGGCGGGCGGGGCGGTCCGGGAGTCGCCGGCCGTCTCGCTTGACGACGTGCGCTGGACGACGTTCCGGCCCGCGTCGGAGGTCTACATCGACACGACGCTCCAGTTCACGCCCGCGTTCGACGCCCTGCCCGGCGTGGACGCGGCGAAGGACAAGCTCGCCATCTGGCTGAACGTGGACACGTCGGGCGCGCGCCCCGCGACGAACCTCTGCGTCTACGCCGCGCGGGCCGACCTTGCGCCCGCGCCGGCGGCGCGGAAGGCGGGCCTGCGGCTGGGCGGGCGGGGGGCCGTGACGGCGACGGCCCCGCAGGTGTTCCGCCTGCGGGGCACGGAGACGCTGAAGCCGGGGCGCTGGTACCGCCTGACGGTGCGGACGATCCGGGACGTGACGCGGCGGGCGGCGAAGACGGGCGCGGCGGCGCGCGGGCTGCTCGGCTTCCAGGTCTACCTCGACGGCGCGCTGCTCGCGTCCGACAAGCCGTCCTTCTCCCCCGCCTACCTCGCCTACGCGACGTGCGCGGAGGGGTGGCTGGACGCGGCGCGGGACGCCGAGCTGCTCGCGTTCCTGCGGAGCGGGACCGTGTTCGCGAGCCTGCTGGGCGAGTCGTCCGACGCCGCCGTCGAGAGCGTGGGGTTCCGGGGCGAGGGCGCATTCGACGACATCGACGTCTCCGCCGAGGCCCCGGCCTTCCTGGGCCTCTCGTCGCTCGACTTCACGCTCGCGTTCCCTCCGGGCGAGAGCGTGGTCGCCGACTTGCTGCGCTAAATCTTGAGGCAATTGCCTCAAGATTAAGTCGCCGCTTCGCGGCTTGAAGTGGTTAAGTCGCCGTTTCGCGGCTTGAAATCGTGCTTCGCGCGGGAAATACGAGCGTCTCCTCGCGGTGGCCCGGCGCGCGAAGTACCCGCGCCGCCCTCGGCGCGTGGCGTACGAACGCCTCCCACAGGACGCGGCAACGTTCCGTCGCAAGAAACTGCGGCCAACGCGGGAGGGGCGCAATTCATTGCGCCCGTATCCCCTTTCATTTCAGCGCCCCGCGCCGAGGGCGGCGCGGGTACATTGCGCGCCGGGCCGCATGCCGAACCTCCGCGCGCCAGCGGTCGCGCTTGTCGCGACCGGGCGGAATGCGGACGCAATGAATTGCGTCCCTCCCGTTTCCGTCGGCGGACGCGACAAGCGCGTCCCTCCCGCGTGCCCGCGTGCGCCCTGATGCCGCCTTGCCCGCGTTCCGGCGATTTGGTATACTTTTCCCAAAACAATAGGCGCATTGTGCCCGCGTTGTGCGGGCAGGGTGCGCGACGTGGACGATTTAAACGACAGTTGGCAACAGTTTTAGAGGATTCGACCATGAAGAAGGTACTCGAAAAGCTCTTCGGGAGGGGATGCCCGGGCGCGTTTCATGCCGGCTGCCGGCGCGCGGCCCTTCTGCTGGCGCTCGCGCTCGGCCTCTTCGCGCCGCAGGGGGCGGAGGGGTATCGGACCTTGGGGCCTGAGCGTGTTCTCTTGATGAACAACGACGGGAATCCGCAAAATCCCGTTCGCTGGCAGGACTACGACAACACGTCCTCCTCGAATCCATATTACTGGACGCACTCTTCCGAGCCGACAACCCGTCTGACCGCCTACTTGAAGCTTGGCATTACCCATACATTCTATCGGAACAATGGCGATGGGACGTCCACGCCGCTGTGGCATCTTCGTGGATGCCGTGCCGGCAGCGGATCGCTCGTCAGCACGGGGCGCAACTACATATCGTGGTCTACGACGGCGGAGTCCATTGTCGATGGTTCGACGGACATTCCGGTGCCGAGTTCTGGCGCTGTTGCGGCGGTCGGATCGGTGGTGATGCGAGACTTTGAAGGTGTCGCGGTCTATTCTCCGTACTATCCGGAGGGAATTGGCGTCGTCTACTTCGACGCGGTCAACGCATTTGTCTCTGAAACAAACCACGCCCTTGTTGTCCAGTTCTCGACGAATGCGGTGGAGGGCGTTGATTTCGACGCCGATACGTCCGTCGATGCGTGTGTTTGGCATGACTTGCCCGTGGATGTCCTGACCATGACGTATGGACGCCGTAATTCGCGCGTCATCACCCTTGTTGCGGAGCAGGCTGAACAGGTTTCGCTTCAGTCTACGCTGGCGGCGGACAAACTGTTCTATCGTGTCCGGGGGAGGATGTTTGAACAATGCGGAGAGTATCGCGGTCCTTCCCGCTTTCGTATCTGCCGCGTCGATGAGACGTATGGCAGAACGGAGGCGGCGGGGTTCATCCTTGTCGACAACATCCAGGCTTCGTATCCCCCGATGACGGTTGAGATGCATCAGACGGGCGAGTATGACGAGTCGCTGGCGAACGCCGAGGTGTGTGGCTATGTCGGCTCGTTCTCGTCTCCCTTCCTTTCCGTCGGGCATACCGAGGTCGTGCCTCAGGCGTATTACTCCGGCCTCGTTGGGCTGGGCG
>CAVEVC010000041.1:0-403 GCA_963618935.1 Clostridiales bacterium CCNA10 | reverse complement strand
GGCGAGGCGGTTACAAACGCGATCGAGCAGTTCTCGGTGAAGAATGCGAAATTCCACTATCGGTGGCGTTATCTTAATCAACAGGTACTGGATTGGCAGGAGCCGATTCCCATGGCGGTTCAGGGAACGAACCTTGTTGGCGAGAGCCAGCTGCAGCTCCCCAATGGTGTTGGCGATGTGGAATACTACTATACGTATGAACAGGATGCGCCGCACTATCAGCCGGTGGACTATGCCGTGGGGCATGCGCATGGCTACGGGGTCGACTGGACGGAAGTGCTGACGAACCGTATCTACAGGGCGAACTATCCGGACGAGACGCCGGCCTGTGGGCGCGATTTCTTCACCCGCATCCGCGAGGCGGAGAGCCCGTGCGAGTGGGTGAAGCTCTGCACGTCCGTGA
>CAVEVC010000040.1:0-11421 GCA_963618935.1 Clostridiales bacterium CCNA10 | reverse complement strand
CGGCGCCCAAAGGAGCGAAAGACCCGAAGCTTGCGCTTCGGGCACAGAACAGAGCTCCCCAGGAACAGAACAGGGGCTGCCGCCAACCTTGTGCTGTGCCCGAAGCGCGAGCTTCGGGCCTCTTTGCGCGAGCTCCCGGTAAATCTTCTCGCACCCCGTCTTGAACCCGCCGATGACGTTGCCGAGGGGCTTCGCCATCGGGCGCGTCACCTCGACGATCACGTGGAGGTGATCGGGCATCAGCTGGCAAGAGAGCGGCTTCGCCTCGGGCGCGAAGTCGCCGAGCCGCCGCCAATGGCCGAGAACCGCCGCGCCGAGTGCGCTCGGCTCGACGCGCGCCGCCACCGCCTCGGGCGAAGCCTTCGGGTCGTCGACGACGAGCCGCCCCAGCAGAGGCCGCGCACGGTCGGCCTGCACGAGCGTGATCATGTAGATCGCCCGCTGGCGGTAGTCCCAGCCCGCACAGCGCCGCGTCATGCGGTGAACCGTCTCGCGCCGGATCTCACCCATGGCGGAGCCTTTCTCTCGCGCCCTCGGCGAGGCAGAAGAGAATCGGATTTCTCATCGGACGAAGCATGCCAAATCGGCTGACGCGGGGTCAAATGACGCGAGTCAGTCCAGTCCGAAGCGGGCGCGGAACTTCTCGATGATCTGCTCCAGGAACGGCGAGGGGCGCTCGGCGAAGGCCGCGCGCATTTCCTCCAGGGCGCGGGGCGCGAAGCGGGCGTCCCGGCGCGCCTCCAGCATGAGGGCCTGGTAGACGATCTGGCGCAGGTCCTGGCGCGCGTCGGGCGTCGTGGCGAACGCCAGCCCCCGCACGCCCCAGTAGAGCGCCGTCGCAAGCGGGTCCGTCCAGTCCTGCGCGCCGTATTCGGCGTCGACGGCCGCCATGCGCGCCGGCTCGAGGCCGACGTCGGCGAGGCGCCCCGCCGCGCGCAGCGCCTCGACGCGCGCCTTCCACTGCGCGCGGTAGTAGGCGCCCGCCTCGTCCAGCGCGCCGCCGAGCTTCTGGAGGAAGAGCCACGCGAGCTCGCGGTGGAGCACGGGGTCGCGCGGGTTCAGGCGCAGCCCGTCGTCCCGCAGGAGGCGGATGCCCGCCTCGACCCAGCGCCAGCGGTCCGCCGGCGTGGGCATCGTCGCCGAAATGTTGTAGGCGAGGTTCCAGGCGGCGTAGGACCAGACCTCGGGCGTGTGCGGCTCCAGGTAGGTGAGCCAGGTGGAAAGCTGGGCGAGCTCCGCGTAGCGGCCCTCGTCCTGCAGGCGGTCCGCCCGGAACCACACGACCTCCGCCACGATGCCCCGGAAGCCGCCCAGCCCGGCCACGATCATCTCGGCCGCCGGCGAGGGGGCGGCGGACTGTTCGGCCTTCGCCTCTTCCCCGCCGCGCTGGCACCACCAGCCCCCTGCGGCGAGGGCCGCGAGGGCGAGCGCCGTCGCGGCTCTGGCGGCGGCGGGGCTCATAGGAATCCGTTCTCCGCCAGCTTCTCCAGGGTGAGGCCGCCGCCGGAGGCGGGGCGCGCCGCCTCCGCGTCCGCCATCTCCGCGCGGCGGATGGCGTACTTGCCGAGGACGTCGCCCTCCAGGTTCACCGCGTCGCCGACCTTCGCGAGGCCGAGGTTCGTCTCCGCCGCCGTCGTCGGGATCACGTCCACCTGCAGCCAGTCGTCCCCGAGGCCGCTCACGGTGAGCGACACGCCGTTGACGGCGATGGACCCCTTCAAGACCGTCGCGGCGGCGATGGCGCGCGGGCAGGAAATCCGCAGGGCGAAGTCGCGCCCCTTCGCGGTCTTCGCCGCGACCGTGCCGCGCCCGTCCACGTGCCCCTGCACGACGTGACCGCCGAAGCGGTCGCCCGCCCGCATCGCGCGCTCCAGGTTCACGCGCGCGCCCGGCAGCAGGCCGGCCAGCCCCGTGCGGCGTTCCGTCTCGCCCAGCACATCCGCCGTGAAGCGCGTCGCGTCGCAGTCGCGCACCGTCAGGCACACGCCGTCCACCGCCACGCTTTCGCCCTTCACGAGCGGCTCGGGCCACGGGTCGAACTGGAATTCGAGGACGAGCCCGCGCCCCCGCGAGACGCGCCTGACCCGGCCGACCTTCTGGACCAGTCCCGTGAACATGCCTACTTGCCGAGGGCGGCGAGGACGGAGGCGGCGACCTGGGCGGCCTCCTTCTCGCGCACGGGGCCCTTGTGGTGGAAGACGTCGCTCCAGTTCGCCGCGCGGTCGAGCGGGTCGAGGAGCGCGAAGAGGTCGTCCACGGCAATGCCCCCCTGCTCGGCCACGACCTTGGCGGCCCGGTCGTTGAGGGCCTTCGCCTTCGCGGTGAGCTTCGGGTCCTTGAGCGGCGTCGAGCTGCACCACACGAGCTTCGCCTTCGGCTGGCGCGCGCGGATGAACGCCAGCGTCTCCCGGAAGCTCCGCTCCCACGTCGCGGGGTCCGTCCCCAGCGAGTGGAGGCCGTTGTTGAAGTGGATGACGTCGTATGCCGCCTCGCCGAGGTAGACGTCCAGCAGCTTCCGGTAGGCGGGCATGGTGAGGCAGTAGCTGCTCACCCAGTAGCTCACGTTCACCTTGCCGTCGAGCAGCTTCTGCACCGCGCCCTGGTAGCCGTTGCAGATCGAGTCGCCCACCAGCAGCACGCGCGGCAGCGCCTTGTTCGCGTCCGTCAGGTGGAACGCATAGCCGACGGACCACTCGATGTTCTCGTGCCCGCGCACGTTCTCGCCCACGGGGCACGGATCCGCCGCCCATGCGCCGCACGCCAACGTTCCCGCCAAAACCGCGCAAACCGTCTTCTTCATCTCGTTCATCCTTGTTGTTGTTGTTTTTTTTTTACTGGCTTTTCAGGTTCGTGCGGCCGGCCGCCGCCCTCTCCGAAACAGGTTCACCGTCGCATTCCTCCGCCTACGGGCCTCGCCTAGATCAGGTGCCCCATCTTCTCGCGCTTCGTCTCCAGGTAGCGCCTGTCGAACGCCGTCGCGTCGACCACGATCGGCACGCGCTCGACGATCTCGATGCCGTACCCGGCGAGGCCCTTGATCTTGCAGGGGTTGTTCGTGAGGAGGCGGATCTTGGAGAGGCCGAGGTCGACGAGGATCTGCGCGCCCACGCCGTAGTCGCGCAGGTCCGGCGCGAAGCCGAGCTTGACGTTCGCCTCCACCGTGTCGAGGCCCTTCTCCTGCCACTTGTAGGCGTGGAGCTTGTTCGCGAGGCCGATGCCGCGCCCCTCCTGGCGCATGTAGAGGACCGCGCCGCGCCCCTCCTGCTCGATCATGCGCATGGCGTTGTGGAGCTGGTGGCCGCAGTCGCAGCGCTCGGAGGCGAGGACGTCGCCCGTGAAGCATTCGGAGTGGACGCGCACGAGCGGCGGCGCGTCGCCGGCGAGGTCGCCCTTGATGAGCGCGAGGTGCTCGAGGCCGTCCGGCCGGCTGCGGTACATGCGCAGGCGGAAGTGGCCGTAGTCCGTCGGCAGGTCGACCTCCTCCACGCGCACGACCAGCTTCTCGGTGCGGCGGCGGTAGGCGATCAGGTCGGCGATCGTCATGAACTTGAGGCCGTGCCGCCGCGTGAACGCCGCGATGTCGGGGAGGCGCGCCATGCGCCCGTCGTCCTTCATGATCTCGCAGCAGAGGCCAACTTCCCTGAGCCCCGCGAGGCGGCAGAGGTCGACCACGGCCTCGGTGTGGCCGGCGCGCTGGAGCACGCCGCCTGGACGCGCCTGGAGGGGGAACATGTGCCCCGGGCGGCGGAAGTCCTGCGGGCGCGCCCCCTCCCGCACGCACGCGAGCGCCGTCATCGAGCGCTCCTCGGCGGAGATGCCCGTCGTCGTCTCCACGCCGTCGATCGACACCGTGAACGCGGTCTGGTGGTTGTCCGTGTTCCGCTGCACCATCTGCGGCAGGTCCAGCCGCTCGCACCAGGCGCGCGACATCGGCATGCAGATGAGGCCTCGCGCGTAGGTCGCCATGAAGTTGACGTTCGCGGTGGTCGCGAACTCGGCGGCGCAGATGCAGTCGCCCTCGTTCTCGCGGTCCTCGTCGTCCGTGACCACGACGATCTCGCCGCGCTTCAGCGCGGCCAGGCACTCTTCGACGGAATCAAACGGCATCGCTTCTTCTCTTCCCCTTCAGCGGCGCTTCTTCGGCGGCGCGAGCAGCGCCTTTGCGGCCTTGACGGCCTCGGGGTCGGCCTGCAGGCGCCTGTAGTCGGCCTCGTACTTCCCCTTCTCGGACGGCCATGTCCTGCAGAACCACGTCAGGTCCCGCAGGGCGGCCCCCTTGTCGCCGGCGGCAAGGTCGTCCGCGATCCACGCCTCCAGGTTCTTCTTGGCCGTCTCGATGGAGGCGAGGATGGCCTTGGCCTCCTCCGCCTCGGCGGGCTTCCGGCTCTTGAGGGCGGCCTTGAACGGGGCGAGCCCCGCGCCCTCGGCCTTGACCTTCCCCATCACGAAGGTCTTCTGGAAGCTCTTGAACTTCTTCAGGACGACGCCGTTGATGAGCTGGCCGGGGACGGGCATCTCCGTGAGGGCGTTGACGACGGCGGCCTCGGCCTCGCGGTCGTCCCCGCCCTCGTACACGACCGTGCCCGAGGCGTCCAGCACGCGGAAGCGGTCCTCGCCGGGCCGCGTCTTCGCCGCGAAGACGAACGACGCGCCGTGGCTGTCCGTGTACGCCGCGGCGAACTTCCGCACGGAGGCGGCCTTCTCGGAGCCTTCGCCGAACCCGGCGACGAGGGCCACCTTGTGCCGGAACGCGCCCGGCACGCCCTCGGCGCCCACCATGCACGCGGCCAGCAGGGCCGCAGCCAGAACTCTCATCTTCATGTCGTGTTTCCTTTCCTTCTCGTTCAGGGGCTAGCGCATCTCCCGCTCGTAGGGGACCTGGATCCGGTAGGCGGCCGCGAACGCGCGCAGGTCCTTGAGGAGGCGCGGGTCGGGGCGGGCGGTGTAGGCGGCGACGAGCGCGTAGAGGCGGCGCTGCGCCCAGGCGGTCCTGACCTCGGGGCCCAGCGTCTCGGCCTTCGCGAACGGGAGGCGAAACATGTTCTCGAAGACCATCGCGCCGTTGAGGCCGCGCAGGGAGAAGACGAGCTCGTCCTGGTCGGCCGGGCAGGAGCCGTAGATCTCGATCGGCTCGTCCTCGCAGAGGTTCGAGACGAGCTGCGGGTAGGTCTCGGCCCGCGACGAGGCGGAGACGATGAGGGAGACGTCGGAGAGGACGGGGCGCTGGAACTTCATCGCGAGCGCGGGGATGCCGTCGGCCGCCGACCAGCGCAGGCCCTCGTGGCGCGCCCAGGTGCCGCGGTTGCAGCGCGTGAGCATGTCCATGAGGTAGGCGTTCGCGTTCCCCTTCACGCCGTACATGAAGATCGAGACGAGGCCGCCGTTGAGCTCCGAGAACTTCGAGATGATCTCCGCGCTGCGCGTCATGCCGCTCGTCGCCTCGCCGTCCGTGATGACGAGGGCGACGACGGGGCGCGACGGGACGCGCGGCATCGCGAGCACGCCGCGCAGCGTGCGGAAGACGTCGGTCTGCCCGTGCGCCGTGAGGCGCGCCATCCAGGCGTCGGCCTTCTCGAACGCCTCCTTCGACACCTCCATCCACGCCGTCTCGGGGAAGGCGTAGGAGAACTTGTCGCGGAAGGCGACCACGTTGAAGCGGTCCCCCGTGTTGAGGAGGCGGAGCGCGGTGGAGACGGCCTTGCGGCAGGCCTTCAGGCGGTCGTTCGCGATCGAGCCGGAGGCGTCCATCAGGAACACCATGTCCTTCGAGATGACCGGCAGCGGCTTCTCGGCGCGGCTGGAGACGGCCACGCGGAAATACTTGCGCCCCGGGTCGGCGGGGTCGGTCCAGGCGCCCAGCGCGAGGGCGACGTTCTCGTGGAAGGCGCGCCCCTGCGCCGTCGTGTCGTCGCGGAGCGCGCGCACGGCCTCGCGCCTCTTCGCCACCGCCTTCTCGTCGACGAGCATCGAGGTCGGCGCGGGGGGCGTCGGCTTCTTCTCGGCCGCCAGGCTCTCCGCCGCCTTCTCGGCGCGGTCCTCGGCGCGCGCCCGCTCGGCGGCGGAGAGCTCGCGCGCGGCGGTGGGCGCCTTCACCCCGCCGAAGGGATCGGAGAAGGCCGAGACGCTGCGCGCGTCGGGCAGGGCGGCCGGGAGCGGCGCCGGCGCCGCCTCGGCGGCCGCCGCGTCGGCGGCGGCGGCAAGGGAGGCGGGGCGCACCACGCCGCTCCCGGCGGCGGCGGCGGCGGACTTCGGCGCGGACATGAGGTCGTAGGCCGGCGTGATGTCCGCCGCCCCCCTCACGCGCTCGACCTTCGGCACCACGAGGCGCGGCAGGGCCGCCAGGTCGTCGGGCACGGTCGGCGCCTCGATCGCGGCGATCTCCTGGCGCGGCGCCCACTCGGCCGGCTGCGGCTTCGCGGGGTCCGGCGCGGGCTCGGCGAGCGCGGCGGCGGCGGCGGCGGCGGGCATCTCGGGCGCGACGGCGCTCTTCTCGGCGGAGGAGAGGCGCTCCACCCGCTCCTCCTGCCTCTCGGCGTCCGGCGCGGCGGCGGGGCGCGGCCGCTCGGCCTGCTCCAGCAGGAGGGGGTCGCCGTCCATCTTCCGCACCTGCATCACGGGCAGCTCCTTCGTCCACCTGCGCGTGTCCCGGACCTCGCCGCGCAGCGGGGCGAAGGCGCAGTCCGAGCAGGCGTACATCAGGAGGATGTGCGTGGCGCAGGAGACGACGAGCGCCGCGACCAGCAGGAAGAGGCTCGCTTCGCGGGAGATGCCGCCCGGCTCCCTCTCGTCCTCGATTTCAAAGTCCACGTCCATGCTCCCTCCGTTCTAGCGTGTTCCGTTCGTCCTGGGATAGCGCTTCGCGCGCTCGGCGTCGAGGTCGTCCGCCTCCTTGCCCCGTCCCTGGCGGCGCAGGATCGCGGCGGCCTGCTCCAGCGCGCGCGGCACGACCTCCGGGTCGTCGAAGAGCGTGCCCACGAGCATGTGGTAGCCGAGGGCGGCGGCGCTGTCGCCGCGCGCCTCCTCGTTCGCAGCGAGCGCGGCGTAGGCCCGCACGCGCACGCCGACGAGCTCGGGCGAGCCGGCGCGCTCCACGGCCTCGGTCAGGTGCGCCTTCGCCTCGTCGAAGAGGGCCTGGGACGTCTCGATCCGCCCCAGCGCGAGCGCGGCCTTCGCGCCGCTCGCCGTCTTCGCGCCCGCCGCGAGCGCGCGCGCGTAGGCGGCGGCGGCGGCGTCCGTCTCGTTCAGGCCCTCGTGCGCCGCGCCGGCGAGCGCGGCGCCGACCTGGTTCCAGTCCGGGCCGACCTTTCGCCTCTCGATGGTCCGGGCGGCCTTGAGGGACGCCGCGTAGTTCGTGGCGCCGGCCATGAACTCCGCCAGCCAGGCGAGCTCGCCCGGCGGCATGCGGTCGACGGCCTTCGTGTCCAGCAGGCCCGCGAAGATCTCCGCCGCCTCGCGCTCGCTCCCCCGCTTCTGGAGGATGAAGGCGAGCTCCAGGCGCGCCTCGCGCTCGAACTCCGCCGGCGGCTTCGCCTCCAGCGCGGCGCGGAAGTGGCGCTCGGCCTCCGGCGCGTCGCCGATGCCGTTCGCCGCCACGCCCCACCAGTAGAGGGCCTCGGCGCGCTTCGCGAACGCCGGGAAGCGGCGCGAGAGCTCGTCCAGCGACCGCTCGGCCGCGCGGTGCTCCTTCTTGCGCAGCTCCTCCATCGCGCGCGCGTAGAGGGCCTCGCTCGCGAACGGCGAATCGGGGTACTTCGCCAGCAGGTTCGTCCAGTCCGCCCGCGCCTGCTCGGGGCGTCCCGCGCGGAGCTCGGCGCCGCCCGCCTGGTAGAGCGCCTGGGCGGCGACGGCGGCGTTCGGCCAGTTCTTCGCGAGGGCGCGGTAGGCGAGCGCGGCCTTCGGCCAGTTCCCGGTCTTCTCGTGGAGCCAGGCGAGGCGGTGCACCGCGTTGAGGGCCATCTCGCCCTTCGCCTGGCGCGCCACGAGCGTCGCGAACTCGATGGCGCGCGGATAGTTCGTGACGGCGATCGCGGCCTCGCATCCGTAGCTCCAGGCGCGGCCGGCGGTCTTCGCCGGCGGGTCGGGGCGCTTCGCGAGCTCGTCCAGCACGGCGGCGCTGTCGCCGGAGGCGGCGAGGACGGCCAGGCGCTCGAACCACTCCGTGTCGGCGTGCCGGCCGCGCGGGAACTTCGCGAGGGCCCGCGAATAGGCGTCGACGGCGTCCTGCCGGCGCTCCAGCTTGCGCAGGGCCGCCGCCACGAGGTAGGCGGCGTCCTCGTTCCCCTCGTCCCGGAGGCGGGCCGCGATCTCCAGCGCCTCGCCGTAGCGGCCGTCAAGGTAGTTCGACCACGCCGCGTAGACGGCGCACTCCTTCGCGCGGGCCGAGGCGGGGAAGCGGGCGGCGAGGCGGCGGAAGAGCTGGGCCGCCTCCTTGTGCCGCCCTTCGCGGTAGCTCATCATGCCGGCGAAGAACAGGGCCTCCTCCGCGAGGTGGGGGTCGTCGCCCAGGGCGAGGTCGAGGTAGATGGCCTGCGCCTGGCGGCGGTCGCGCACCTCCTGGGAGACGGAGAGGAGCGAGGCGGCGCGGAGGCGCGAGAGGCGCGCCACGTCGTTCGTCGGCGACACCTCCGTGGCCTTCAGGTACCAGCCGATCGCGCCCTTCGCGTCCTTCTGCGCCTCCAGCGTCTCGCCCAGCCAGTAGAGCGCCGTCGCGCGGATCGCGTCCGAGGCGCCGGCGTGGTCGAGGGCGGCCAGCTCCTTCACGCGCGTCTCGCCCGTGAGCAGCAGCGCGCGGTTGAGCCGCGCGTAGTCGACGTAGCGGGACTGCGGGTGGTCCGCGATCAGCCCCGCATACTCCTTCAGGGCCTCCGCCGTGCGCCCCACGTGGCGGTAGGCCTCGCCGAGGCGGAAGCGCACCTCGTCGCGCGGCAGCGCCTTGACGTCCCGGACCGCCTCGTACTCCTTCAGGGCCTCGGCGTAGAGCCCCCGCTTCGCCAGCTGGTTGGCAAAGGCCAGCCGGTCCGCGGGGAGCGCGGACGACAGCTGCGCCGCGAGCGGCAGGGCGGCCGCCCAGGCGAACAGTAGACAAGCTCTCTTGAACATAGGCGGACATTCTAGCACAAATCCCCCTTGACGGGAATGGGGAAGATTGGGTATACTGCCGACGCTTCCTTTCACCAGACTGGGGGTGATCCGGTTTCGACGGAGTGCGTTGAGGCTTGATCGCGCGTCGAGGATTCTCGTTGGCCTCGTTAAAAAACGGGAAAAACAGTAATTGCGAACAACGATTACGCTCTCGCGGCCTAACTGATAGCCCGCATGTCGTCCGGCCGACGCCTGCTGAGCCGATGCGACATCATCCAGCAGGACTTGCCTCGGAGCGCGCCGCTCGCGCGCCGAAGGTTCGTATAACCGAGCGGTTGATCCGGGTGAAGCCCGCCTGCCGGCATGCCCGTTTCGAGACCAAAGGCCGGCTACACGCGTAGAAGTCAGGTTGATTCCATTTCGGACAGGGGTTCGACTCCCCTCACCTCCACCATTTTTCCCCTTTAAAATATGGCGATTCTGAATAGAGGTGTTGGAATGGTGTTGGAATGCACCGTAGGATTGGAGAACTGAATGGCATTGTTTCTGCGCGGGAATGTCTGGTGGATGGAATACCGCACGAGCAGGATCCGCCTCGTGAAGTCGACGCGTCTCAAGAGGGGCGACAGGGAGAAGGCCCAGGCCGTCTACGCAGCCTGGCGTCTCGGCCTCGGCGCAAAGCCGCCACGTCCCATCGTTGAACAGCTGATCGACTCCATCTATGCGGAGAAGAGGGAGGAACACGCCTCGCTCCCCCTCGTCTCCGTCTGGGAGGTCTACGAGGACTGGCGAACGGGAAAGGGAAGGGTCGTCTCGAAGCTCACCCTCCAGAAACGCCGCTCCGCCGTCTCCTCCTTCGTCGCGTGGGCCGCCACGCGGCGAATCGACGAGATCCGCCTCGTCTCGGTCGCCGTCGCACGACAGTACGTCGCAACGCTCGCCGAAAAGGCCAACAAGACCGTCCGAAACATCGTCGGCGACCTCGTGACCGTCCGGGAGGCCGTCTCGCAGATGTCCGGCGGAGGGCTTCCCAATCCCTGGCGCGCCGCCTGTCCCGACGACGACGGCTCGTCGAAGCGCCTGGAGGCGTTCTCTCCCGATGAGGAGGCCCGCGTCCTCGCCGCCGCAAAGGCGGTCGGGCACGGATGGCGCCTCGCCTCCGTCATCAGCCGCTGGACCGGCCTCCGCTACGGCGACGTCGCGAACCTCGAATGGTCCGACGTCGATTTCGCCCGTCGCGTGATCGACACCGTGCCGAACAAGACGCGCCGCCATCGCGTCTCCGTACTCGTCCCGATCTCGGACGCCCTTATCGCGGAGCTTTCCGCCGTCCCGGCCGACCGCCGCGAGGGGCTGATCCTCCCCGAGCACGCCGCCGCGTACCCGCGCGGGCTCAAGGGCGAGCTCTCCTTCGCCCACGTCCTCGAAGCCGTCGGCCTCGATGACGGGCGCCACACCTTTCACAGCTGGCGGCACACGTTCCGCACCCGTCTTGCGGAGGCGGGCGTCCCGGACGAGATCGCGCGCCGCCTCGGCGGGTGGACGAATCTGCGCATGTCGGCGCACTACGACCATGCCAGCCATCTCGTCGAGATGCGCGAGGCCATTGCGGCCATCGGCGGGACTTCGGAGCGGCCAGGCGCTCGCGCGCCGGGCACGGGACAGCGTCGCGCGCCTGTCAATCCTTCCCGCGTTGACTATTGTTGATTTCGAGCAACGCCGCGATTTTCGCGTTCACGACGCTCTCGTCCGCCACCTTTAGCCCGACCTCGTGGCGCTCCGGCTCGTAGAAGCCGAAAATCTTGCAGTACTTGTCGACGAGGCCGGAGGCGGCGGCGAGGCATCCCGGCTCCTTGTGCGCCTCGCGGATCTCGTCGCAGATGAGTTCGGCGAGCTGCCGCTTGGAGAGGAGGGCGTCAGAGGAGTGCAGCATGTCGGCGAGGATCTCCGCCTTGCGCTCCTGCACGTCGGGATCCGCCTCCAGTCGTCCGGCCTGCGTGCGGATCGTCCCGAGGGTCTTCTTGGCGCTCTTCGGGTCGGCGTTGCGGAACGAGGCCGACTGGCTGAATCCCATTGCGCGCTGGCCCGCGTACCGCTCGCGGATCGGATCGGCGAGCGGCTGGCCCTTCCTGCGGGGCGGCTTTCCCTTCGCCGCCACGGGCGTGGCGGCGGCGGAGCCCTTCGGCCTGCTGGTCATCGCGCGCCCTCCCCCAGCGGTTGTCGTACATCCTCTTGCCGTGCCGGACGGGCGCGGCGAGGTCGCGGGCGATGCGCATGAGGTCGGACATCACCTTGTCGATCGTGACCTCCTCCTCGTAGTCCATGGCGGTGAGGTTCTGC
>CAVEVC010000039.1:0-13353 GCA_963618935.1 Clostridiales bacterium CCNA10 | reverse complement strand
GGCGACCCTCCCGCGCCTCACGTTTGTGGTATACTGTGCGGGAGGACGCGGTTTGTCCATCGTGGCTTCGTGAACCACATCGAACGAGAACGTGAACCAATTGGACGAGAAAAGGAAAGAACGGACATGAAGAGAAGGGATTTTCTGGCGCTGCTGGCGAGCCTGCCGGCGGGAGGCGTCCTTGCGGCGCAGGTGCGCGCGGCCGGGGCGGACAAGGGGGCGTCCGGGACGGACAAGGGGGCGGACGGTGCG
Source organism: Clostridiales bacterium CCNA10 (assembly GCA_963618935.1). Lineage (GTDB taxonomy): Bacteria > Verrucomicrobiota > Kiritimatiellia > RFP12 > UBA1067 > RUG572. The sequence continues at coordinate 13,101 of CAVEVC010000039.1, read as the reverse complement.
TCCGGGGCGCACACCGTCGTCGTGGAGGCGGAGCGGTTCGCCGACTTCGGCGGGTGGGTGAACGACGCGCAGTTCATGGACGTGATGGGCTCGCCGTTCCTCCTGGCGCACGGCATGGGCAAGCCCGTCGCGGACGCGGCGGCGGAGGTGAAGGTGCCCGCGGCCGGCCTCTACAACGTCTACGCCTACACGCGCAACTGGACGGCGCCGTGGAGCGAACACGCGGCCGGCACGTTCAAGGTGCTGGTGAACGGCGAGGCGCTGCCGAACGAGCTGGGGACGGGTTCGGGCGACTGGCGGTGGCAGCTCGCCGGCGCGGTCCGGCTGGAGGCGGGGACGGCGCGGATCGCGCTCCACGACCTCACGGGCTTCGACGCGCGGTGCGATGCGGTCTGCCTGACGACGGGGACGCGCCCGGAGAGGCCGGGCGCGAAGCAGGCGGTGGCGGAGAAGGCGTTCGACCTCGTCGTGTGCGGCGGGGGCATCGCCGGGACCTGCGCGGCGATCAGCGCGGCGCGCCTCGGCCTGAAGGTCGCGCTCGTGCAGGACCGCCCGATGCTCGGCGGCGCGAACTCGAGCGAGGTGCGCGTCCACCTGGGCGGCTACATGAACCTCGGGCCCTACCCGCGCCTCGGCGACGTCGTGGCGGAGATCGGCCCGAAGAGGGGCGGCAACGCCCAGCCGGCCGCCGTCTACGAGGACAAGCGGAAGCTCGACGCCGTCGCGGCCGAGAAGAACATCGCGCTCTTCCTCAACACGCGCGTCGTGGCGGTCGACAAGACGGCGGACGGCGCGGCGATCGCGGGCGTGACGGGCGTGAACGTCGTCGACGGGTCCCTCACGCGCTTTTCGGCGCCGCTCTTCGCGGACTGCACGGGCGACGCCTGCGTGGGCGCGCTCGCGGGGGCGGACTTCCGCATGGGCCGCGAGTCGCGCGCCGAGACGGGCGAGGAGATGGCGCCGGAGAAGGCGGACGCGATGACGATGGGCGCGAGCGTGCAGTGGTACACGAAGGAGCTGCCGCAGGACGCGCCGTTCCCCGCGCGGCCGTGGATGATCGCGTTCAACGAGCGGAACTGCGAGTACGGGACGCGCGGCGACTGGGACTGGGAGACGGGCATGATGCGCGACCAGATCGCCGAGTTCGAGCGCATCCGCGACTATGGGATGCTCGTCGCCTACTCGAACTGGTCCTACCTCAAGAACGCCTCCGCGCGCAGGGCGAAGTACGCGAAGCGCGCGTTCGAGTGGGTGGCCTACGTCGCCGGGAAGCGCGAGAGCCGCCGCCTGCTGGGCGACCACATCCTCACGCAGCAGGACGTCTTCGAGTTCCGCCCCCACCCGGACGGCACCTGCTGCACGACGTGGGCGATCGACCTCCACTACCCGATGCCGAAGAACACGAAGCACTACGACGGCGAGCCGTTCCGGTCGATCTGCACGCACAACAAGCACTACGCCTACCCGATCCCCTACCGCTGCCTCTACTCGCGGAACGTCGCGAACCTCTTCATGGCGGGGCGCAACATCTCCGTCACGCACGTCGCGCTCGGCACGGTGCGCGTGATGCGCACGACGGGCATGATGGGCGAGGTGGTGGGCATGGCCGCGCGCGTCTGCAAGGAGAAGGGGTGCCGCCCGCGCGGCGTCTACACGCACCACCTCGACGCGCTCAAGGCGCTCATGGCGAAGGGCGTGGGGACGGGCCGGCCCCAGCCGCCGCAGAACTACAACCTCGGCGCGCTCATCCCCGGCGTCCCCAAGGCCGCCGCCGCGCAGTGAACGCGCCCTCGGCAGGCGGGACGCGAAACGACGGCGAGCCCGTCTTCACGAAGTTCCGCTACGGGAAGGGCTGGGTCGTCGTCGTGAACGCGCCCGTGGACCGCCAGGCGGTCGCCCGCACGGACTGCCTGACGGGCCCGCGCGTGATGCCCTACTACCTGATGTTCCGCGAGGCGGCCAAGATCGCCGGCGTCCGGACGAAGGTCGCGAAGGGCGACTGCCCCTACGTCGCCTTCACCGAACACCCCGCCCCCGACGGCTCGACCGTCGTCGTGGGCATCAACTTCGAGCCGCGCGCCATCACGTGCCCCGTCGCCCTCGACGGCGCGCGGGCTACTTCGCGGCGTCGATCTTCGCTTCGAGCGCCGTGCGGATCCGTGCGAATTCGGGCGCGTCCATCTTCTTGTCGTTCCAGTCGATGAAGGCCTGCTGGAGGTCCATGAAGAAGCGGCGCGCCGCGTCCTTCCCGTCGAAGGCGTAGTCCGTGAAGAGGGCCTTCTCGACGACCGCGAACATGATCTGCTGGCGTTCGACGGGGGTGGTGGCGTCGGCGTCGGAGAAGGCGTTCTGCTGGAGGTAGACGGCGTCGAGGAACTCGGCCTTGAGGTAGGTCGTGAAGTCCGCAAGGGAGGTGCCCTCCTCGCCGACGACCTTCATCATCTGCCCGACCTCGCTGCCGCGCCGGAGGAGGGCGCGGGCGCGCTCGACGCGCGCGGCGGGGGTGATGACGGAGTTGTAGTGGCTCCAGGAGTCGAGCGGGTCGATGGCGGGGTAGCGCCGGGCGTCCGAGCGGGCGCGCGAGAGGCCGTGGAAGCCGCCGACCACCTTGAGGGTGGCCTGGGTGACGGGCTCGTCGAAGTTGCCGCCGGCGGGCGAGACGGTGCCGCCGATCGTGACGGAGCCGACCGCGCCGCTGCGGAGGCGCACGCGCCCGGCGCGCTCGTAGAAGGCGGCGATGCGCGATTCAAGGTAGGCGGGGAAGGCCTCTTCGCCGGGAATCTCCTCCAGGCGGCCGGAGAGCTCGCGCATGGCCTGCGCCCAGCGGGAGGTGGAGTCGGCGAGGACGAGGACGTTGAGCCCCATCTGGCGGTAGTATTCCGCGATCGTCACGGCCGTGTAGACGGACGCCTCGCGGGAGGCGACCGGCATGGAGGACGTGTTGCAGATGATGACCGTGCGCTCCATGAGGGACTTGCCCGTGCGGGGGTCGACGAGCCGGGGGAACTCCTTCAGCGTCTCCACGACCTCGCCGGCGCGCTCGCCGCACGCGGCGGAGATCACGACGTCGATCTTCGCGTAGCGGGCGGTCGTCTGCTGGAGCACCGTCTTGCCCGCGCCGAACGGGCCGGGGATGCAGTAGGTGCCGCCCACGGCCACGGGGAAGAACGTGTCGATCGTGCGCACCGTCGTCTCCAGCGTCTCCTCGGGGGCGAGGCGTTCGGCGAAGCACGTGATCGGCACCTTGACGGGCCACTTCTGCATCATCTGGACGGGGATGGGCGCCTGGGCGGCGGCGCCGCCGCGTGGGCCGTCGGCGACGGGCCTGAGCGTCGCGACCGTCTCGGTGACGGTGTAGTCGCCGGCGGGGGCGAGCGTCTCGACCGTGTACTGTCCGCGCAGGGCGAAGGGGACCATGATCTTGTGCCCGGGCATCGCCTTCCCGTCGAAGATCCCCTCGGGGACCCAGCCGAGAAAGTCGCCTGCCGCGACGCGCTCGCCGGGCTTCGCGGTGGGATGCCACGCCCACGTGCGGTCGCGGGGGAGGCCGGGCAGGTAGAGGCCGCGCTGGAGGAAGTAGGCGGCGTCGGGGGAGATCTTGCCCGCCTCGGCCGCAAGGCCGGCGAGCGGGTTCTGGAGGCCGTCGTAGACCTGCGTGAGCATGCCCGGGCCGAGCTCGGCGGCGAGCAGGTTGCCGCTGAACTCCACGGCGTCGTCCACGGCGAGGCCCGTCGTCGCGTCGAACACCTGCATGTCGCAGCGGCGCCCGCGCACGCGCACGATCTCGGCCATGAGCTTCTGGCTGCCGAGGACGGCGTAGCCGACCTCGTTCTGGGCGACGGCGCCGTCGAAGGCGACGGTGATCATGTTGCCGTTGACGGCGACGATTTTTCCTGTTGCGCTCATTGTGACACCTCGGAAATTCTGGATGGGTTCTATATTGGGAAGGGGGCTAGGGATCGATCCGCGAGGCCGCGGCGAGCCGGTCGAAGACCGCGTTTCCGGCCTCGGCCGAAAGGGCGCGGCGGCGGACGACGATCTTCAGGCGGATCGCGTAGGCGAGCGCGGCGGCGGCGGAGAAGGGCGACGTGGGGGAGACGAGCTCGCCGGCGGCGTCCCAGTACACCAGGTCGAGCAGGCGGTCGCGCGCGGCGGGGTCCTTCTCCTGGAAGGCGGCGGCCACGCGGTTCGCCCAGTAGAGCGAGCAGCCCGTGGCGGGGCGGCGCCACTTCGCGGGGTCGAGGCCCTGCGCGCGGGCGCGCTCGGCGGCGATGGCGTTGCGGATCTGGGCGTCGAGGTCGGCCCACGCGGCCGCGTGGGCCTTGAAGGGGTCGGGCCCGATCTGGTCCCGGCACATCTCCATGAAGCGCTCCACCGTGTAGGGCGCCGGGCCGTCGAAGTCGAGCGGCTGGAGGGATGCGATCAGGTAGTCGGCTGCCATGTCTTCACCCGCCCTCAACCGCACACGAGCCGGGCGAGGTCGGGGCGGAGGCGCTTCGCGAGCGCGGCGGCGATCGTCGCTTCGGAGAAATCGTGCTCCACGCGCCCGTTGTCGAGGCGGATGGAGAAGCCCGCGCCCACGCCTTCGTCGAGCACGACCCGCACGCCCGCCTGGGCGGCGGCGGCGAGCTGGGCCTTGAGCGCGGCGGCGAGCTTCGCGCCGGCCGCGACGTCGGCCTGTTCGGCGCCGAGCGCCTTCACGGCGGCGAGGGCGAGGCGCGCGGCCTCGCCGGGGTCGGCGAGCGCGGCGGCGACGTCCTGCGCGAGCAGCCGGTCGAGCAGCCGGCCGACGTCGGCCTTGACGTCGAGCACGGTGTCGCGGGCGGCCTGGGCGATCGTCTTCCGGGCGCGTTCCTCGAACGCCTGGGCGTCCGCCTCGGCCTGTGCGCGGCGCGCGGCGGCCTGGGCCTCGGCGTCCTTCAGGACGGCGGCCGCGTCGGCCTTCGCCTTCGCGAGGATCGCCGCGGCCTCGGCATTCGCCTTCTCGACGCCGTCGTGCTGGATCTTCTCCAGGAGCTGTTGCAGTTCTTCAGCCATAGTGCCTCCAGAAAAATGAGGCGCCATTATAGACCAAGCGGGGGCGGAAGTCAAGGCGTCGGCCTGCGGCCTTTAAGTCGCCGCTTCGCGGCTTTAAAGGGTGGGCGGATGGATGGGCGCGAAGCGAAACTTAAAGCCGCGAAGCGGCGACTTAACCACTTAAAGCCGCGAAGCGGCGATTTAATAACCCTCGGCAAGCCGCCTCGCGGCTTGCCGAGGGTTATCGTTGACATGGCGCGGGCATATCGTGTATCATACGCCCGTCTTTACAACCACAAGGAGCATCAATGAAGATTGGCATGATTGGAACACTGGCCGTCGCGTCCCTCGCGGTCGTCGGCTGCGGCAAGGCGGGCGGCGGCGAGGCGGAGGCGGCGAAGCCGGGCGCGAAGGCCGAGGCGGGCGCGAAGGCGGCCCCCGCCGACAAGGGCGCGGTGATGGTCGCCGTGAACGGCAAGAAGCTCACGCGCGGCGAGATCGACGCCGACGTCGAGCGGCTCATCGCGGCCCGCAAGGACCAGATTCCGCCGGAGCAGCTGGAGGCGGCGAAGAAGGCGTTCGGCGAGCAGCTGGCCCAGACCTTCCTCCTGAAGACGGCGCTGATGGACGAGGCGGCGAAGAAGGGCGTGAAGGTGTCGGACGAGGAGCGCCGGCAGAAGGAGGCCGAGTTCGCGAAGGAGAGCGCGAAGCGCCCCGGCGCGCCGAAGTCCTTCGACGAGATCGCCGAGAAGAGCCCGTTCGGCAAGGAGCGCGGCCTCAGGGAGATCGCCGACTCCCTCGTGATCCAGAAGCTCATCGAGCAGGAGGTGACCTCCAAGATCAAGGTCGATGCGAAGAAGGTCGAGGAGATGGTGAACGACGCCCAGAAGAAGGTCCTGGACGCCGAGGCGAAGATCCGCGTCCTGAAGAAGTCCTTCGACGGCCTTTCCGGCGCGGCGCTCACGAACAAGTTCGCCGAGGCGGCGAAGTCCAACTCCGCCTGCCCCTCCAAGGAGAAGGGCGGCGACCTCGGGGAGTTCACGCGCGGCCAGATGGTGCCGGAGTTCGACAAGGTCGCCTTCGCGAGCGAGCCGTTCAAGGTCTCCGACCCCGTCAAGACCCAGTTCGGCTGGCACCTGATCATGGTCACGAAGAAGACGCCCGCCGTGGAGGCGAAGGGCGACACGCCCGCCTCGCCCGAGAAGGTGCAGGCCTCGCACATCCTCCTCGAGGCGCGCCAGGCGCCCACGAAGGAGCAGGTCGAGCAGGGCATGAAGCGCCAGCAGGAGCAGACGGCGCTGCGCGCCTACTTCGAGAAGGTGCGCGGCGCGGCGAAGATCGAGGCGCCCGGCTACCCGGAGCTGCTGCCGAAGCCGTCGGCCAGGCCCGCCCCGAAGGCGGTCGAGTCGAAGCCGGTCGAGGTGAAGCCCGCGGCCAAGCCCGCCGAGGTGAAGCCCGCGGCGAAGCCCGCAGCCAAGCCCGCCGAGGCGAAGCCCGCGGCCAAGCCCGAACAGGCGGCCAAGCCCGCTGGGGAGAAGAAGTAACATGGCCCTCCGCATCGGCGTCGTCGGCGCGGGCGGCATGGCCGCCTACCACATCCCCGGCTTCCGGGCCGGGGGGGCCGAGGTGGCCGCGATCGCGGACGTGAGCCTTCCCGCCGCGCAGGCCGCGGCGGAGAAGTTCGGCATCGGCAGGGCCTATGCGGACGCCGGCGAGATGCTGGCGCGCGAGGCCCTGGACGCGGTGAGCGTGATCACCCCGAACAAGTTCCACAGGCCGCTCGTGCTGCAGGCCCTGAAGGCCGGCAAGCACGTCTTCTGCGAGAAGCCGCCGGCCCTGAACGCAGCGGAGATCGCGCAGATGGCCGCCGCCGCCCGGAAGGCGGGGCGGACGCTGATGTTCGACTTCAACAACCGCGCGCGCCCCGAGGCGTACGCGATGAAGAAGGCGATCGCCTCCGGGAAGGTCGGCACGATCAACGCCGCCCAGGCCCTCTGGATCCGCCGCACCGGCATCCCCGGATTCGGCGGCTGGTTCACGACGAAGGCCCTCTCGGGCGGCGGGCCGGTGATCGACCTGCTGCACATGATCGACCTCGCGCTCTACTTCATGGACTACCCGGAGCCCGCCTACGTGCTCGCGAACACGTTCGACACCTTCATGGGCGACCGCCGCTTCAAGGGGCCGTGGGGCATCCCGGACCGCGCGAACGGCGTGTGCGACGTCGAGGCCGCCGCGCACGGGTTCGTCACGTTCAAGAACGGGTCCGTCCTCTTCCTGCGCACCGCGTGGGCGGAGATGAACAGGCGCGAGGAGGTGTCCGTCACCTTTCAGGGCACGAAGGCCGGCGGCCTCGTGCGCCGCCTCTTCGGGACGGACGGCGTCGACGAGACGGCGGAGGACGTCTGCGAGCTCTACACGCAGACGAAGGCCGGCGCGCGCGCCGACCGCACGCTCAAGGTGAAGCCCGACCCGGAGATGGGCCGCGTGCGCGCCGCGAAGAACTTCGTGCTGGCCCTGCGCGGCAAGGAACAGCCGCTCAACACGCCCGACCAGGCCGTGAAGCTGATGAAGGTCATCGACGCGGTCTACGCCTCCGCCGCGCGGAAGGCGCCCGTGCGGGTGAAGTGAAGCCGGAACGGCGGAGCGGAAACGACTTATTAAAGGAAGAGCAAGACGGAGGACGCAGGATGGTCGGTGCGATTCTGGTGGCGGCGGCGCTCGTGACGCCGCAGGAGGCGGAACTGAAGGGGCAGCTCCCCGGGATCTTCGCGCGCTCCGCCGCGCAGTACCGGGCGCTGGACGCGGCGGCGACGCCGCTCCGCAGGGGGAAAACGAGCGCGCGGAAGGACCGTCCCAACAGCGACTTCTACGTGCCGCACGGCTGGAACGCGAAGACCGGCGCGCTCGACATGCGCTCGGTCTTCTGGTGGACCTCAGGCCACTTCCCCGGCTCGCTCTGGCTTCTCTACGAGGCGACGGGCGAGGCGTTCTTCCTCGACCGCGCGCGCGACTGGACGGAACTGCTCGCGCCGAACGCGCAGGTCGACGACAACCACGACGTCGGCTTCATCATGTACTGCTCCTACGGCAACGCGCGCCGCCTCCTGAAGACGACGCGGTACGACGCCCTCCTCCTGGAGACGGCCGCCTCCCTCTCGCGCCGCTTCAACCCCGGCCTCGGCCTCATCCGCAGCTGGGGGCGGAAGGACGACACGAAGACCTTCAAGGTCATCCCCGACAACATGATGAACCTGGAGCTGCTGGAGTTCGCCGCGAAGAACGGCGGCGGGGCGCGCTTCGACGAGATCGCCCGCAGCCACGCGACGCAGACGATGCGGCGCCACTTCCGCCCGGACGGCGGCGCCTACCACGTCCTCGACTACGACCAGGCGACGAAGCGCGTGAAGAACATCGACTGCGGCCAGGGCGCGAGCTGCGAGACCGCCTGGAGCCGCGGGCAGAGCTGGACGATCTACGGCTACACGATGATGTACCGCGAGACGCGCGACCCCGCCTACCTCGCCTTCGCGCAGAAGCTCGCCGACTTCGCCGTCAACCACCCCAACATGCCCGCCGACGGCGTGCCCTGCTGGGACTACGGCGCGCCGGGCGAGGAGCGCGACACCTCCGCCGCGTCGATCATGGCCTCCGGCCTCCTCGAGCTCGCAGGGTTCGTCGGCGGCGGGAAGGGCGTCGCCTACCGCGCGTTCGCGGTGAAGCAGCTGCTCGCCCTCGCCTCCCCCGCCTACTTCGCCGCCCCCGGCGCGAACGGGAACTGGCTCCTGATGCACGGCGTCGGCCACAAGCCCGCCAACAGCGAGGTCGACACGCCGCTCGACTACGGCGACTACTACTTCCTGGAGGCCCTGCTGCGCTTCCGGCGTCTCGTCGGCGCGGACTAGGCTTTCTTTCAGGGTTTCTTTCTAAGGAGACGATGCGATGAGGACGATGCTGAAGGTTGTTCCGCTCGCCCTGGCGGCGCTGGCCGTCCGGGCCGACACGGCGTTCAAGGCGGGCGAATGGGAGGTGGCCTTCGCGGCCGAGGGGCAGTCCCTGAAGCTGACGCACGCGGCAAGCGGCGCGGAGGTCGTGGGCGAGCTGGCGTTCATGGGGCCCGACCGGGCGACGGACGCGAAGGCGGAGCCCAAGCGCGAGTGGAAGATCGTGGACGCGCGCGACGGCGTGCCGCGCCGCCTCGCGATCGTGGACAAGAACAACGACGCCCAGGGCTATCTCGCCTTCCAGTCGAACGGCGCGCGGGTCTCGTTCCTCGTCTACCACCGCACGGCGCTCGCCTACCGGGGCGAGCTCTCCTACGCGGGCGAGATCAAATACCGCGAGGACGCCTTTGCGGCCGCGACGCTCCCGCTGCCCGGCGAGCGCGTGCTGCAGCTCGCGAGCGGCGACGCCGACTCGCTCCTGAACGACGCCCTCTTCAGCCCCTCCGCGGACGAGGCCCTGCAGATCCGCGCGGCCAACCTCCGCCTCGTCTCGGGCGGGCGCGGCACGCACGCCTTCGAGGTGGCCGGGCGCATCGACGAGCCCGCCGAGGCCGCTTTCGCGTTCAACGTGGAGCGCGGCTACTACAAGAACCGCTGGGTACCGTACTACCGGCCCATCGACCGCGCGCGCAGCCCCCGCGCGCCCACGGGCTGGATGAGCTGGAATACCTACTTCGACAAGGCGGGCTCGAAGGAGAACCTCGCCGAGGCGCGTCTCGGCGCAAAGTACCTCAAGCCGTTCGGCCTCGAGTTCTGGTCCATCGAAAGCTGGCAGGAGAACTCGAGCGAGCTGCCCGTCTCGAAGTTCTACAACATGGACCTCGAAACGCACCCCGAACAGTTCCCCGAGGGCATGAAGTGGCTCGCGGGCGAGATCCGCAAGCTCGGCTTCCGCCCCGGCCTCTGGACCGCGCCGTTCGGCACGGGCAGCACGAACTTCTACAAGGCGCACCGGGACTGGTTTCTCCACGACAAGAACGGCAAGCCCATCTCCTGCTGGAACGGCAAGTTCACCCTCGACCCCACCGTCCCCGAGGCGCGCGAGCACCTGCGGAAGATCCACGACATCGCCGCCCACGACTGGGGCTACGAGTTCTTCAAGATCGACGGCATGAGCGGACGCGGCGCGGGCTACTGCGCGCACCTCTACGAGCGCCCCGACGTCCGCGCGCGCTTCAGGGACCCGTCCTGCCCGAACCCGTTTGAGCTCTGCGTGAAGGCGTTCCGCGACGGCATCGGCCCCGACCGCGTCTTCCTCGCCTGCCAGGGCCACTTCACCGGCGCCGAGGCCGCGTATGCGGACGCCTCGCGCACGGGGGCGGACATTGTTCACCCCAACCAGCCCGTCAAGTGGGCGAACATCCTCCTGCAGGCCCGCTGCACGGTCAACCAGATCTTCGCCCACAACATCGTCTTCTGGGCGGACCCCGACTGCATGCTCGTCTCGCAGCAGGCGCTCGCCCGCGAGCAGGCCCAGGTGGAGGCGACCATCGTCTCCCTGCCGGGCCAGCAGATGTTCGCGGGCGACAAGCTCGCCACGCTCGCGCCCGACCGCATCCGCCTCCTTCAGCAGGCACTGCCCGTCTGCGACGTGCGCCCCGCCGCGCTCTACCCCTCCTTCGGACATCTGCCCGTCTGGAACCTCCATCTCAAGCGCCCCTTCGGCGACTGGCACGTCGTCGCGCTCTTCAACTGGGACGACGAGCCCGCCGTGGTCGGCTTCGACTGGAACGAGATCGGCGAGCCGGACGCGCGGGCCTTCGCGTGCTGGGAGTTCTGGACCGAGTCCTGGCAGGGCGTCAACCAGGAGCGCTTCGAGATGCAGGTGCCCGCGCGCAGCGTCCGCCTCCTCGCCCTCCAGCCCTACGCGGCGCATCCGCAGTTCCTCACGAGCGACCGCCACATGACCCAGGGCGGCGTGGAGCTGAAGGACCAGCGCTGGGCCGATGACCGTCTGGAGGCGACGGTCGAGGTGATCGGCGGCTTCCCGATGACCGCGCGCTTCGCCGTGCCCGAGAGCTTCGCGTTCAAGGGGCTTGACGCGGCGCCGGGCGTGCGGGCCGAGGTGCGCCCCGAGGCGGGCGGCAGGGTGCTCGCCGTGACGCTGACGGCGGAGAAGACAACCGAGGCGAAGCTGACGCTGCGGTTCTAAGGAGGAGACGAGACGATGAAGAACGTGCTGCTTGCATTCTGCTGCCTGGCCGCCGCCGTCGCGGCGGCGGAGCCGAAGGGAACGACGCTTGACGTCCCGGCGGGGAAGACGGTGAAGGTCGAGCCGGGGCGGCTCTTCGAGGGGGGGCCGCTCGTGAAGACCGGGTCGGGCTGCCTGGACCTCTCGGGGGCGCGTCTGCGGAACGCGGGGCTGGAAATCCGCGAGGGGACGGTGGCGTTCGCCGGCGGGGGCGCGACGACCGTCACGGCGCGCTACCTGAAGTGGAACGTCACGAAGACGCGCCCCGCGAAGGGCGGTCCGCCGGACTACGGGAACAGCGGCTCGCAGTTCAGCGAGTTCCGCCTTTTCCGGGACGGGAAGATGCTGCCGCGCCCGCCGCGCGCGACGGCGCTCAACGCCCGCCCGGACTGGCGCGAAGGGCCGCAGATGGGCATCGACGGCGACCTGAAGACGAAGTGCTACTGCAATCCGTTCATCGCGGACTTCGGGGAGGAGGTGACGTTCGACGGCTACTCCTTCGCGACGGCGAACGACGCGATCGGGCGCGACCCGATGTCCTGGACGGTCGAGGCGGGCGTGGCGGACGGCTCGGCGGTCAGCTGGCTGAACGTCGGGACGGTGGAGGGCTTCGAGGCGCCCAAGGCGCGCCTGGCCGAGGCGGGGAAGGTCTTCCCCGTGCAGCTGCGCGACGTCGTGCCGCTGAACTACCCGGTGACGGTGTGCGGGAAGGGGCGCCTCGTCCTCAAGGGCGTCAACGAGACGCTGGAGCGCGTCTCCGGCACGGGCCACATCCTCCTCGAAGGGGCCTCCCTCGACGTCGGCCCCGAGGCGACGTTCGCGGGTTCCGTCTCCGGCGACGGCGAGGTCGTGTACAAGACGCGCTGAACCGCCGCGCCTATCCCTTCAGGCCCGAGGCGGCCCAGTGCCGCTGACGTTCAGGAAAAGGCGGCGGAAGCGCGTCTCGGAGACGCCGGCGATCCGGGCGAGGCCGGCGAGGGAGAGGTTGTCCATGTAGTGCATGTCGCTGTGCGCGACGACGCCCTTGATGGCGTCGTACCAGCTGGGGCGCGATTCGGGTGATTCGACGTTCGTGTAGGCGGCGGCCGTGCCGATGATCCGTCCGCGCGCGTCGTCGAAAAGGGGCCAGACGTTCATGGCCCGCATCGTGGTGGAGCGGTCGGCGCGGTGCGCGTAGATGCGGTTGACGATGGGGCGGCCCGTGTCCAGCACCTCGCGGTCGCGCGCGATGAACACGTCGGCGAGGAGGGGCGGGAAGAAGTCGGCGATGGATTCGCCGACGATGTCCAGTTCACGCCTCACGTTGCAGTTTTCGAGGCAGAGGGGGGTCATGGCCACCATCCGCTCGTCGTGGTCGACGATGTGGAAGAGGACGTTCGGAAGGGCGTCGAACAGCGACTTGAACGACAGGGCGTTCCGTCCGGTCCGCCGGAAGAAGCGGTCCCGCCAGGCGATTTTTTGTTGATCGGTCATGTCTGCCTCCTTGTCGTATTCGTCACATTTTACAGCCTCTGGACCGTCCAGGACAATCGTAAACGTGTACACGCCCCCCGATACAAGCGTAAACGTGTACACGGCCCCTGGAACAAGCGTAAACGTGTACACGGCCCCTGGAACAAGCGTAAACGTGTACACGGCCCCTGGAACAAGCGTAAACGTGTACACGGCCCCTGGAACAAGCGTAAACGTGTACACGGCCCCTGGAACAAGCGTAAACGTGTACACGGCCCCCGAACGGGAGGGTCGCAACTTGTTGCGACCGCGCTCCTGCGCGCAACAACGCCCCGGCGAGCGCTGTCCCCGCGCCCCCCCCCCCCCGCGTGGCGTTCAGGAGCGGTTGTGCGCGGGAGGGTCGCGCTTGTCGCGGCCGAACGCGCGGCGGACGCGACA
>CAVEVC010000038.1:0-10576 GCA_963618935.1 Clostridiales bacterium CCNA10 | reverse complement strand
ACTTCCTCGACCGCCTCGACGCGATGACCGAGCAGGCCTTCGACGACCAGTGCACCGGCGCGAACCCGCGCTACCCGCTGATGGGCGAGATCAAGCAGATGTACCTCAACGCCTACTACGGCAAGCACGAGAACGTGTAAGGCGCGGCGTGCCGGGGACGTCACGCCCTACCAGCCGGCATGACGTTCCCGGCGGCCCGAATGGCAGGGGCCGACGTCCTCGGCGGCCCGAATGGCAGGGGCCGACGTCCTCGGCGGCCCGCGAAAAGAAAGGACCATCAAGATGAAGAAAGCAACTGAACAGAAGGCCGTCGAAAAGAAGGCCGCCGTGCGCCGTCCCGCGAAGGCGAAGGACAGCCTGCTTCTCGTGCGCGAGCACAAGCAGGTGTTCAAGGACGGCGACTCCGTCCTCAAGGTCTTCGACGAGAACTACAAGGTCTCCGCGATCCTGAACGAGGCGATGAACGAGGCGCGCGCCGCCGAGACGGGCCTCCCGGTCGCGAAGATCCTCGAAGTCTGCGTCATCAAGGGCAAGTGGGCCATCCGCCGCGAGTTCATCGCCGGCGAGACGCTTGCGGACGTGATGGCGAAGGACAAGAAGAACCTCTCGAAGTACCTGAAGGAGTTCGCCCAGATCCAGTGCGCGATCTTCGCGAAGACCGCCCCGCGCATGGGCAACCTCGCGGACAAGCTCGACACGATGATCTCCGCCTCGCCGCTCGACAAGAACACGCGCTACGACCTGCACATGCGCCTGCAGGCCCTCCCGCGCGGCAAGTCCCTCTGCCACGGCGACTTCAACCCCACGAACGTCATCCTCACCCCGAAGGGCGACTGGCGCGTGATCGACTGGAGCCACGTGCGCCTCGGCGACCCGCTCGCGGACGTCGCGCGCACCTACCTCCTCTTCTGGCTCTCCGGCCACGTCAAGGCCGCCGAGCAGTACGTCGCGCTCATGTGCGACGCGCTGAAGGCGAAGCTGCCGGACGTGCAGAAGTGGCTGCCCATCGTCGCCGCCGCAGAGTCCTCGAAGCCGAACACGCAGAAGAACCTCGACCTGCTCCTCCACTGGGCGAGCGTCGTCGACTACGAGTAGCGCGCGCCGCGCGCGGGCCGCCGGCGCGCTTGACGCGCGCCGGCGGATTCGGTAAACTGTCCCCCTCAATTTTCGAGAGACGAGGTTTACGGAAGGGAGTACATCGGTGAACGTGATACAACCGCTGATCGAGCTGCAGGACGTGGACGACATGATCCGCGAGCTCGAACGGGAAGAGAAGGACATCCCGCGCCGCAAGGCCCAGGAGACGGCGCGCCTGGCGGGCGTCAACGCCTCGCTTGAGATCGCGAAGAACCAGCTGGCCGCGATGGAGAAGCGCATCGCGGACGAGCGCGCCGAGGCGGCCGGGCTGCGCGAGAAGGCCCAGCAGCTGCGCATCGGCCAGGCCACCATCGGCTCCAACCGCGAGCTCCAGCAGTCCTATGTCCAGGTGGACGGCCTCGAGCACGACGCCGATTCCGCCGACGCCCGCGCCGACGCGCTGGAGGCGGACGAGCTCGCCGTCCTGGAGAAGCGCGTGCTGGACGCGCAGGCCAAGGTGGACGACGAGAAGGGCGGCGTGGACTGCAACGTCGACGACCTCGACCGGCGCCTGGCCGACGTGAAGGAGCGCCTCGCCGCCCTGCGCGCGGAGCGCACGGAGAAGGCCAACGCCGTGAAGGCGGTCGATCCCGGCTTCCTCCTCTACTACGAGCGCCTGAGCGCCAAGCGCTGGCCGGTGGTCGTGCCGCTGAACGCCGACGGCGTCTGCGACGGCTGCCACATGAAGCAGCCCCCGTTCGTGGCGCAGCTCGTGCAGCACAACGCCGCCGCCGCCGCGAAGGGGCAGAGGCAGCAGCGGGCGGCCTGCACGATGTGCGGGCGCCTCCTGTACGGCGATCTTTGACTTCGATTTCTTCGGCGGCCCCGCGCGTGACCGGTCGCGCCCGCAAGGGCGAGGAAAGTCCGGACTCCGCAGGGCAGGGGACCCGGCCGTCAAGGCCGGGAGCGCGGCGGCAAGCGCCGCGGATGGAAAGCGTCACAGAGAAGAGACCGCCCGCCTCCGCCTCGCGCGGGGACGGGCAAGGGTGAAAGGGCGGTGTAAGAGACCACCGGGGCCGCGCGGAAGCGCGCCCGCACGACAAGCCCTCCCCGGAGCAAGATCAAATAGGGAACCGACGGGCTGCCCGTCCGGTTCGCGGAAGGCCACCCGCCGCGCGGCTTCGGCCGCGCGGCCCGGCGGACCGCGATGAGGTTCCGGGTTGATTGCTCAGATGAATGATCGGACCCGCAAGGGGAACAGAATCCGGCTTATTCGCCGCGGGGCCGCCGAAGAATCCTCTTCCCCTCAACAGTTCACACGACAACAAGGCGAGGTCAGCGACATGGCACGCGTCATCGCGATCGACGGCCCGAGCGGTTCGGGCAAGAGTTCCACCTCCCGGCGCGTCGGACAGGCGCTCGGGTTCCTGCACGTCGACTCCGGCGCGCTCTACCGCATTGTGACCTGGCAGTGCCTCGCGCAGGGCGTCGACACGTCCGACCCCGCCGCCGTCGCGGCCTGCGCGGAGCGGGTGCAGATCGCATGCCGCCCCGAGAACGGCGCGCTCGCCTACTCTGTGGACGGCGAGGCCCCCGGCGCGCGCATCCGCACGCCGGAGATCAACGCCCACGCCTCCCCCGTCGCGGCCGTGAAGGCCGTGCGCGACCGCATCACCGCGCTCCTGCGCGGCATGACGCGCTACGGCGACCTCGTCGTCGAGGGGCGCGACATCACGACGGTCGTCTTCCCCGACTCCCCCGCGCGCTTCTACCTCACCGCCTCCCCCGAGGCGCGCGCCCGCCGCCGCCAGCTGGAGGAGGTCGCCACGGGCGTCGCCAACCAGAGCGCCGAGGCCGTGAAGGCGTCGCTCCTCGCGCGCGACGCGATCGACGCGACGCGCGCCTGCGCGCCGCTTCGGAAGGCGGACGGCGCGCTGGAGATCGACTCCACCCGGCTGACGCTCGACGAGGTCGTCGAGACGGTGCTGAACGCGCTGCCGGCGGGGTGGCGATGAGCGCCTTCGTGGACGAGTGGTCCGCGCGGGCCGCGCATGCGGCGGGCGTCGTCTTCGACTTCGGCGGCGTCATCTCCGTCGCCCCAAGCCGGTCCTGCTCGCTCTACCCGTTCTGCGAGGCGCGCGGGCTGGACCGCGCCGCCGTCGACGCAGGCTGGACGAAGTACCGCCATCTCTGGGACGGCGGCTTCATCACGTTCGACGAGATGTACCGCCGCATCTTCGCCGACGCGGGGCGCACGGTCTCGGCGGACGACCTCGCCGCGCTCTGGGAGGTGGACGCCGCCGCCTGGATCCGCGACCTGCGGCCCGAGACGCTGGACCTCATGCGGAGCCTGAAGGCGGACGGCCGGGCGCTCGGCATCCTCACGAACATGTCGCCCGACTTCTACGAACGCCTCTTCGTGCCCCGCGCCGCCGCCTACCGCGCGCTCGTGGACGCCGAGGTCGTCTCCGGCCTCGAGCGCCTCTACAAGCCGCAGCGGGCGATCTACGGCCTCATGGCGCGGCGCCTCGCGCTGCCGCCGGAGAGCCTGCTCTTCTTCGACGACACGCCCGCGAACGTGGAGGCCGCCCGCGCCTGCGGCTGGCAGGCCGAGGTCTATCCAAGGTAAGGCGCGGCCCTTTTCGCCCTTCACATCCCCGCCGTTCTGTGCTATGCTAGCGGCCATGTTCCGCGCGTTCCATCTTTGCCTGCTTGCGGCGGGCGCGCTCGCGGCCCTGGCGGGCTGCGAGACCGTCGCGCGCGCCCGCGCGGCGCAGCGGGGCGTGGCGCCGGCGACGAACGACTGCGCCGCGGCGGCGGGCGCGGCCGCCGCGCCGCGCGTGGACCTGCGCGGCGGGGACCTCTACGACTACGTGTCCTTCGCGCTGACGAACCGCCCGAGCCTGGCGTCCGCGCGCCTGGCGGTGTCGAACGCCGTGCTGGCGCTCCGGCAGGTCACGTCCGACCGCGCGCTGCAGGTGAACCTCGCGGGCGGCTACTCCCAGGCGACGGCGAACGGCGGCAGCCACTTCTCCTGGCGCCAGCCGCGCGGGAAGGGGACGGCGGACGTGTCCTTCGACCTCCTCCTCTGCGACTTCGGGCGGATCGACGCGCGCGAGCGGGAGGCGCGCGAGAACCTCGTCGCGGCCAGGCGGGACCTCGAGGACGGCGAGTTCGGCGTCTTCAACGAGGTCGCCCAGGCGTACTGCACGCTGCGGCGCAACGACGCGCTCCTCGCGGTGGCGCGCACGAACGCCTTCATGCGCGCGGAGCACCTGCGCGAAAGCGAGGCGCTGTTCGCGGCCGGCGAGGCGAAGAAGCTCGACGTCCTCAAGGCGCGGGTGGACCTCTCCGCCGCGCGCCTCGCGGCGATCAACGCCTCGAACGACGTCGTGACGGCGGGCGCGGAGTTCCTGCGCACGCTGGGCCTTGAGGCGGACCGCGCGACGCGGGCGGACGTGTTCGCGGCGGCCGGGGACGCCCTGGCGGACGAGGGCCGCGCGCTGCCCGCGACGGACTACGACGCCGCGGCGGGCCTCTACGTCGCGCGCACGAACGCGCCCTCTCTGATGGCGCTGCGCGCGAGGCTGCGCGCGGCGAGCGCGCGGGTGGACTACGCGGTGGCGGACCTGCTGCCGGAACTGACGCTCTCCTCGGCCTTCTCCTTCGCGGACCCCGCCTGGAACTGGAGCTGGGGCCTCAAGGCCGTGCAGACCCTCCTCGACGGCTCCCGCCGGCAGATCGCGGTCGACGCCGCCGTCGTGGAGATGGCGCGCGCCCGCACGGACGTGGAGGCCGCCGAGCAGGCCCTCTCCTACGACCTCGCCGTCGCCGTGGCGACGCGCGACAACGCGCGCGAGGCGCTCGCGGCGGCGACCGTCGAGGTGGCGCAGGCCCGCGAGAACCTCGACACCGTGCAGGCGCAGTACAACGTGGGCGACGCCAGCCGCCTCGACTTCACGGACGCGGCGGACGCGCTTGTGGACGCGCTCGGCGCCCGCGTCAAGGCCCTCTACGCCGGCGAGGCGGCCGAGGCCGCCCTCATCCGCCTGACGGGGCGCGTGCCGCCGTATGCCGGGCGCGCGGGCGCGAAGGAGACGAAGGAGAACGGAACGCATCGGGAGGCGACGGATCATGAAATGGACTAGCGCGCTCGTCAAGGCGGGCGTCTGGCTCGCGGTGCTGGGCGGCGCGGCCTACGGCGCGATGCGGCTCCTCGACGCGCGGAAGGCCGGCGCCGCCGCCGTCCACTACCGCACGGCGAAGATCCTCCGCACGGACATCTTCCGCACCGTGGAGGCGACGGGCACCGTGCAGCCGATCAAGGAGGTGGAGGTCGGCGCGCAGGTGAACGGCCGGATCGTCAAGCTCTTCGTGGACTACAACGCCGTCGTCACGAACGGGCAGGTCGTCGCCCTCATCGACCCGCAGGTCTACGAGGCGAACTACAAGAGCGCCCTCGGCGAGCTCCACGCGAACGAGGCGAACGTCAAGAAGTGCGAGGCGCAGCTCGTGCTCGCCGAAAAGACGCTCGTGCGCAAGCAGGCGCTCGTGAAGAAGGAGATGGCGCCGGTCGCGGACTACGACAGCGCGCTGGAGGCGCGCGACGCCGGCCTCGCTTCCCTAGCCGCCGCGAAGGCGAGCGTGGAGAAGAGCCAGGCGAGCGTGAGCCAGGCGAAGGCCAACCTCGACTACTGCACGATCCTCTCGCCCGTGGACGGCGTGGTGATCACGCGCTCCGTGGACGAGGGCCAGACGGTCGTCTCCTCCATGAACGCCGTGCCGCTGCTGAAGCTCGCGACCGACCTCCGGCGCATCCAGGTGGAGGCGACGGTGCCGGAGGCGGACATCGGGAGCGTCAGGGACGGCCAGGCCGTCTCCTTCACGGTCGACGCCTACGCGGGCGTCACCTTCACGGGCGAGGTCACCCAGGTGCGCATGGCCTCCACCACGACGTCGAGCGTCGTCACCTACCCCGTGATCATCGAGGCCGAGAACCCGGGCGGGAAGCTCTTCCCCGGCATGACGGCCAACATCTCCGTCCACGTCGACGAGGCGCGCGGCGTGCTCGCCGTCACCTCCGCCGCGTTCCGCTACCATCCCGCCGACGCGGCGCCCGCCGCGAAGCCGCCGGCCGGGAAGGGGCGGGCGCTCCACCTGCTGGGCGCCGACGGGCGGCCCGAGCGGACGGTGGTGGAGACGGGGCTGAGCGACGGCAGCTTCACGGAGATCCGCGCGCCGGCCGCCGCCCTCGAGGGGCGCGAGGCCGTCCTCGGCGTCGCCGTCGCGCCGAAGGCGGGCGCGGCGCCGGGCGGCGCGTCCAACCCGTTCATGCCCAAGCCGCCCTCCCACGACAAGAACAAGAAGAGCGGCGCGCCGCCGCCGCACTGAGCCCGCCCCCCTCCGACCCATGGGCCATCTGATCGAAATCCGGGATCTCCGCAAGGTCTACGCGCTCGGCGAGGAGCCGGTCGCGGCGCTGGACGGCGTGTCGCTCACGATCGACGCGGGCGAGTTCGTCGCGATCATGGGCGCCTCCGGCAGCGGCAAGTCGACGCTGCTGAACATCCTCGGCTGCCTCGACACGCCCACGGGTGGCAGCTACCTGCTGGACGGCATCGAGGTCGCGCGCCGCTCGCGCACGGAGCTCGCGCACATCCGCAACCGCAAGCTCGGCTTCGTCTTCCAGAACTTCAACCTCCTCGCCCGCACGAGCGCGATCGAGAACGTGGAGCTGCCCGACTTCTACCTCGGCCGCCTCGGGCGCGCCGGGCGCCGGGCGCGGGCCCTCGACCTCCTCGCGCGCGTGGGCCTCGGCGGGCGCGGCACGCACACGCCCGCGCAGCTCTCCGGCGGCCAGCAGCAGCGCGTCGCCATCGCCCGCGCCCTCATGAACGAGCCGCCCGTCCTCTTCGCCGACGAGCCCACCGGCAACCTCGACACGAAGAGCTCCATCGAGATCATGAACCTCTTCACCGCGCTCTCCAGCGAGGGCATCACCATCGTCATGGTCACGCACGAGGACGACATCGCCGCCTACGCGAAGCGCCACCTCCTCATGCGCGACGGCCACCTCATCAAGGACGACCGGCGATGAACCTCCTCATGATCTTCAAGGTCGCCGTCAAGGCGATCTGGCGCAACAAGACGCGCAGCGCGCTCACGATGCTCGGCATCATCTTCGGCATCGCGGCCGTGATCGTGGTGCTCGCGATCGGCAAGGGCGCGAGCCAGAACATGGTCGCCCAGATCGCGAAGATGGGCGACAACGTGGTGATGATCTTCAGCGAGCAGCGGCACACGGCGGCGGGCGTGCATGGCGGCGCGGGGGAGGGGCAGTCGCTCACGGCGTCCGACGGCCGCGCCATCCGCCGCGAGCTCGCGCACCTCGTGAAGGCCGAAAGCCCAGAGGTGCGCACGCAGATGCAGGTGATCCACGCGGACAAGAACTGGAACACGACGGTCTACGGCGTCTCGACCGAGTTCACGACGATCCGCAACTGGGACGTCGCGGACGGCGACTACTTCAACGAGCAGGAGGAGCGCCAGAGCGCGCGCGTCTGCGTGCTGGGGCGCACGGTCGCCGAAAACCTCTTCCCGGACGGCGAGGCCGTCGGGCGCACGATCCGCATCGGCAACATGCCCTTCAAGGTGAAGGGCGTCATGGACGTGAAGGGCGTGGGCGGCTTCGGGCAGGACCAGGACGACGCCGTGCTCGCGCCCTACACGACCGTCAAGCGCGTCCTGCAGGCCTCCACGTTCCCGGACAACGTGCGCCAGCTGAAGCTCTCGCTCTACTCGATGGACCAGATCGAGGAGGCGAAGCGCGAGATCGGCGCGCTCCTGCGCCAGCGCCACCGCCTGGGCGACGAGGTGGCCGACGACTTCCGCATCATCGACATGGCCGAGATCACCTCCACCATGAGCGGCGTCTCGAACACGATGACCGTGCTCCTCGCGGCCGTCGCGGCGATCTCGCTCCTCGTGGGCGGCATCGGCATCATGAACATCATGCTCGTCTCGGTGACGGAGCGCATCCGCGAGATCGGCCTGCGCATGGCCATCGGCGCGACGCCCGCGAACATCCTCTCGCAGTTCATCCTCGAGTCGGTCCTCCTCTCCACCGTCGGCGGCGGCGTCGGCGTCGCCCTCGGCGTGGGCGGCGCCGAATGGCTGGGCGGCGTGCTGGGCTGGCCAATCCTCGTCGAGACGGGCTCGACGGCGGCCGCGTTCCTCTTTTCGTCCTTCGTGGGCATGTTCTTCGGCTTCTACCCGGCCTGGCGCGCAAGCCGCCTCAACCCCATCGACTGCCTGCGCTACGAGTAGGAGCCCGCGAACGGACGGGAAGAAGGGTGGCGACGCGATGAGGCGAGGGACGCATTGGGTTCTGGGGCTGGCGCTCTGCGGCGCGCTCGCGGCGGCGGGGGCCGTTTCCGAGGCGTGGGACCTCGCGACGCTCGCCGCGAACGGGGCGAAGGTGGCCGACTACGCGCTGGCGCATCCGACGCGCGCGAACCATCGGGACTGGACGTACGGGACGTTCTACGCGGGGCTGACGGCGTTCGCCCTCGCCCACCCGGAACGGCCCTATCTCGACGTCCTCCGCCAGGAGGGGACGAACAACGCCTGGCGGCTCGACGGGGGGCGCCCGTTCTACGCGGAGACGCACGGCATCGGGCAGACGTGGCTGGAGCTTGCGCGCGTGGACGACGACCTTGCGGCGGCGGCCCCGACGCGCGCCGTCTTCGACTACATCCTCGAAAACCGGTCCCGCGCGCCGGTCGTCCAGCGCCTGCCGAACGGGTCCTTCAGCCCGAACCTCCTGCGCTGGGCCTGGAGCGACGCGCTCTTCATGTCGCCGCCCGTCTGGGCGAAGCTCGCCGCCCTCACCGGCGAGGCGCGCTACCGGGACTTCCTGATCGGCGAGTACCGCGCCTCCGCCGCGCGCCTTTACGACCGCGAGGCGGGGCTCTTCTACCGCGACTACGCGGCGCGCGCGAAGCGTTCCGCGAACGGTGCGCCGGTCTTCTGGGGGCGCGGGAACGGCTGGGCGCTGGGCGGCCTGCCGCTCGTCCTGCGCGAGCTGCCGCCCGATCTGCGGACGCGGCCCTTCTTCCAGGACCTGTTTCGCGGGATGTCCGCGAAGGTGAAGGCCCTCCAGCGCGCCGACGGCGCGTGGCCGCCGAACCTCCTCGACGGGCGAGACCCCGACCTGCCGGAGACGAGCGCGACGGCGCTCTTCTGCTTCGCGCTCGCCTGGGGCGTCAACAACGGCCTTCTCGCCGAGGCGGAATACCTCCCCTGCGTGCGCCGGGCGTGGGGCGCGCTCTGCCGGGCCGTCGCCGAAGAGGGAAAACTCGGATGGGTCCAGCAGGCGGCGACGGGGCCGACGGCGAACTTCTGCGCCGATTCGGCCGCGCTCTACGCCGTGGGGGGCTACCTGCTCGCGGCGACGGAGATCCGCAAATACGTGGTCTTGTCGGCGCACCGCGACGCCCCGCGCGTCACGGTCGGTCCGCTGCCGCGCTTCGGCGCCGTGACGGTCGCGGTGCCGCTCGCCGGCCTCGCGTTGCCGATGTCCGTCACCAACCTCATCGTCTTCGACGAGCGCGACGGCGCGGTGGCGACGCACCAGGTTGTGGAGGGCGGGGAAGGCGGCACGCCCGGCGCGCTCCTCTTCCGGACGACGCTGGGGGCGGGCGTGCCGCGCCGGTTCCGGGTCTTCGCCGACGCGGCGCTGGCTGCCGGCGCGACGAACGCGGCGGTCGCGGTGGACGGCCTTCCGGGCGGGGATTTCGCCTACTGGCGCGACGGGCGCGCGTTCCGCGCGCCGCGCGCGCCGGCGGCGCGGCGCGTGCGGTGCGCGGGGCCGGTGCGGACCGTCCTCGAGCTCGACTTCCCGCCGGTCGACGTGGGCGGCGGCGCGGCGGTGGCGGAACGGCGCACGGTGACGCGCGACCGGGGGGCGCGGTTCGCGGTCTGCGCGTCGTCGTTCACGCTCTCCGGCGCGGCGCGCCTGGAGGGCGGCCCCGTCCTCGCCCTGGGGGAGGCGGGCGAGCTGGCCGCCCGGCCCGACCTCGGCTGGGCGACGGCCGCGGGCCGTTCCTCGCGCGCGGCCGCGGACCGTTCCTCGCGCGCGGCCGTCAGCACGCGCAGCCCCGCCGCGCTGCAGGGCGTCGGCGCGGGCGAGGTGGCCCTGGTGCGCGAGCTGCCGCAGGACCATCCCTTCGTCTGGCTCTACGGGACGGCGTGCGACTTCACGGAGCCGCCCGCCGTCAAGGTGGTGAAGTCCAACGACTAGCCCCCCCCATAAGACACCGCGGCGGGAGGGCCGCAACTTGTTGCGGCCGTGGTGGGCGCGCGGGAACCCGGCGCGCAATGCATCTGCGCCGCCCTCGGCGCGCGGCTATCCTTGACACTGAAACCTGAAACCTAAAAATCCCACTTGACTGAATCCGTCGGTTGTGCTACCCTTCCGCCGTAATCGTTTTCAGAGGAG
>CAVEVC010000037.1:0-5084 GCA_963618935.1 Clostridiales bacterium CCNA10 | reverse complement strand
TTTCAATTTGCCTTTCGCATCAAAGATCAAAGATACCATTTCCAATACTGCCCTGGTGTGAGCCGTTGAGCCGTGTACATAAGCCGTAATGTATGTATGTATGGGAGGGGTGTCTTCTATGTGCCCGCGCAATGCCTTCCGGCCGCGACAAGCGCGGCCCTCCCGTTCGCGATGCCTTCCGGCCGCGACAGGCGCGGCCCTCCCGTTCGCGATGCCCTCCGGCCGCGACAGGCGCGGCCCTCCCGTTCGCGATGCCCTCCGGCCGCGACAGGCGCGGCCCTCCCGTTCGCCAGCACCATCTCTGTGAATCGTTCACATCGGAAACGTACATGGGGCCGGGGTCCAAGGCGGGGCAGTTGGCCGCCGACCGTCTGGAATCCCCGTCTACCGACATACGGTGCAATCGTCCACTACCGTGTCCGTGTGGAGTTCCCTGCCGCCGACCGTGCGGGAACTCCATCCGCCAGCCGGGTGGAGGTGCCGTCCAGGGGGCGGATGCCTGCTCACAGGCGGCCGAGCCAGATGTAGTCGAGGCGCACGGTGCCGGTGATCGGCGTCCCGTCCGCCGAGAAGGCGAGCTTCAGCTGCTTGATGCCGCCCGCCTTCGGCAGGGGAACCGTGTAGACCGTGTCCGCGTCGTCCTGCGGCGTGACCGGGAAGGCGACGCTGCGCGCCTCGGACCAGGAGGGCGCGCCGTCCGTCTGCCACCAGAGGCGCATCTGCCGCGACGTCGTGTGGTTCTGCATCCGGATGCGCGCGGTGTTCGCGCGCGACGCGCTGAACTCCACGCCGAGGTCGCGGTCGCAGGGCGAGACGAGCGCCGCCCGGCCGCTCCCCTTCACGGCGATCACGAAGTAGTCGCCGCAGACGAGCTGGACGGGAAAGGCCTCCGAGTTCCAGAACGAGCTCCTGCCGGGGATGAACGCGTAGTCCGTGCCCGCGCCCTCCACGCTCCAGCCCTGCGGGTCGAGGTTCCGGGCGAAGTCCCACGCCCGGAAGGTGCGCGCGCCCGGCGGCAGGATGTGGACGGCCGTGCGCGCCGCGCGCCAGAGCGTCCCGTTGTCCGCCACCACGTTGACGCGGTAGTCGCCCACGCCCGGGAAGGCTGCCTTCGTGCGCGCGGCGGCGGGCTGCGCGAAGCGGACGCCCGCCGGGCCCTCGATCTGCTCCCACCGGACGGCGGCCTTCGGGTCGTCGACCTTCGCCGAGAGCGCCGCCACCGGATCGTCCGTCCACACTTCGCCGCACGCCTTCACCTCCGGCGGATCGACGTAGGGGAACGCCGCGTCGAGGTCTTCCGAGAAGTCGAACGCGCGGTTGCCCGCGAGGATCCAGTCGTTCGTCGTGCGCGACTCGTTCACGTAGAACGGCACGCCCGGGACGAGCACGTAGCCGTTCCCCTCGATGCGTCCGTTCGAACAGGCAACCTCGGCGGGGGTGGTGGGCGAGCCCCACACCTGGATCTCCGCCGGACCGTTCTTGTAGGCCCAGTTGTTGCGGTCGAACCTGCATCCCCGGATCTGCACGTTGCGCGTCTGCGGACTGCGCAGGCCCAGCACCTCGATGGCGGCGCCCGCGTTGTTGCGGAAGGTACAGCGGTCGACGAGGCAGTTCTCGCCCTGCGCCTCGAAGTCGATGCCGCCTTGGTCCGGCGAGCCGGAATCGGGCTGGTTCAGGAAGTGGCAGCCGCGCACCACCCAGCCGTCGTTCCCCGCGAGCATGACGCCCATCGTGCCCGCCGCCGCGTGCCAGCCCGAGGCGTCGAACACGCAGTCCGTCATCCACGACCGGCTCGCGGTGTTGTAGGGATGGGGGGAGGTGTTGTGGGCGTAGTTGTCGTGGCAGAACACGCGGTTCACGAACGTGTCCGTGCCGCGCACGCTGAAGCCGCTCGAACACTGGTACGACTCGCAGTCGCGCATCACGACGTGGCGCGGGCGGCCGCCCGTCACGGCGATGCCGCAGGAGCGCGCGCCGTCCGCCGGGCCCGGCTCGTTCCACCATTCGGGGATGCCGTGCGAGTTGAAGCGGTAGGCGCCCTCGATGTGGTGCGCGAGGCAGCGCTCGACGAGGACGTGTCCGCTCCCCGGCGACACGCATCCCACCATCAGCCCCGCGCCCGCGTTGCAGACGATGAGGTCTCGGATCGCGAGGTACGCCGCGTCCGCCACGTAGAGGCAGCGGTCGTTGATGTGCTTCGTGCGGCGGATCTGCGGACGCATCCCTTCGCCGTAGGCGCCGATCTCCGCCCAGTTGCCGGCCGCGCCCGCCGCCTTGACGGCCAGCTCCTCCCGGAAGACGCAGCCTCGCTTCAGCAGCAGCCGCTCGCCGGGGCCGAGCACGAGGCCCGCCACGTTGCGGAACGTCCTCCACGCCGTCGCGGGCGAAAGGCCGTCCCGCGCGTCGTCCCCCGCGTCCGCATCGACATGGTAGGTGCGCGTCGGGTTGAGGGGCGGGTTCCACGCCTTCGCCGAGAAGTCGGGATCCACCTCCGGCATGAAGACGATGCGCTTCGTCGCCCGGCAGAGCGCGGGGGCGCCCGGCTGGTCCTCCGCCTCGCGGAAGACGGCGAAATCGACGTACGCGAAGTGGTTCGTGCCGGGATCGACCGTCCACTCAAGCGGCCGTTCGTCCCCCTCGGCGAGACGGGGCAGCGCGATCCGCCCCGGCGTCACCGTCACGCCGTCCCGGCCCTTCGCCGTCAGCACGCACGGTCCGACGGCGCAGCCGACGTTGGCGAGCGAGCCCGCGAGCGTGACGGGCGCGCCGACGGTCGGCATGAGTTCGCGCGTGCGGAAGATGCCGAAGGAGGCGATCGCCTTCCGCTCGTTGCGGAGGGCGAAGGCCGTCACCTCCACCCGCCCCTTCGTGCCGAGGACGAGCGGGGAGGACGTCGCCCGGCACCGCCCGGCGCGCTTCGTGGGCAGCACGCCCGCCACGCCGTCCACGGCGAGCGCGCTCTCGCGTCCGTCCCACCCGCCGACGAGGCGGTAGGCGCGGCCCGGTTCGACGGGCACCTGCACGGAGGCGCGCGGTTCCCAGCTGCCGTCCAGGAAGACGAACAGGTTGAACGAACCCGCGCCGCCCTCCCGCGCGTCGTAGCGCAGCCAGTATTCGCCCTTCTTCTCGACGAGCGTCGTGTCGCCCGCGGGCGCGCGGGGGAAGGTCGCGTCGCACGCGAGGCGGAAGCCGGGGCGGATCGAGGCGTCCGCCGGGAACGGCAGGGGCGGCGCCGTGACCGCGAGGTCCCGCACGGTCCCCCGCATCCGGCCCATGCGCCGCGCGGCCGCCAGCTGGAAGACCGGCTTCGGGGTGCGGGGCGCCCGGACGCGGGAGGCCGTCTGCCCGTCCACGGAGAGCCACGCATTCGTTCCGTCCCAGCCGGCGGCGACGTCGTGCCACGCGCCGGGCCGGGGCTTCACGGGAAGGGAGACGCGCGGCTCGGGGCGTCCGTCCACGTTCACGAAGAAGCTGAACTTCACGCCCTCCTTCGGACCGTCCACGCGCAGGATGTACGAACCCAGCGCATTCGCGTCCCCGCGCGTGAGAATCGCCTGTTCCCCCGCCTCCGCCGGATCCGCGTCGAAGCGCACCCGCGCGGCAATCCGAAGCCCCGGCCGCAGGTCGTCCCGGGGATCGTCCACGCCCCAGACGACGTCCGCCTGCGCGTTCAGGTGGATGTCGGCCGCCTCGGCGGGCGTCCCCAGGCCCGCCAGCGCGCAGAACCCCGCCACGAGGCAGGCGCGGATGGAACGCAGGACGCAGTAGCCGCGGCGCCGGATGACCTCGGCGGTCCTGAAGTAGGTCTCCTGGAGGGGGAGGAGGCCCGTGGCCGTCTTCACGACCGAGAGGCACACGCCGCCCGGGCGGAGCGCGCGGTAGGCGGTCTCCAGGAAGACCTCGGCGATGCGGTAGTCGCTGTAGTAGGGCGGATTCCCCACAAAGAGGTCGAATTCGCCCACCCGCCCCCGGGGCAGCCCGTCGTCCGCCAAAATCAGCTCCGCCGGGATGCCCGCCCGCGCCGCGTTGAGGCGCGCGGTCTCGATGGCCCGCGCGTGGGAGTCGATGAGGGTGAGGGAGGTCTGGGGGAGGTGGGCGCGGCGGACGGCGTCGGCGACGAGGAGGCCCACGAGGCCGCAGCCGCAGCCCATGTCGAGCAGATTGAGGCGGGAGGCGCCCCGGGCGGCAAGCGCCTCGACGTCGCGGGCGGCGACCTCGGCGAGGGCGAGGCCCCCGTCGTCCGCGCGCCGGTGGCAGAAGCAGCCGGGCAGCGAGGTGAACGCCATCTTGCCGCCGCCGGGCACGCTTGCCTCCCAGTCGGACGCGAAGGAACGGATCTTCTTGGGCGCGCCCCGCCGCACGGCGCGGAAGAGGATGGCGTGCTTCGCCTTGCGCGCGACGTGGACGGCCGGCCAGACGAGCCGCATCGTCTTCAGGGCGTCGTCGGGGTCGCCCTCGAAGGCCGCGAGCAGGCTGCCGCCCTCCGCGAGGGAGAGGTAGATGTCCTGCAGCTGGTCCAGCACGAGCTCGGCCGGCATCGAGCGCGGCGTCGTCATGAAGAGCGCGGACGCATAGCCCTCCCCGACCTGCGGCGTGCAGAGGACGTGTTCGGCGGGAAGGCCGCAGCCGGCCAGGTGGTCGCGGATCGCGCGCGCGTGGTGGGCGTCGAAGGCGTGCGCGCAGACGGCCGCCTCCGGCCAGGCGCGCATCGCCTCCGCCACGACCACGCCGCTGCGGTTGCCGGCGACGAGCACGCGCCCCGTCTGCGGCGGCGCGGTCCGCACCTCTTCCACGAGCAGGGCCTCCGCGTAGGTGAGCCGCTTCCCGTCCGCCGCCGCCGTGGGCCGGGATCTTTTGGAATCGTTCTTCATGCCGTCAAGTATACCACATTCCTCGCCTCGCCATCGGATGCCCGATCCCGCGATCCCAGACGTCCATCATGGGGGCAAGGGGGCGGGAGGCGGACAGGGGTGGGCGGACAGGGGTGGGCGGACGGATGCCTCCCTCCGGGCCCCTTAGTCCGCGAAGGCGACGCGCGGTGCGCGCCGCCTTCGCGGCCCGCATTCCCGTGAGGGAGCATCCGC
>CAVEVC010000036.1:0-6559 GCA_963618935.1 Clostridiales bacterium CCNA10 | reverse complement strand
CCGCTTTCTTCTTGGGCTTCAAGAAGAAAGTGTAAACCTATCATAAAGCCGGACACCGGACATAGAACCTAAAACCTGAAACCCACAACCTAGAACCTAACGGCTAACGGCTAACACCTCTCTCCGCCGGCACGCCGAATTATGCTAAACTATCCGCCTAAGGATTTGACGCCATGAACACGACAAACAGGATCGTCTATTTCGACAACAACGCCACCACGCAGGTCGCGCCGGAGGTGCGCGAC
This sequence comes from Clostridiales bacterium CCNA10, assembly GCA_963618935.1. Lineage (GTDB taxonomy): Bacteria > Verrucomicrobiota > Kiritimatiellia > RFP12 > UBA1067 > RUG572. The sequence continues at coordinate 6,314 of CAVEVC010000036.1, read as the reverse complement.
GCGATGGCCCCCTTCTTCTGCGACCTCTACGGCAACCCCTCCTCCATGCACGCCTTCGGCGGGCAGGTCGCGCGCCACGTCGCGAAGGCGCGCGAGGAGGTCGCCGCCTTCCTGAACTGCGAGCCGGACGAGGTCTACTTCACCTCCTGCGCCACGGAGAGCGACAACACCGCCATCCGCGGCTCAGCCGACTGGTACGGCCCCGCGATGAAGGTCGTCACCACCGCCGTCGAGCACCCCGCCGTCCTCCAGCCCGCCCGCCGCCTCAAGGCCCTCGGCCACGAGGTGGTCGAGCTCCCCGTCGACGCCGCCGGCCAGATCGACCTCGACCGACTGCGCGCCGCGCTCGCCGGCACGAAGAACGCCCTCGTCTCCGCCATGTGGGCGAACAACGAGACGGGCGTCGTCTTCCCCATCCGGGAGATCGCCGAGATCGCCAAGGAGCACGGCGCCACGATGCACACCGACGCCGTGCAGGTGGCGGGCAAGATCCCCATCGACGTCCAAAAGGTGCCCGTGGACCTGCTCGCGATCTCGGGCCACAAGTTCCACGCCCCAAAGGGCGTCGGCGTCCTCTACCTGCGCCGCGGCACGAAGATCAAGCCCTTCATGCTCGGCGGCCACCAGGAGAGCGGCCGCCGCGCCGGCACGGAGAACGTCCCCTACATCGTCGGCCTCGCCAAGGCCTGCGAGCTCGCCGCCGCCCACATGGCGGACGAGGCCCGCGCGCTCGCGCCCCTCCGCGACCGGCTGGAGACCGGCATCCTCGCCGCCTGCCCGAACGTGCGCGTGAACGGCGACCGCGCCCACCGCCTCCCCAACACGCTCAACGTCTCCTTCGAGTACATCGAGGGCGAGGCCATCGCCTACCGCCTCTCGGACGCCGGCATCTGCGTCTCGACCGGCTCCGCCTGCGCCTCCGGCTCGCTCGACCCCTCCCACGTCATCCGCGCCATGGGCGTGCCCTTCATCGCCGTCCACGGCTCCGTGCGCTTCTCCCTCTCGCGCTACAACACGATGGAGGAGGTCGACTACGTGCTGGAGAAGCTGCCGCCGATCATCAAGGGCCTGCGCGACCTCTCGCCGTTCGGGCCCGACCGGGACCCGACGACGTATAAGTAAGGCCGGGAACCTCAGCGGAGGATGAGGACCGTGCCCGCGCGCTGCGCGTGCGCCACGACGAGCAGGCCGTCCTCGACCTCCACCGCCTCGACCTCGACCTTCCAGCCCTTCCCGAACGCATTGGGGACGAGTTGCACGCGCGCGAGGGCCGTCTCGGCGTCCGCCGCCGTCGCGCCCAGGAAGCGCACGAGGTTCACCGAGACCTTCCCGGCCGCCCCGTCGGCCGACAGCGTCCCGGGGAGGACGTCCAGCACGCGGTAGCCGGCACCGTCCGCGATGACCGCGTCGAGCGAGCGCACCGTCATGCCCTCCGGCGCGTCGATGCGCCAGACGTCCCCCTCGACCGACTGCAGCTGCGCCCGGGCGACCGCGCCCGCCGCGCCGATGGCCAGCACGCCGCCCTGGTTCCGGACGACGCCGGTGAACGCATTCGTCGGGCAGCAGAGCGCGAGCGTGCCCGCCCCCTTCTTGCGCAGGGACGTGGCGCCCGAAACGAGATTCGAGACGACGAGCGTCTGCCCCTCCTCGACGAGGATGGTCCCGCCGTCCATCCACTGTGCGGGGTCGCCCCCGCCGAAGGTGATGCCGCGCGTCGGGTCGCGCATCACGTAGGAGGCGCTGCAGCGGAGCGTCGCGTTCGACGTGAAGAGGAGGCGGTCCGCGCGGAACGCCTCCGCCGGGCCGCCCATCGCCCGCTCGTCCTTGAAGTCCACGCAGACGGCGCGCTGGTGGAGCTCCACGCCGCCCGTGAACGCCGTGTTGTCGCCCGTCACGAGGTAGAAGGTGGTCGGAACGCCCGCCGTGGCGTCCGACGTCTTGTAGTAGCGGAAGCGGATGTCGCCCGCCCCCTTCAGCGTCGCCTCGAGGTTGAGCGTGCGACTGTCGGCGGGAGCCTCGATCTCGAAGGAGAACGGGCTCCCCTTCGCCGCATAGACCGTCGCCGTGCCGCAGAGGCGGTTCCCGCTGCCGTTGCTGCGCGTGGAGAGGATGCCGCCCGAGAAGAGGCGCAGGTCATCCACGCGCGCCGTCAGGCCGTTGATCGCGAAGTCGCCGCCATCGTCGATGGAGAGCGACTTTCCGGCGAAGGTGTCGGCGTTTCCGGACGTCGAGCGCCGCAGGAGCGTCCCGCTTGGAATGTGGTAGTGGCTGCCGGCGTTCGGCGCCTTCTTGTCGCTCCAGTTCAGCGCCCGCGCCCAGGAGTCGGTGCCGTTGCCGACGTCCACGCCCTGCAGGTTCACCACCGGGGCGCTCTCCTGCACGAAGACGAGCGTGGCGACGCCGTCCACGTCCGCCACCTCGAAACGCCCCTCCACGACGGTGGCGAGGAAGGCGTTGTCCCAGGAGGCCGTGAAGTCCGCCGCCGTCAGGTCCGTCCCCAGGTTCGCCGCCGAGAGGAGCGCCAGGCGCGTCCCGGCGGGCATGTCGTTCACGTAGCGGTCGAACCGCACCGGAATCGGCCCCGCCGTCCGCTTCTCCAGGTCGCCCGCGACGCGCACGATGTCGTTCGTGACCGCCCCGTCCTCCCGCTTCACGACGCTCAGCGACAGGTAGCCGCCCTCCTCGACCGTCAAGGAGGCCATGCCGAGCGTGCCGACGGCGTTCTTGTCGAGGTCGAACCCGGGCCGCAGGAAGCCGTCCGCCTGCAGCGTCACGGGGCCCACGCCGTCCGCGTCGCCCGTGAGCGGGGCGGCGTAGAGCTCGACCGGCAGCTCCGTCTGCCGGTAGCCGCCGTAGACGCGCAGGAGGGCGTTCCCCTCGGCCATGACCTTCGCGACGCCCGTGAACGCCACGTCGTCCAGCGCGAGCGCGGACCCGCCCTGCACGCGGAAGACGCTCGTGCCGCTTCCCGTCACCGCGCCGCCCTGCCCGAAGTAGAAGCCCTCGCCGAGGCCCCGCCCGGTGATGTCCGCCGTCCCCGACGGCGCGAGCCTGGCGTCGCCCTCCAGCGCGAGCGCATAGCCGTTCGTGAACGCGAGCCCCGTGCCGGCGAGCGTCATGCCGTCGCCCAGCGTGACCTTGGCCCCGTCCGCCAGCGGCGCGCCGAGGGCCGCCGAGGAGCCGAAGCCCAGCCGCCACGTCCACGTGGGCGCCGCGCCCGCCGCGGCCCCGGTCGACGCCGTGAAGCGCCCGCGATAGGCCGCGTTGTCGCCCGTGAACGTACACTGGAAGCCCGTGCCGGCCGAATCGGCCTCGTTCGGCGTACGCGCCATGGACACGCAGGCGTCGGCGGCCCCGCGCAGCGCGGCGGAGACGACGAGCGAGCGGGACCCGACGGCCCCGGACCCCGTGAAGGTCGCCGGCGCCGCAGCCGTCCCCCACACGTCCATCGTCCCGCCGATGCCCAGCGCCCAGGTCTTCCCCCCGCTGCCGCATCCATGCGCGAGGCGGCTGTTGAAGACGACCCAGTTGGCCGTCGCCGTGGACCCGTCCGCGTGCTTGAGGTTCACGTTGCCGCCGGTGAGGACAAGCGACTCCCCGGCGAAGGGGGCCGGCGTCTTGGAGTCCGGCGTACGTAGGAGCGTGCCCGCCGGCACGACGTAGAACTTCCCCGCGGCGGGCGCCCGCCCGCTGTCCCACTGGAGCGACGTGTCCCACGACGACATCGTCTGGGCGTTCACGCCCGTGAGCGTGACGACCTCGTCCAGCGTCGTGGTGGTCGGCAGGGCCTTCGGGCCCGGCATGACGGCCTGGACCGCGCCGAACCAGGCCTGCGCGAGCGCCGCGTAGCCGTCGTCGTTCGGGTGGACGCCGTCCGCCAGCTGGTCCGCCGAGACGGCGGCGTGCAGGTCGAGGAACGCGACGCGCCGGCCGAGCGCGCGCCGGCTCCGCACGATCTCCGCGACGTAGGGGTTGAACTGCTCCTCGATGGCGGCGTTGTAGGATGCATTGTCCGTGCGGGGCAGCAGCGTCGTCACGACGACCCAGGCGGCCGGGCGCAGGGCGTACAGGCGGTCGACGAGCAACGCCAGGCGGTCCTTCGCGTGCGCGAAGTCGTCCCCCTCCAGGTCGTTCGTGCCGATGTGGAGGAGGATGATGTGCGGCGTCTGCCCGGCCGCTTCCAGCGCGTCCAGCCACGTCTGCACGTTCTCGTAGAGGCCGTCGTAGCCGTCCGCCCCGGTTCCGTCGCGGCCGGGGTTCCCGTCGCGCGCGATGACCCAGCCGCGATGGCCCTCGTGGTCGGGGTCGGCGACGGGCGTGCCCTCGGAGGTCTGGAGCGTGCCCACGAAGTCGGGATTGTAGCCGGCGCCCTTGAGCAGCTGGTAGAGCGGCTCGCGGTAGCCGGCGAGCGCGCTCTTCGAGCCGTAGGTGATCGAGTCGCCGAGCGGCATGATGCGCACGGCGGGGGCGTCGAAGTCCTGGACCGTCCAGACGAGGTGCTTGAGACCGTCCCCCTCCTCGATGGAGAACGTGCCGGCGGAGCGGATGTCGGTCCAGGCGGCCGGGAGGCCCGTGATCTCGAAGTCGTCCACGCCCAGGCTGCCGTCCTCGCCGAGGTTGGCGGCCGAGAGCAGGCGCACGGAGCCATACCAGTCGGAGGCGTCGGGAAGGCTCGAGATCCAGAAGACGATCTTTCCGCCGGCCTCCTCGTCCTTCACGAGGTCGCCCGAGAGGGCCAGGCGGTCCGCCGAGAGGACGCCGTCCGCATACGCGACGTCGAGGACGCCCGTCACGCACCCCGCAATGCGGGCCGACGCGCAGGCGAGCGTCCCGACCTGGCCGGCCGCCGCGCCGGGCGCGAAGCGCGCCCCGCCCGCCGCCGCCGAGCTCTGGAGCGTCAGCGCGCCCGCCGCCGCCGTGTCGCCCCGGATCTCCGCGCCGGGCGCAACCGACACGGGGACGGCCGCGTTCGCGTAGTCCGCGCCGAAGGAGACCGCGCCGCGCTCGACGACGAGGCCGGCGACGTTCTCCAGCGCGACGTTCCCGAACGCGACCGGCGCGTCGCCGCGCACGTAGAGCGTCGCGCCCGGCGCCGTCCCGGCGATCCGCACGCCGCCGCCGAACGTCACGGCCGTCGCAGAGGTGTCCGTCCCCTCGCCGACGAGCGTGCCCGCGTTCTCCAGCGCGATCGAATAGGCGGGGTCCGTGAACGACAGGCCGCCTGAGCCGACGAAGCACGCGCGGTCCTTGAGCGTGAGGACGGGCGTCGCCTCGTCCGGGTCGCCCGCGCCGAGCGCCCCCAGCCTTTGCGTGCAGAGCGCCACGCTGTGGCCGTAGGCGCTGCCGGCGGCGGCGGCCACCACGAAGCGCCCGCGATACGTCGACTTGCTGGCGCCGTTGTTGAACCAGCAGCGGAAAAGGTTGGCGTTCAGCGAGCTCGCGTCCTCCTCGGTCACCATGACCTTGACGACGCTCTCGGAGGACCCCACCAGCTGCGCGTTGATCTGGAACGTGCGGCCCGAAGACCCCGAAAAGCGGGCGGGCGCGTCGGCCGTGCCCAGCACGGTCACCGTGCCCGCGACGTACTTCTGGCTGTTCCCGGTCGATTGCTCAAGGCGCCCGCCGTAGAGGCGCAGGTCGGGGAGCGTCACGGTCGTGTCGTTCACGTTGTTCATCTTGAGGCGCCCGTTGTCGAGCGTGAGCGACCGCCCGGCGAACGTCGCGCCCGCAGGGCCGACGCGGAGCACGCGGTTGCCCTGCACGAGGTAGTCCCGGTCGCCGCGCGGCGCGGCCCCGTCGCTCCAGCGCCCGGCCGCCGCGAAGGAGTTGCCGTCCACAGTGGGGTCGCTCGCCGTGAGGGTCACGTAGGCGGACGTGTCCGTGATGAACTCCCGCACGGGGTCCGCGGCCCATACGCCGCCCGCGCAGGCGAGCCCCAGGAAGATCCCCATTCTCTTCAGCTCTCGTCCGTTCATGTCTCGCTCCTTCTTGCTAAAGCCGTTTGCCATGGCCCGCTGGCCGCGCCGAGGCAGACCTCGCCCAATCAAAAAGGATTATATCTATTTTTTTTTTCCTGTCAATCGCAAAATCGACTTGTGTTTACTTTTTCAGGTTTCAGGGTTTAGGGGTTAGGTTTTAGGGGTTAGGGCTTAGAGGTTAGCAGGCCGGCCGCGCGGGAGGGACGCGCTTGCCGCGTCCGCCGCGCGCCGGGGGCGGCGCGGGTACATTGCGCGCCGGGCCGACAGGCCGCGCGGGAGGGACGCAATTCATTGCGTCCGCCACGCATTCGGACGCGACAAGCGCGTCCCTCCCGT
>CAVEVC010000035.1:14079-14562 GCA_963618935.1 Clostridiales bacterium CCNA10 | reverse complement strand
AGTAATCGACCTTGATCTGATCGACCATCGCCGGACTCGCCTTGCCCGTCCGCAACCCGGCGAACTGCTGCTTCAGCGCGTCAAAACTCTTTTGAATTTTTGTCTGCGCGTCATTGAGTACTTCACTTACCGTTTCCATGTTTTTGCCTCGATGTTGTTTCTATCTCAATTATTTGCCAAAGTGTTTACTTGTCGCTTACCAGTGTGCCGACCGCATCGCCGCAGACGACACGCGAGAGCGCGTCTTTGTCGAAGAAGTCGAAGACGATAATCGGGATTCCATTATCCATGCACAGCGCGAACGCGGCGGAATCCATCACCTTAAGCCGCTTCTCGATCGCCGTCTCGTAGTTGAGCTGCCCGTACTTCTTCGCCTTCGGATCCTTCTTCGGATCGGCCGTGTAGATGCCATCGACCTTCGTCGCCTTTAGAAGCGCATCCGCGCCGATTTCGCTCGCCTTGAGCGCGGCGGCTGTGTCGGTC
>CAVEVC010000035.1:0-14069 GCA_963618935.1 Clostridiales bacterium CCNA10 | reverse complement strand
TTTTCGAACATGCGCCGCAGGCGCGTGGGCGAAACAGGACCACCCCCTCCCCCCGCCCCGAAGCGCCGCCTACGGCCACGGCGGGCACGGCGACGGCCGCCTACGGGCCGGGGGCGCGTCAGGAGACGAGCGTGCCCACGGCCTCGCCGCAGACGACGCGCTCCAGGGCGTCGCCGTCGAAGAAGTCGAAGACGACGATCGGGATGTCGTTGTCCATGCAGAGCGCGAACGCGGCGGAGTCCATCACCTTCAGGCGCTTCTCCAGCGCGGTCTCGTACTTGAGCGAGCCGTACTTCTGCGCCTGGGGGTCCTTCATCGGGTCGGCCGTGTAGATGCCGTCCACCTTCGTCGCCTTGAGCAGCGCGTCCGCGCCGATTTCGCTCGCGCGCAGCGCGGCCGCCGAGTCGGTCGAGAAGTAGGGGTTGCCCGTGCCGCCCGCGAAGACGACGACGCGCCCCTTCTCGAAGTGGCGGATCGCCTTGCGCTGGATGAACGGCTCGGCGAGCTTCGGCATCTCGATGGACGTCATGACGCGCGTCGGCACGCCGATCGCCTCCAGCGCGTTCATCATCGCAAGCCCGTTGATGATCGTCGCGAGCATCCCCATCGAGTCGCCCACCACGCGGTTCACGCCCCTCTTCGCGCCGGAGAGGCCCCGGAAGATGTTGCCGCCGCCCAGCACGATCCCCACCTCGCACCCGAGCGCGTGGATCTTCTTGACGCGCTCGGCCATGAACGCGAGGCGACCGGCGTCGATGCAGTCGCCCGTCTCGCGGTTCTTCAGCACCTCCCCGGAGAGCTTGAGCAGGATGCGCTTGTACTTGAGCTTCGGCGACGGCTCCATGGCGGCCCTCACTTCGCGGTCTCGACCGAGAGGCCCAGGTCGAAGAACTGCCCGCCGGCGGTCTGCACGACCTTGACGGCCAGCACGTTGTCCCCCTTCCGGACGGCCTTCGCGAACGCCTCGGCAGACACCCCGAACGGCACGTAGTCGGTCGTGTAGCCCTTCGCGGAGAGGATCTTCACGCCATTGAGGTAGACCTCGGCGTCCTCGTCGTGGAACATGTCGAACACGGCCTCGACGAGCTTTTCGGACGTGCCGGCCCAGGCGAAGTGCCGCCGCACCCAGAGCGTCTTCGTCGTCCACGGCGTCGCCACCTTCGCCGCCGCATGGTCCTTCTCGATGCCGCTGCCGCCGAAGCCGCCCGCCGAGCGCTTCCAGGCCGCGTCGTCGAACGCGGGGGCGAACCAGTCCGCCGCCGGCTCCTCGAAGGTGTAGGCCCAGGCGCGCGGATCCGGGTCGCGCTTCGGGAACACCGCCTTCGTCGTCGTGGCGAGGAGGCCCATCGCCGCCTTCGCGCGCACGCGGCCGTGGACGGCGGCGAGCGCGGCGGGGTCGAACTTGACGACGCGGCGGTCGTAGGTGATGAGGCCGTTGATCTCCGCCTCCACGTCCGTCGTCTGCGTGTAGACGCTGCCCACGAGGCCGCGCCGCGCGAGGTTCCCGACGTGCTCCATGAGGGCGACGAACTTCTCCTGCACGGCCGTGCGGTCCACGTCGTTGCCCGTGCCGCCGTACCCCCAGGCGTTCGTCGTCCAGAGGTGGCCCGCCACGCGGCAGCCGATGCCGCCGAACTCGCCGAGGAAGCTCGCCCGGCGCGGGTTGACGGGGAACATCTGCGGGCGCACGCCGTAGTCGTGCTTGTCGACCGCGTGCGCGGCCTCCTCCTCGCCGAGAGGCTTGTGCGTGGAGCCGCCGCGCTGCTTCCAGCCCCGGTCGCCGCCCTCGTAGTCGTTCCAGCCCGACGGCCCGTCCACGAGGCGGGTCGGGTCGTAGCGCTGCGTCCACATCAGCGTCGCGTGCGTGAGGAACTCGCCAGGCTGCCCCCAGCCCTCGTTGTAGGGCACCCACATCACGATGGACGGCGTCTTCTGCAGGTGGTCCATCATCTCCTTCAGCTCGCGGCGGTAGAAGCCGTAGCGCCTGTCGCTGCCGCCGCCCCCGCTCGGCATGTCCTGGAGCACGAGGATGCCGAGCGTGTCGCAGAGGTGGTAGTAGCGGCGCGGCTCCACCTTGATGTGCTTGCGCATCATGTCGAAGCCCATCTTCTTGAGCTGGAGGATGTCGAAGGCCATCGCCTCCTCGGAAGGCGGCGTGAGCAGGCCGTCCGGCCACCACCCCTGGTCGAGCGTGCCGATGATGAAGCGCATCCTGTTGTTGAGGTAGAAGCGGAGGATTCCCTTCTCGTCCTTCTTCATCTCGAACTTCCGCATCCCGAAGTAGCCGCGCACGACGTCCTTTGCGCCCGTCGCGCCGTCGCGGAACGTGATCACGAGGTCGTAGAGGGCCGGCGACTCGGGGCTCCAGAGCGCGACCGGCTGCGGCAGCTTGACCGTGACGGGCTTCCCCCAGGCCGCGAGCGCGCCCGAGGCGAGGGTCTTCCCGTCCCGGCGGACCTCGACGGCGCCCTCGGCCTTCGCCAGGTTCCCCGCGCCCTCCAGCGTCACGCTCACGGTCCCCGCGTCGATGTCCGTCGTCACCTTGTAGTCCACGAGGTGCGTCTCGGGCACCGTCTCCAGCCAGACCGTGCCGCCGATGCCGCTGGAGCGCGTGTACATGCACCCTTGCGGCTTGAAGACCTGCTTGCCCACCGAGCCGATGAAGTCGGTCGTCGGGTCCCAGACGGCGACGACGAGCTCGTTCGCGCCCGCCTTCACGTAGTCCGTGACGTCGAAGGTGAACGGCATCTGCCCGCCCTCGTGCGGCACGCCGACCTCGACGCGGTTCACGAACACCTGCGCGCGGAAGTCCGCCTGCTCGAAGTGGAGCAGCAGCCTTTCGCCGGGCCTCGCGGCCGCGTCGAAGCTGCGCCGGTACCACAGCGTCTCCGCCGGTTCGAGCAGCCGCCCCACGCCGGAGAGCGCGCTTTCGACCACGAACGGCACGAGGATCTCGCCGTCCCACTTCGCGGGGACGCCCGGCGCGTCCTTCGTGACCGCGTACTGCCAGAGGCCGTTCAGGTTCGTCCAGGCGTCGCGCACCATCTGCGGACGCGGATACTCCCGCCAGGCGTTCTCGGGCGTGACCTTCTCGCCCCAGGGCGTCTTCATCCCCGGCGCCTGCGTCCAGGCGCCGCACGCCAGCGCGGCCGTCGCCGCAAATATGCACAGTCGTGTCTTCATGACATGGTCCCTTCTTGATTGGCCTAAAACAAAGATGCCGACAGTATAGCAGAAATCCGCCCCGTTCGGGGAAGACAGTTTTCAGGTTTCGGAAACGGCATCGTTCCTGCCCGGATGGCGGTGCGGCTTTGGTATAATATGCGTGTCCCGTGAACCACAAGGGAAGCGAGAGGATATGCCGTCGGACAAAGACACCTACATTCCGCCGTATACGGTGAGCGAAGAGGCCGTCAACCTCATCGCCGAGATTTCCTCGGCCATTGAACACTTCCACCTCGCCCTTTCCGGCGTGGAGAGCCTGCGGCTGCGCAGAATCAACCGCATCAAGACCATTCGCGGCTCGACGGCCATCGAGGGCAACACCCTCACCGAGGAACAGATCACGGCGGTGCTCGACGGCAAGCGCGTGGTTGCGCCCAAGAAGGAAATCGACGAGGTGCTTGGTGCGGCGGCGGCATATGAGCAGATCGAGAGCATCGACCCCTACAAGGTCAAGGACCTGCTGAAGGTCCACAAGCTGATGATGGGCGGCCTCGTCGATGGAGCGGGGACATTCCGCCACAGACAGGTCGGCGTCATGGACGGAGCGGAAAACGTCGTCCACATGGCTCCGCCGCCCATCCACGTGCCGACGCTCGTCAAATCCCTTTTCAAGTGGCTCAACGAATCCGGTGCGCATCCCCTCGTCAAGAGCTGCGTCTTCCACTACGAATTTGAATTCATACACCCCTTCGCCGACGGGAACGGGCGGACCGGCCGCTACTGGCAGACCGCCCTGCTCGGAAAATGGAGAAACGCCTTCTACGCGGCCCCCATCGAGAACATCGTCTGGGAGAACCAAAGCGGATACTACCTCGCAATCCGCCGTTCGTCGCTCCTCGGCAACTCCGAACCGTTCATCGACTTCATGCTGGCGCGCATCCTGCAGACCATCCGGGACAGGGGAGAAGCGCGCAAGGATGTCGGTGTAAATGTCGGTGTAAATGTCGGTGTAAAACTGTCCGCCCGCGAACGCGACCTGCTGGAACTTCTCCGCCTTGACGGAACCCTGACCGCCGCCCGCATTGCCGGGACGTATTCCATCTCAACCCGCCAGGCGGAACGCCTCCTGACCGCGCTCAGGAAAAAGGGCTTTATCGCACGCCACGGTTCGGACAAGAACGGCACCTGGGCGCTAAAACTTCCCTGACGCCTCAGAAGTCGACGTCTTCGGGCATGTGCTGGGCCGAACAGCCGGCGTCCACCACGAGGCGTTCGCCGCCGATGTTGCGCGCGGCGTCCGAGGCGAGGAACGCGACGGCCTGGGCGATGTCGCCGCCCGTCGCCTCCTTGCGGAGCGGGCAGTTCAGGCGGCGGCGCGCCTTGACCTTCTCGTCGAGCGCGTCCCAGCGCTCCGTGTAGATGTAGCCGGGCGCGACTTCGTTCACGCGGATGCCGAGCGGGCCGAGGTCGAGCGCAAGGGACCGCACCATCGCGTCGATGCCGCCCTTCGAGGTGACGTAGCTCGTGCGGTTGCGGATCGCGCGCATCGAGGTGTTCGACCCCAGCGTCACCACCACGCCGCGCTGGTTCGTCGCGGGATTCGGCTCCTGCTTCATGAAGAAGCGGGTACACGCCATCTGCGTCACCTGAAAGCCGCCGACGAGGTTGACCTTCAGCACCTCCAGCATCTTCGCGGGGTCCATCTCCAGCGGGCCGCCCTGCCCGAGGCCCTGGTGCGCCGCGTTGTTGACGAGGATGTCGAGCCGCCCCGCCTCCCTCTCGATCACGTCGAACATCGCCGTGACCTGGTCGCGGTCCGAGATGTCGCACACGACCGCGCGCACGTCGCCGATCTTCCGGTCGCGCAGGATCTGCTCGCCCCGCGCGGTCGATTCGGGCGTCGAGCCGCACATGAACACCTTCGCCCCCTCGCGGATGAACAGGTCCGTGATCTCGATGCCCGTGTTGCGGTTGCCGCCCGTCACGAGCACGACCTTCCCTTCAAAACGCTTCATCTTGCCCCCTTTGCCGTCGTCATGATAAACGCAGTGCAGCGCGATGTCCTTTGCGAAAAGGCATCGTGGCGTAGGCGCCGCAGGCGCCGTCGTAGCCACATGCCTTTTCGCAAAAACCGCGTATGCGAAGCATCTGCGTTCCTTATTTGTGCGTTCCTCGCTTGGATTAAACAGGCATCCTGACCGTCAGGGCGGCGCCCTTGTTCCACCAGCAGTCGAGCGGCGCCACCGTGAAGTGGGTCGTCCCCGGCGGCAGTCGGTCCGCCGGCACGCAGCAGCGCGACGGGGCCGTGGCGCGGCGGTGCGCGGGCGCGTGGTTGTAGCCCTCGGCGATGACGTGGAACGCCTCCGTCTTCCCGTCCGCGCCGTGGGCGACGACCTCGTATTCGTAGGGGCGCGCCCCGGCCACGGCCAGCGCCGCCGGGAAGGTCAGCTCGTAGGCGTCCTTCTCCGCGGCGTCGTAGCCGGGCGTGCGGCGCGTCTTCGCCCTGTACTTCTTCAGCGTCGCCTGCGCGCCCTTCGGGAACTCCGGCGCCTTCGCCTTCTTCGCGCGCGCGGCGAAGTCAAACGGGCGCGGCTCGGACGCGGCAAGCGGCATCGCCCAGTCTGGCCCCAGGAACACGTCGCCCAGGAACTCGCGCCGCCGCACGACGATGCAGTCGTCGTAGACGTTCCACAGCATGCCCTGGCGGCAGTCCCCGGCGGCATAGTCCCCCATCACCTTGAGCGCGTTGTTCGCGGCGGCCGCCTTGCCCTCGGTGGACGTGTTCTCGTAGCCGAACGGCATGCGCTGGTTGTAGGGGAGGCCGGTGTAGCGGAGCGAGCTCGTGCCCACGGAGGTGAAGCCCCCTTGCCAGAGCGACCGTTCGTCCGTCAGCGAATAGTGCGAATGCCCCGAGAGGGCGACCGCGTTCGGGTAGGCCGAAAGGACCTTCGTCACGAGGCCGGCGTCGTGCCCCCACGCCCACGGGCCGTAGCACGTGTCCTTCGGGTGCGGGTGCTGGAAGTAGAAGAACGGCTTCTTCGGGTCGAGCGCCTTTCCGTGCGCGTCCAGGAAGCCCTTGAGCTCGACGCCGAAGGGGCAGCTCCCGTACTTCGTCTCCATCCCCTTCCCGTCGTCCCAGTGCTGGCCGATGAACGTGTAGCCCTTGATCTCCTTGCGGTAGAGGCGCGTGTAGTCCTCGCGGAAGATCTTCTTCCACCACCCGGCGAGGTCGGAGCGGAGCACGTGGTCGCGGCTCCAAGCGCCGAACTCGCTCTCCTTCGCCTCCTTTGCATGGCGCCGCGCGGCGTGGTCGCCGTAGAGGTAGCCGTGGTAGTCGTGGTTGCCGTAGACGAAGAGCTTTTCGACCTTGCGCCCGTCGGGCGCCCGGTCGTCCGGGAAGACCGCGTACCAGGCCTGCGCGACGGCCTGCAGCTGCTCGACCATGCCGTGGTCGGCCATGTCGCCCACCACCATCACCGCGTCCACGCCCTGGTCGCGGAACCACTCGAGCGTATGCCGGAAGGTCAGGTTGTTGCCCCAGCTCTCCGGCTTCTCGCCCGCGCCCACGTGGGTGATGTGGATGTCGCTCACCACGCCGAACGCGAGGTTGGGCTTCCGCGCGGGCGCCCCGTCCCCGAAGACCGCGCGGAACCGCGCGCCGCCGAACGCGCCAAACGCCGTGGCGCCGCCAATGAAGAACCGACGTGTCAGATTCATCTTACATCCTCGACTTTCTCTTGTCATGCTTCGTGTTTACGTGCTTCGTGAACGGCCGGCCGCGCGGCCTCATCGTCCCGTGCCGGCGGCGCCGACCGCGCCGAGATCCTCCGCCGTCGTCGCCGCCGAGCCGGGCGCGTGCGTGACGAGCGTCATACGGCGCGCCGCCGGCATGCCGGCGTAGCCGCCTTCGCGCCGGCCGACCGCCACCGCGCCGCCCTTCATGACGAGCGGCGTCCACGCGCCCCGCCCCCTGCGGTACTCGAGCGACGTGCCGTCGTCCTCGTAGAGCCAGCTCGTCCCGTCCGGGCCCGGCCAGGCGTGGAGCTCGACCTCCTCGTTCCAGCCCTTGTCGACGTGCGGCCGCTTCGGCCACATCGGGATCACGGCGCCGGCGCGCACGTAGAGCGCGCCGCCCCAGTCGGGCGCCGTCGCGACCGGGCGCCGGCACGGCCCCGCGACCGCCTCGCCGGTGCGCCAGTCGTACCAGACGCCTTCGGGGATCGTGATCTCCTTCGTGAACGCGGAGACGAGCAGGTCCGGGCCGAGCATGTAGGTCGTCACGCAGCGGTCGTACTCCGGCACGTCGGGGAAGGCGAACGGCAGCGCGCGCATCACCGGCCAGCCCGTCCGCGCGGCCTCCGCGGCCGCCGTGTAGAGGTACGGCAGCAGGCGGTAGCGCAGGTGGGCGTAGGCGCGGAAGGCCGCGACCTTCTCCGGGGGGGCGATCCACGGCTGCCGCCAGTAGTCCCAGTTGTTCTGCTGGCTCCAGGTCTGCAGGAAGCCGAAGTGGAGGGACGCGGCGCTGTCGATGTCCATGTCGCAGCTCTGGTTCGAGTGGCCCGAGATGCCGAGGTTCAGCAGGGAGGCGAGCGGCTTGGCGCCGCCGCCGGTGTCGCCCGCCCAGGTCGCCACGAACTGCTGCACGCCCGCGTAGCCGCCCGCCGAGTAGACCATCGCGCGCTTCCCCGTGTAGTCCTCGAAGCCGCGCGCCATCTGCTTGTCGTAGACGAGCGCGTAGAGGTTGTGCATCTCCTCGTCGCACATGCCGTTCGCCCATGCGCGGTCGGGATGCTCGCCGAACTGGTTGCAGCCGTCGAGCTTGAAGCACTGCGCGCCCTGGTCGACGAACTTCTTGAGATGCTCGAACCACGGCAGCATGCCGTCGGGGCAGTCGTCCTCGGGGCAGTAGAGCCTCGCGTACATCGCCGGCTTGTGGCGGGAGCGCCTCGTCGCCTTCGGGCCCTTGGCCGCCTGCGCGGGATCGGCGCCGATGCGGTCGTCCTCCCAGGTCTCGGCGATGCCGGCGGGCAGCTCGACCTGCCGGCCGCCCTTCTTTGCGAGCCCCGCCGCGCACTGCTCCTCGTAGCGCGTGAGGTCGTAGTCGCAGCAGAGCCAGAGCGAGAGCTTGAACCCGATGCGCCGGAGCGCGCCCACGAAGGTGTGGTCGCCCTTCGGCGCCCAGTAGGGGAAGTGGAAGCGCGCCTGGTTCCACTCCTTGTAGACGGAGGCGTCGTAGAACGTCTGCATCCAGCCGGGCTCAAGCCCGATCACGTCGCACGGCAGGTCGCGGTCGCGGAACTGAAGGGCCTCGTTCACGAGGTTGTACTGGTCGATGTTCTGGTTGCAGACGTAGGTGAAGCCGTAGCCCCAGACGGGGAGCAGCGCGGGGCGCCCCGCGAGCTGCGTGTAGATGTCGAGCAGCGCCCGGTAGTCCTTCCCCGTGAACACGTAGAAGTCGATGTCGCCCTCCTTCGCCTCGCAGACGAGCGCGTCCGGGTCCTTCGCGCCGCAGTCGAAGGCGTTGCGCCACGTGCTGTTCAGGAGCAGGCCCCATCCGCTGCGGCTCACGGCCATCGGGATCGGGATGTTGCAGAGGTTGTTGCGGATCCAGAGGTCGAAGCGGTGGCCGCGCCGCATGATGTTGTCGCGCCCCGAGTCGCCGAAGCCGTAGATGCGCTCGCCCTTCGCAAGCGAGAAGGAGATCGCGAAGCCCTTGCCGACGGCGCGCGGCGTCACCGTGACGTCCGCCGCCGAGGCGAGCCCCTTCACCCGCAGCGTCCCCCGGGCGGGATCCACCGTCAGCACGGCCCCCGCCGTCCGCACCGCGTTCCCCTCGCGCGCGAACGAAACCTTGGACCAGTCGCCCTTCAGGATGCCGTAGCGGTTCATGCCGCTCTCGGTCCAGACGACGCCCTGCGCGTCGTTCGTCCAGCTCCGCCGCACGCGGAAGAGGTTTTCCGCAAGCACGTCCACGCGCAGGGCCGCGCCGTCGGCGAGCCGCGTCACGACGCTCTGCGCGTCCGGCGCGGGCGACTTCCAGACGGGCCGCGCCGCGGAGGCGCCCGCCAGCAGCGCGCCGGCCACGAGAAGAATCGGCTTTCGCATGTCCACGTCCCGTCCTTTCGCCGTCAGCACGTCTTGAAGCGGTATTCCGTGGTGGAGTAGAGGACCTGCCCCGGGCGCACGATCGTGGTGGGGAACGCGGGCTTGTTCGGCGAGTCCGGAAAGTGCTGCGTCTCCAGGGCGACGCCCGCGTTGCGCACGGGCAGGTAGTAGCCGTCGTAGATCTGCACGCCGGGCTCGGTCGTCCACACCTCCAGCTGGCGCCCCGTCTTCGGCGAGGTGAGGATGCAGGCCGGCGTCAGCTCGTCGCCGCGCGCCGTCTTGCGCAGAACCCAGTTCATGTCGTAGCCGGCGCCGTACCTGAGCTGGTCGTCGTCCTGGTCGTGCAGGGCGCCGATCGCGTGCGTGGTGCGGAAGTCGAACGGCGTCGCCGTCACGTCGCGCAGTTCCCCGGTCGGAATCATGTCCGCGCCGTAGGCCGTGATCTGGTCGGCGTTGACGTAGAGCAGGTGGTCGAGGATCGTCGTGCCGGCGTCCACGCCGTCGAGGTTCCAGTAGGCGTGCTCGGTGAGGGCGATCGGCGTCGCCTGGTCCGTCGTCGCGCGCCAGCCGATGTGCCAGACGTTGTTGTTGTCGAGCGTGAGCGTGGCGCGCACGGCCACGTTGCCGGGGTAGCCGCCCTCGCCGTCGGGCGAGGCGATTTCGAGGACGAGCCCCACCTTGTCCGCCGTGCGGATCTCCTGCACGCACGTCCACTTCCGCAGGGAGAAGCCTCGCAGGCCGCCGTGGAGCGCGCAGGGGATGCCGCCCGGCGCGTTGTTGAGCTCCAGCGTGTACGTCCTGCCGTCGAGGGCGAACGTGCCCTTCCCGATGCGGTTGCCGTAGCGGCCGACAAGGGCGCCGTAGTAGGTGCCGCCGTGCTCGGCGACGTAGTCGTCGAGCGTGGGCCAGCCCAGCGTCACGTTGTCGAGGCGGCCGCAGCGGTCCGGCACGAGCGCCTTCACGAGGCGCCCGCCCCAGTCCGTGAAGTGCAGCTCCAGGCCGTTCGCGTTCACGAGGCGCCACAGCGTCACGGGCTCGCCCTCGAAGGTCCCCCAGGGCATCGATTCAATCGCGTTCGTCATTGCCTTTCCTCCAGCTCCTTGCGTCCTTGCTTGCTTGCTTACTTGCTTACTTTCGTTCTCACAGCGCCGACGATTTGTGGTAGACTATCCGCCGCCTGATCGGCCCCTGTAGCTCATCTGGACAGAGCAGCTGCCTTCTAAGCAGCGGGTAGTGAGTTCGAGTCTCGCCAGGGGCGCCAATCCCTCTTCTTCCCCGCGCTACTTCGCGGGGACCGTCTCGCCGGCGACCTCGGCCGCCGTCCAGTCGATGTACGCCTTCACGTTTCCGCTCACGGCGCTGGCCTTCAGCTCCTGGACGTCCTTCGCTCGGCATTTGCAGCCGCACCAGCGCAGCTGGTCCAGGAGGAAGGTCTGCACGTATTCGTCCTTCGTCTTCCGGAAGGCGGCCAGCAGGGCCATGTTCCAGGTCTTCCGCTGGCAGGGCGCGGCGCCCGGCGTGCTGCACCGCTTCTGGCAGCCGTCCGCGCGGCCGATCACGGCCTCCATCACGTACTGCGAGACGGCGCCGACCACGGTGAGCGTGAGCGGGTCCGTCCGGTAGGCCCCCTGCACCTTCGCGAGCAGGGCCTCGGCGGAGGCGGCGTCCCACACGTGCGCGGCGAGCGCCTTCGGCGCGGTGGCGGCGGCGATCTGCGCCGCGGCGGCCGCCTGCCATTCGGCGGCCGTCGGGTTCTCGTGCTTCTTCTGCTGTTCGTCCATTTCTCAAGCTCCCTTCCGGATCAGCCCCACATTTCCTTCTTCCACGGCGCGCGCATCCCCTGGTAGAGGAGGCGGTCCGCCGCCTGGTCGTCCACCGCGCGGAGCGTGGCCGGGTCGAACCGGAAGCCGCGCCCGAGGCGCTCGGCGACGATGGCGAGGTTGAACATCGTGCAGGAGCGGAAGCCGTTCGACTCGTTGAGCGCGAACGTCTTGCGGTTCCGGCAGCTGTCGATGAAGTCCGTCTGCTGCGGCGCGGGCTTCGGCAGCTCGGCGAGCTTCGCGAGCACCTTCTCCTCGGGCCACCAGCCGTTCGCGTCCTTGAGGCGCAGGGTCTTGCCCTCCTTCGCCTTCGGGTAGACGCAGAGGCCGTTCGCGCCGCGCAGAAGCGGCTCCTCCTTCAGCGTCTCGTCGCCGTCGAGGACAACCGTCGTGCCGTCGTCGTAGGTCAGCGTGATGCGGTCGAAGCGGCCGACGGCCTCCGGGTGCTGGCGCGGGCCCCTGTAGTCGACGCGCACGGGGCTCGTCTCGTCCTTGCCGAGCAGGTACTGGATCGGGTCGAGGTAGTGCTGCGCCATGTCGCCGAGCCCGCCCGCGTCGTAGTCCCAGTAGCCCCGGAAGGACCCTTGCGCCCGGTGGGCGGTGTAGGGCTTCCAGGGCGCCGGGCCCAGCCACAGGTCCCAGTCGAGGTCCGCCGGCACCGGCTCGGGCGCGGCGTGTACGCGCCCCGACCAGTAGAACTTCCAGCCGAAGCCCTGCCCCACGCCGCACGTGCAGCGGACCGGCCCCTTGCCGAGGAGGCCGTTCTCCACGATCTGCCGGATCGGCGCCACCGGCGTGCCGAACCCGTAGAACGTGTCCGCGAAGCGGAACCAGGTGTTGAGGCGGAACATGCGCTTCTTCGCCTTCACGGCCTCCATCACGCGTCGGCCCTCGCCCACCGTGCGGGTCATCGGCTTCTCGCACCAGATGTCCTTCCCGGCGTTCGCGGCCATCACGCTCATGCAGCCGTGCCAGTGCGGCGGCGTGCAGATGTGGACGATGTCCACGTCCTTGTCCGCCAGCAGCTCCATGAAGTTCCCGTATGCCTTGACCTTGCCCCACCCGTCCTGCTCGGCGCGCTGCAGGCCGTGCTGCACGCGGCTCCTGTACGGATCGCAGAGGCCGATCAGGCGCGACCCCTTGAACCCAAGGTGGGCGCCGCTCTGCGCGATGCCGCCGAAGCCGATCAGCGCGCGCGTGAGCTGGTTGGAGGGCGCCGTCTCGCCCCGCAGCACGCCTGCGGGCACGATGCCGAAGAGGCCCGCGCCCGCCGCCGCCTTCAGGACATCCCGTCTTGTCAGTTTCATTGCCATGGATTTCCCTTCCGTTTCCTTGCGGGAGAACGCCCCCGGCCTCACGCCCTGGGCGCCTCGAACTTCAGCTTGCCGAGGTCGACGTCCACGAGGCCGAGCGGCTTCGTGGTCTTCCACCCGCCGCGCGTGAAGTCCGGTACGTCCAGCGAGCGGCCTCGGCCGTCGGCGGACTTCTCGGTCAGCTCGCACAGGCAGCACCAGCTCGCGAGGTCGTAGACGTTCATGTCGAGCGGGAGGCCGTTCTGCAGGCAGTAGCTCAGGCGCAGCACCATCAGGAAGTCCATGCCGCCGTGCCCACCCACCTTCTTCGCGATCTCGCCGGCCTTCTTCCAGAGCGGGTGCTTGTACTTCTCGCGGATCTCCTCCGTCTTCTTGGCGTCGAAGCCGTGCGCGCCCTTGCCCAGCCCCTCCTCGATCGCGATGCGCAGCGGGTAGTCCTGTAGGACGCCGCGCGTGCCCTGGACGAGGTTGATACGGCTGTAGGGGCGCGCCGTGCCGACGTTGTGCTGCACCATGATCGTGCGGCCGCGGACGGTCTTGACGACCGTCGTGTTCATGTCGCCCATCTTGACCTTGAGGTCGCGCCGCCACGGGTCGTCCTTGTGGAGCGTCCGCCCCACCTCCTCGAACCCGGCCTGCTTGGAATCGACCGAGACGAGGTAGTCGAAGCGGTCGCCCCGGTTGATGTCCATGTCGAGGCAGATCGGCCCGAGCCCGTGCGTCGGGTACTGGTTGCCGCCGTGGACGGCGTTGTGCCGCAGGCGCCAGAAGTCCCAGTAGCCGCCCCCGCCCTTCGCGTCGTCCCATGCGGCGTAGTTGTAGGTGCGCAGGTCGTGGATGTACGCGCCCTCGCCGTGCGTGATCTCGCCGAGGAGGCCCTGGCGCACGAGGTTGTAGGCGAGCATTTCCGTCTCGCCGTAGCAGCAGTTCTCCAGCTGCATGCAGTGGCGGCGCGTCTTCTCGCTCGTCTCGACGAGCGCCCAGCACTCGTCCACCGTGAAGGCGCTCGGCACCTCGGTGGCGACGTGCTTGCCGCACTTCATCGCGTAGAGGGCGATCGGCACATGGAGCGCCCACGGCGTCGCGTTGTAGACGAGGTCGACGTCCGGATCCTCGCAGAGGCGCTTCCAGTCCTCGGCGCCCTTGTCGCCGTAGACCTTCGGCGCGGGGGCCTTCTTGGCCGCAAGGTACTTGAGCGTCCGTTCGCGCCGCGCCGCGTTCACGTCGCAGATGGCGGAGATGTGGCCGCCCGGCACGAGCGTGAAGCCCGTGACGCCCGTAAACCCGCGCCCGAGGCCGACCACGCCCACGCGCAGGTTGGCGAACGGCCTGTCCGCATAGGTCGCCATGGGCCCGCCCGCCGCACACCCCGCCTTCGTGGCGCAGCCGCCGGCGGCCGCCGCCGCGGCGCCCATCCACGCGAGGTTCAGGAACTCTCTTCTGCTCTGTGCCATGACACGCTCCTTTCGCTTACACAGCTTGTCCAATGAAAACACGGACATGATTCTACCAGAAAACGCCCAATCCGTCCACCTTCAGAACTAATGTTAGATTGGACGCAGACCCTCGACAGCGTGTACGGCGAGAAGCGAAATCCATGAACACCACGCTAAAAGATTATTACGCAGTGAAATCTCATTGCGTCTCGCCGCCCCCTCTGCTAGAC
>CAVEVC010000034.1:0-13581 GCA_963618935.1 Clostridiales bacterium CCNA10 | reverse complement strand
CGCCCTGGAGTCCACGAGTGGGTCTTCTGGATCCGACGTCCTGGAGTCTGCGAGTGGGCGTTCTAGAGCCGCCGCCCTGGAGGCTGCAAATCTGTTGCCTTGGAGTCCGTCCTGACCGTTTCCTTGCTTTCACGTCCCCTTTTCTGTAAACTCTTGGCCATGCTTTTCTCTGCGCCATCTCGCCTTTTCGCCGTCCCGGCCGTGCTGGCGGCGTGCCTGTGCCTTGCCGGCTGCATGACGCCGGAGAAGGCCGTGCGGGAGGCGGACGAGGCGGCCACGGCGGCGGCGACGGCGGTCTGGCGCGCGCAGACGGGCCTCACGAACGCCTTCGACATCGCGCGCCCCGGCGACGTCCTCACCCTGCGCATCGCCCTGGAGGCGCTGCGGCAGGGCGCGACGAACGCCGTCTTCCCGCGCATCGCGGGCGTCGCGCCCCTTGCGCCCTCGAACGGCACGCTGCGCCTGTCGCTCGAAAGCGCCCTGCGCCTCGGCGCGCGCAACAACCGCCGCTACCAGACGCTGAAGGAGGCCGTCTACCAGAAGGCCCTCGCGCTCGACGACGAGCGCTACGCCTTCGACAACACGTTCAGCGGCTTCCTGCTCGGCGCGCTCACGGGCTCGCCCGAGATCGACAAGGACTACGCCCAGGGCGGCGCCGGCCTGAAGCGCAAGTTCGAGACCGGCGCCGTGCTCGCGGGGAACATGGCCGTGGACGTCACGAAGATGATCCGCGAGGACTGGCATTCCTTCGGCTGGACCGGCGACCTCACCGCGAGCGTGCCCCTCCTGCGCGGCAGCGCGCGCGCGATCGTGCGCGAGCCCCTCACCCAGGCCGAGCGCAGCCTCGCCTACGCCCTCCTCACCTTCACGCGCTACCGCGAGACCTACGCCCTCTCCGTCGCCAAGGCCTACTACAGCGTGCTCCAGTACGCCCAGACGCGCCGGAACTCGGACGACAACGCCCGCCGCCTCGACCTCAACTGGCGCCGCGCCGAGATGATGTTCAAGGCCGGGCGCATGGACCGCATCCAGGTCGACCAGGCCCGCACCGACCTCCTCGCCGCCCACCAGACGATCATCACCGCCCAGCAGAACTACGAGGACGCCCTCGACGACTTCAAGATCACCCTCGGCCTCGCCCCCGAGGCCCCCGTCGCCCTCGACGACGCCGAGCTCGCCCGCATCCAGGCGCAGATGGCCGCGCAGGCGAAGGACCAGCCGGACGCCCTCGGCGACTACCCGCGCGAGGACGACGCCCTCGGCATCGCCCTCGCCGAGCGCCGCGACCTCGCCGTCACGCGCGGCGACGTGGAGGACGCCGAGCGCGCCGTCGCCGTCGCCGCGGACAACCTGCGCGGCGAGGTGACCGTCGAGGGTCGGGCCGCCTACGCCGGCAGCCGCCGCGCCCACGCGGGCGGCGGCGTCGACGACGCCACCACCACCTCCCTCCGCCTCAAGTGGTCCGCCCCCTGGGACCGCCGCCGCGAGCGCAACGCCTACCGCCGCGCCCTCATCGCGCACGACCAGAGCCGCCGCGCCCTGGAGGAGGGCGAGGACGCCGTCAAGAACGAGGTGCGCGCCGGCTACCGCAGCCTCTCCGCCGCGCGCGCCCTCTACGCGAACAAGGTGGAGTCCTACAAGGTGGCGAAGATGCGCGTGGACGCGATCGACCTCTTCACGCAGTCCGGCCGCAGCTCGATGCGCGACACCCTCGACGCCGCGCGCGACCTCCTCAGCGCCCAGAACGCCCTCTGCTCCGCCGTCATCGAGTGGTACACGAGCGACCTCTCCCTCCGCAGCGCGATGGGCATCCTCCAGATCCGCCCGGACGGCACGTGGAAATGAGCGGCAGGCAAACGACGCAGCGCAGGAACGACATGGCAGGAACGAAGAAAGCGAAGAAGAAACTCATCTGGACCGGCGCGGGCCTGCTCCTCGCGGGGCTCGCCGCCCTGTTCGCGTTCAGCGGGGGCGAGGCCGACGAGGCGGCCACGCCCACCTTCACCGTCGCCGAAGGGCCGCTCACGATCGGCATCACCGCCTCAGGCTCCATCCAGAGCAAGGACAAGGTGACGCTCAAGAGCGAGCTGGAGGGCAACAACACCGTCATCTGGGTCGTGGAGGAGGGCGTCAACGTCAAGGCCGGCGACCTGCTCCTCGAATTCGACTCCGCCGCCCTCGTCGACAAGCGCAACGAGCAGGAGATCACCGCCGCCACCACCGAAGGCAACCTCATCATCTCGCAGGAGAAGCTGGAGGTCACCAAGGGCGACTGCGACGCGAACCTCCTCGAGCGCGAAGTGACCCTCACGCTCGCGAAGATGGCCCTCGAGAAGTACGAGAAGGGCGACTACCCGCAGCAGGCCCGCGAGTACGAGACCGACATCGCGATCGCCGACGAGGAGATGAAGCGCGCCGCCGAGAAGCTCGAATGGTCCCGGCGCCTCGCCAAGGAGGGCTTCCTCACGCGCACCGAGCTGCAGGCGGACGAGCTGGCTCTCCGCCAGAAGGAGATCAAGCTGGAGATGGCCCGCACGAAGATGAACGTGCTCACGAACTACACGGTCATCCAGCAGCGCGCCACGCACGAAAGCGACGTGCGCAAGGCGACGCGCGCCCTCGCGCGCACGAAGTGGCAGAACAAGTCCCTCATCCGCCAGGTCGAGACGGAGATCATCCAGCGCACGCGCGAGCGCGACCGCGCGACGAACCGCCTCGCCGAGCTCAACTTCCAGATCTCGAAGTCGAAGATCTACGCCCCCACGAACGGCGTCATCCTCTACGCCTCCACCGTGCAGATCGCGCGCCGCCGCTACTGGATCCGCCCCCTCGCCGTCGGCGAGACGGCCGTCCAGCGCCAGGAGCTCATCCACATCCCCCTCGACGCGGGCATGATCGTGGAGCTGATGGTGCCGGAAGCCTCCCTCAACAAGCTGGAGACGGGCATGCCGGCGAACGTCCGGGTGGACGCCTTCCCGGACAAGGTCTTCCACGGCCGGCTCTCGAAGATCGGCATCCTCCCCGACGGGCAGAGCGCGTCGCTCAACCCGGACCTCAAGATGTACAAGTGCGAGCTCGAATGCGACTTCTCCGAGGTCGTCATCCGCCCCGGCATGAGCTGCGACATCGAGCTCGTCAAGCACGCCTACGACCAGGCGCTCTACTGCCCCATGCAGTGCGTGGCCCGCGTCAACGGCGTCCCCTGCGTCTACGTGCAGGAGGGGAAGGAGTGGGTCGCCCGCCCCGTCGAGACCGGCCTCGACAACAACCGCATGATCCACCTCGTCGGCGGCGTGCAGAAGGGCGACGTCATCATGATGGCCCCGCCCGTCAAGGAATCCAAGGACGCCGAGCAGAAGGACGCTGACCCCAAGGCGGCCCGGCCCGCCGACGCCCGGAAGTAGCCCACCCAAGAAACAGACGCCATGCCCGACATGCCCGCCACAGAGGAAGTCGTCAAGCTCCAGGACGTCTGCCGCCACTACACGGTCGGCGGCGAGACCGTGAAGGCGCTCGACGGCGTCTCGTTCTCGATCCGCCGCGGCGAGTACTGGGCGATCATGGGCCCCTCCGGGTCCGGAAAGAGCACCCTCCTCAACATCCTCGGCTGCCTCGACCGCCCCACCTCCGGCAGCTACTGGCTCAACGGCGTGGACGTGGCGCGCATGGCGGACAACGAGCTTTCCGACCACCGCCTCAAGAACCTCGGCTTCGTCTTCCAGAGCTTCCACCTCATCCCCCAGCTCAGCGTGCTGGAGAACATCGAGATGCCGATGTTCTACCTCGGCGTCCCCCAGGCGGAGCGGACGCGGCGCGCGAAGGCGCTCGCCGACCGCGTCGAGATGGGCCACCGCCTCCGGCACCTCCCCGCCGAGCTCTCCGGCGGGCAGCGCCAGCGCGTGGCCGTCGCGCGCGCCCTCGCGAACGACCCCGCCGTCCTCCTCGCGGACGAGCCCACCGGCAACCTCGACTCCAAGACGTCCGTCCAGATCATGGCCCTCTTCCAGGAGCTCTACGAACAGGGCAAGACTATCATCGTCGTCACCCACGAGCCCGACATCGACGCCTACGCCCGCTCCCACATCGTCGTCAAGGACGGCAGGCTCCTCTCCGTCCGGAACTGACCCGCCATGCAGCCCCTCTCCTTCTACTGGCCCTTCATCAAGCTCGGCGCCACGGACGTGTGGCGCCACAAGACGCGCTCGTTCCTCACGATGCTCGGCATGGTCTTCGGCGTCGGCTCGGTGATCGCCATGCTCGCCGTCGGCGAGGGCGCGAGCCACCAGGCGCTCGAGTCCATCAAGCGCCTGGGCAGCCAGAACATCATGGTCAACTCCGTGAAGCCGACCTCGGAGGAGGGGACGAGCTCCGCCGCCCAGTCCGCCGCCCGCCTCGCGATCTACGGCCTCCTGCACGACGACGAGGCGCGCATCCGCGAGACCGTGCCCGGCGTCGCCTGCACCGTGCCCGCGCGCATGGTGCGCCGCAACGCCCGCTTCAACGAGCGCCAGCTGGAGCTGCGGGTCGTCGAGACGGTGCCGGACTGGTTCGCGGTCGTGCCGCGCCCCGTCCTCGCCGGCCGCGTGCTCCACGCAAGCGACATGGACACGCACGCCAACGTCTGCGTCCTCACCGAGTTCGGCGTGCGCAAGCTGCTGGCCGCGCGGGAGATGCTCGGCGAGCACGTCCGCCTCGGCAGCGGCGTCTTCGAGGTGGTCGGCATCGTCAGGAACGAAAGCGGCGGCGCCGTGCGCGCGCCGGACTCTGAGGCGGACGCCTACATCCCGATGACGACCGCCGCGCGCCTCTTCGGCGTCGCGAACATCCGCCGCGTCTCCGGCGGCATGGAGGGCGAGAAGGTGGAGCTCTCGCAGATCATCGTGAAGATGCGCGACACGTCCGCCGTCGAGGCCGGCGCCAAGGCGATCGAGGCCATGCTCCGCCGCTTCCACAAGAAGCAGGACTTCAAGATCGACGTGCCGCTCTCCCTTCTGCGGGAGGCCGAGAAAACGAAGCGCACCTACAACGTCGTCCTCGGCGCCATCGCGGGCATCTCGCTGCTCGTCGGCGGCATCGGCATCATGAACATCATGCTCGCCTCCGTCACGGAGCGCACGAAGGAGATCGGCATCCGGCGCGCCATCGGCGCGCGCAAGAGCCGCATCGTCGTGCAGTTCCTCATCAACACGTGCGTCCTCTCGATCGGCGGCGGGCTCGCCGGCCTCCTCGTCGGCGTCGCGATCCCCCTCCTCATCACCTTCTTCACCGGCATGCCCACCGTCATCCAGCCCTACTCGATGGTCCTCGCCTTCGGCATCTCCGTCGGCGTCGGCATCGTCTTCGGCCTCTACCCCGCGCTCCGCGCGGCCTCGCTCGACCCCATCGAGGCCCTGCGCCACGAATAGCCCCATGAAGACGAAGCTCCTTGCGATTCTTTCTCTCGGCGCGGCCGCCGCCCTCGTCGCGCTCGCCCTCCGCGCGCCGGCGCGCGACGAGAAGCACGCCTTCCGCTGGACCGTGATGGGCACCGTCGCGCAGATGTCCGTCCGGGGCGACGCCGCGGCGGGCGACCGCCTGCGCCCCGTCGTGCAGCGGACCTACGAGCGGCTGGACGGCCTTCTCTCCGCCTGGGACCCGGCCTCCGAGCTGAGCCGCCTCGCCGCCGCCGGCTGCACGGACTGGGTGGCCGCCGTCTCGGCCGAGGTGAGGCCCTGCTACGCTGCGGCCCTGCGGCTTGCGGCGGAAAGCGGCAACGCCTTCAACCCCCGCGTCGGCGCGACGCTGCGCGCGCTCGGCGTCGCGGACGGCGGCGCGTATGCGTCCTTCGACCTCGGCGCGATCGCCAAGGGGTTCGCGGTGGACGTCGCGGCCCGGGAGGTCGCCCGCGCCTGCGCCCCCGCCGCCCCGCCCTCCCTGCTGCTCGACCTCGGCGGCAACCTGCGCGTCGTGGGCGATGGGACGTGGCGCACGGGCGTGCGCAATCCCTTCGACAAGGCGGGCCCGCTCGTCGGCGTCCTCGCGCTCACGAACGGCGAGTCCGTCGCGACGA
This sequence comes from Clostridiales bacterium CCNA10, assembly GCA_963618935.1. Taxonomy (GTDB): domain Bacteria; phylum Verrucomicrobiota; class Kiritimatiellia; order RFP12; family UBA1067; genus RUG572. Next base: position 7,532 of record CAVEVC010000034.1, on the reverse strand, counting down.
GCGGCAACTACGAGCGCTTCATCGAGCGGGACGGCGTCCGCCTCTCCCACATCCTCGACGGGCGCACGGGCGAGCCCACGCACGGCCTCGCCGCCGTCACGGTCGTCACGCCGCCCGAGGGCGGCGCCCTTCTCGCGGACGGCCTTTCGACGACGCTCTTCGTCCTCGGCCCCGCCGAGGGCGCGCGCTTCCTCGCCCGCCATTACCCGCGCGCCCAGGCACTCTGGATCCCCGACGCGCCCGAGGCGCCCCGCATTTTCGCGACGCGCGGGATGGCCAGCCGCCTCGCCCACGCCCTCTGGCCCGTGGAGGAGCCTCCGGCCCCCTGAAGCCGTCAGGCGCCGGCGAAGAAGCGGTCCAGGATCTGCGCGTACTCGGCGTCCGTCCAGCCCTTCTCCTCGACGGAGACCCAGCCGTTGTAGCCGATCGCCTCGATGGCGCGCCGCACGCCCTTCCAGTCGATGGAGCCCTCGCCGAGGCGCACGAACGCCCCGTCGTTCGGCGCGGCGCGGTCGATCCGGAAGTCTTTGATGTGGAGCTTCACGACCTGCTCGCCGAGCGCCGCGAGCCACTGCTCCACCGGCGCGTAGCGCACGTGGTTGCCGAGGTCGAAGTACGCCTTGATCCACGGGCTGCGGAACGAGCGGACGAACGCCGCCGCGAACGCGGGCTGCACCCAGAGGTTGTTCCACACGTTCTCGACGCCGAGGATGACGCCGCACGCCGCCGCGTGGGGCGCAAGCTCCACAAGCGCGTCCTGCGCGTACTTCGTCGCGTCGTTCTGGGCGGCGACGTAGGCCGCGAAGCCCCCGTCGGCCGTCGCGCGCGCCAGCTCCAGCGTCCGCGCGTCGAAGGCGAGGTCGAACTGCGCGGGCTTCGGCATCGGGACGCCCCCGACGCGGCCCGGCACGATCAGCATGACGGGCGCGCCGTAGGCCTGGGCGAGGTCGAGGTTGTGCTTCGCCGTGTCGATCTCCTGCCGCCGCTTCGCCGCGTCCTTCGCGTTGAACGCGAACCAGCCGCCCATGAAGGAGTGGATCGTGAGGCCGCGCTCCTGCGCCAGGCGCAGGCCCGCGCGCGCCTCCGCCACCGTCACCGTCTTGTCCTGCAGCTCCACGCCGTCGAAGCCCGCCGCGAGCAGCTGCCGGGCGGCCTCTTCCGTGAGGCGCGGGCGGATCAGCGCCTTCCGGAGCTGCGTCCTGAACGGCGCGCCCGCCTTCGGGGCCTCCGCCCGCACGGGGAGCGCGCCCGCCGCGCCGGCGGCGGCGAACGCCCAGAGGAATTCCCTTCGGTTCATCTTCGCCTCTCCCTTCCGTGCCTAGGCCTTTCCGGGGACGACGCCGAAGCCCTCCTTCGGCAGCGGCACGTCGTCCGTCTCCTCGAACGTCTGCGCGGTGAACGCGGCGTTCCAGCCGTTGTAGAACTCGGACTTCGCGTTCGAGAGGATGTCCGTCATCTTCACCTGCCGCCCCGAGTAGGCGGCGAGCGTGCCCATCACGCAGGTGGCGGTGGACATCGCGACCTGCTCGCCCTCGTTGACGGGATGGCCCGCGAGCAGGCCCGACAGGAAGTCCGCATGCTCCATCACGAGCCCGTTGTCGTCGCGCCCCGCGATGGCGGCGGCGTCCTCCGCGACCGGCTTCCCGTCGAAGCGGCGGATGCGCCCGCCCACGGAGATCTCGCCCTCGGTCCCCACGAGCCGCGTGCCGAAGGGGTTTGCGCAGCCATCCATCTGGCGGCCGTAGGTGGAGACGTGCAGCTCGCCGCCGTAGTCGAAGTCGATCGCGATCTCGTCGTAGATGTCGCCGATGCCGACGGGGCGGCGCCAGCGCGCGCCCATGCCGAACGCGCTCACGGGCGTGCGCCCGATGAACCAGTTCGCGAGGTCGACCTCGTGGATCGCCTGTTCCGTCACCTGGTCGCCGCTCATCTCCCAGAAGTGGTACCAGTTGTTCGCGAGGTAGGAGGCGTTCGTGTCGTCGGGGCGGCGCGGGTGGACCCAGATCGCGCCGTGGCAGCGGTAGACGCGCCCCGCCACGATCCGGCCGATGGCGCCGCTGCGGACGGGGCCGATCTGCTTGAGGAAGCGGTTCGAGTGGCGGTGGAGCGTGCCGGAGAGGATCGAGAGGTTCTTCGCCTTCGCGTCCGCCACCGTCTTGAGGAAGTCGCGGATGCCGCGCGGGTCGGTCGCGACCGGCTTCTCGGCGAAGATGTGCTTGCCGGCCGCGACGCAGGCGGCGGCCTGGCGGGCGCGGAAGATCGGCGGCGTGCAGAGGAGGACGATGTCGCAGTCGGCCGCGACCACGCCCTTGTAACCGTTTGCGCCGCCGAAGGCCATCTTCTCGTCGACGCCGTAGCGGCGGCAGACGTCCACCGCGCGCCGCCGGTCGAAGTCCGCCGCCGCGACGAGCTGCACGCGGCAGCCGAGGCGGAGGGCGGCCTGGGAGATGTCGTGGATCGCGCCGCCGCCGCGCCAGGCGCCGTCGACCATCTGCCCGCAGACGCCGCCGCGCCACTGGCAGCCGCGCCCGCCGCAGCCGACGAGCCCCACCTTGAAGACCTTCTTCGCGTCGCCCAGCACGGCGGGCGCGGCGGCCAGCGCGCCCGCGCCGGCCATGAACTGACGTCTTGAGAACTCCATGTGTCCGCTCCTTTTCCTGTTGTCGTTGAAAAGTTGTCCGCGACGGTCACGCGCGCGGCGGTCAGCGCCGCCCGGCCGCCTCGACGGCCTCGGCGAGGCGGTCGCGCCAGGCGTAGTAGGCCCGCGGGTCGTCGCTGAACTGGTTGATGTCGCGGCAGACCTCCGCGGGGACCTCGCAGGGCTTGCCGGTGCGGCGCTCGTACTCCTGCGCGTAGGCGAGGTCTTCGAGGCCGTCGCGGAAGTTCTCCATGCGGATCGTCCCGCAGGGGCGGCCGTCCGGGCCGCAGCAGAACCAGCTGCCGTCGCCGTGGTAGCGCATCCAGCTGCGCGGCTCCCAGTCCGTGAACGCGCCCGTGCCGGAGATCGGGCGGCGCGCGTTCCAGATCGAGACCTGGTAGTAGAGGAATCCGTCCGGCCGCCACTTCACCGCCTGCGCGCCCATGAGCTGGCGCGCCTCGATGGCCGAATACTCCACGAACAGGTTCGCGTAGGGCGCGTGCGGGCCGCAGGCGATGTACCACCACACGCGGTGGCCCGCCGCGCGGGACGGCGCGACCTTCGCGAAGTTCTCCGCGTACTTCACCGTCGTCGGCGTGAACCAGTCCATGTCGCCGAGCTTCGACGCGCCCGTGCCGAAGTCGTGGTCGTAGGCCGTCGTGAAGCGCGGCACCTCGGGGTAGAGGCGCTTGAGCTCGGCGAGCGCGTAGGCGATGTTGTCGAAGTGCTCCGGGCTGATCTCGTCGCACCCGTAGAGGTAGGCGTGGCCGAGGAGGCCGAGCGCCTTCGCCTTCGCGTAGGGCGCGTCGAAGCGGGCGTGGACGTTCCGCTTCCAGTTCTCCAGCGTCTGCGGCGCCATGTCCGCCGGGTAGGTCCAGTAGCCGAGGTTGAAGAGCCCGAGCCGCCCCTCGTCCTTCAGGCGCCGCAGCACGTCCCAGTGGATACCCGCCTCGCCGCCGTGGTAGAGGGAGTCCATCGTGATGTAGTGGTCGGCCAGGAAGGCGCCCCACGCCTTCTCGTGCTTCCGCCAGGCGTTCACCGGCGCGAGCGGGTCGCGCCGCAGGCTCTTCGCGAGCGCCGTGTCCTCCGCCGTCGCGAACTGCTCGTGCGGGGCCGGCGCGAAGGTGATCGCGAGCGGCAGGGGGCTCTTCTTCGGCACGGCGAAGTCGTAGACGCGCACCGTGAGCGGGAAGGCGAGCTCGAACGGCCTGCCGCCCTTCAGGCCCGTCACCTTCAGCGTGCCCGCGTAGGCACCCGCACGCTGGCCGTCGGGGCACTTCAGCCGCACCCAGAACGCCTGCAGGTCGTCGCCCTTCACGTCCACCGTGTCGATCCAGTCGAGGATGGGGTCCGGCCACCAGCCCGTGGGGAGCGACTGCGTGGTGCGGAAGTAGCCGCCCGGCAGGTTCGTCGCGACGTTGCGCCCGCCCCGGTAGGGCGGCGGGTTCACGGTCTTCACGTAGCCGACGACGGAGGTCTTGAACGCCTTGGGGTCGATGCCGTCCACGTGCGCCGCGACCGTCACGCGCGCGAGGTCGCCGCCGGCGGGCATCACGAGCGCCTGCAGGGATTCGTATTCGCCGCGCGCAAGCCGAAGGTCGAAGCGGTCCGCCGCCGCCACGTCGAAGTCGTCGCGCGGGCGCACCTTCTCCATCGACGTCGCCTTGCCGACCCAGGCGGCCGCCCCCGTCTGCCCCGCCGCCCGGCATCGGCCCGTGAAGCGCGCGAGCGTCTGGCGGCGCCGCTCCTGCCGCAGCGCCTCCGCGCGGCGCAGGGCCGGGCGCACCTTCGCGTCGAGGAACGCCTCCGAGACGGCGGGCAGCGGCTCGCCGGGCTTCAGCAGGTGGAAGCCGGCGAGGTGGACGTCCGCCGACGAGGGGGTGGTGAAGAAGAAGTGGACGCGGCCGATGTTCTTCGGGTCCGTCTCCTTTGGCCACGCCTTCAGGTCGATCACCCAGCGGTGGTAGCCGTAGTCCGCGAGCGGGAGGGACGTGGGGGCCAGCCCGTTCTGCAGCCGGCCGTCGGGCTGCGAGATGAACGCGCCGAGCACGTCGCCGCCGATCGCGTCGTTGAAGACGTCCACGACGAAGCGGTCGTAGGGCGTCCAGTCCGTGACGGCGGGCTTCAGGTTCACGCTCGGCCACTGCGGCAGCGACCCGTTCCAAGCCTGGGTGACGTGGAACCGGTAGCACCAGCGCCCGTCCGCCCATTCGCCGTCCGCGACGGAACAGGCGAAGGAGGGCCGGACGAACTTCGGCTGCGCCGCCCGCTGCGCCGCGTCGGAGAGGTCGACCGCCCGCGTGGCGGCCCCGCACGCGAGGGACGCGGCGGCGGCCGCCATCCAGGCGGCGAAGACGGAGACGTGCCTGTGGACGTGGGCCATGCGATGCTCCCTTCCTTACTTTGCGGGGACGAGCGCGCGGAGGTAGACGGGGCCGAGGATGCCGCTCGGCAGCGGCTCGTCGTTCTTGTCCCAGTGCTTCCACGTCGTGAACGTGCAGCGCCCGGTCGGCGACTTCTTCCCCTCCTTGACCCACTGCGGAATCTCCTTGAGGCCGATCTCCTTCACGCCGTTCTGCACCTCGCCCTGCCACGCGCAGTCGTCCGCATGCTCGCGGTCGTCGCCGATGAGGCGGTTCGCCCAGAGGTTCGCGACGCGGACCTTGAGGTCGGCGGCGGCGCCCGGCGGCACGGCGTCCGTGATGTCCACGCGGAACGGCGGCTTCCAGAGGACGGGGAAGGTCCGTCCGTTCACCGTCACCTCGGCGAAGTTGCGCACGTCGCCGAGGTCGAGGACGAGGCGCGCGCCCGGCACGGTCCGCAGCTTCGCGAGGTCGGCGCCGGCGAGCGTCTTGCCGTAGGCCGCGATGCCGGAGAAGTAGCGCACGCCGGGGTTGCTGTTCTCGGTCCACGAGGCGAGCCGGTCGAACGTGACCTTCTCGTCCGGCCCCTGCGCGAGCCTGTTCGGCAGGAACCCGTTCGGGAAGGCGACCGTCCACGCGCCCGCCACGGGAAGCGGCAGGGGCGGATCGGCCTTGAGCGTGCGCACCGTGCCGTCCGCCTCTGTGAGCGTCGCCGCGAGCGGCTGCCACGCGAAGAGCGCGCCGTCCCGCCACGTGCTGTCCGGCAGCGGCAGGGGCGCCTGCGCGCTCGCCGGGATCGCCAGCGTCTGGCCCTCGGCGACGGCGGTCTTCTTCTCCACGCCGTCGTAGGCGTAGGTGACGTAGAGGCGCTTCACCGTCAGGAAGGCCGGATCGCGCCCCGCGAGGGCGTTCTCCGCCCGCACGGCGAGCGTGCCGTTCGTGACGAGCCCGGCGAGCTTCGCCGTCACGTCCGCAAGGCGGTCCTCGGCGGGCTTTGCGCCCCGCACGCCGTAGTGCGCCGCGCGGATCTCCAGCGTATGCGGAACGGGATCGGCCACGACGGGGTCCGCCCGGCGGTTCGCGTCGACCGTGCAGGCGGTCGCGTGCGCGCCGGAGGCGGCCGTGCGGAAGACGACGAACTTCGAGCCGCACACCGTGAACGGCACCGTCACGAACGTGCGCCCCTTCTCCTCGCGCCACACGTCGGCCGGCGCGCACGCGCCCGTCTCGGCGTCCCACAGCTCGGGCACGCGGCCCGTCTGGCGGAAGGAGAGGACGGCGGAGGCCTCCGCGCGGTTCGGCATCGCGACGAAGTACCAGTCCGCCTCCGCGCTGCGCCGGTGCAGCCATTCGACCCGGTCGACGCCCTTCGCCTCGTTCGAGGCGACCGCGACGTCGGGCGCCACGCCCAGCTCGGAGAGGGCCTCGACGGGCGAGCCCTCGAAGACGCCGCGCGCCCACAGCTCGTCCGCGAGGAGGCGCACCTGCCGGTCGCCGTCCTTCCCCCACTTGAGGCCGGGGGCGCGCACGGGCTTCTTCGGCCAGACGACCGTCGCGCCCGCGTCGCGGAGCTTCGTCACGCACACGACCATCTCGGGCGAGACCGCCTCCATCGGCGGGAGGGCGAGGACGCGGTAGCGCACGCCGCCGGGGACGACGACGCAGCCGTCCTCGACCTTCAACCGGTACATCGCGTCCGTCGGGCAGATGTCGGAGGCGTAGCCGTCGGGCAGCTTGAAGAACGCCGCCGCCGCGTTGCCGCCGTCCGTGTTGCCGCCCTGGTTCGGGGCCTCCTCGCCCGCGAAGAAGAGCACGTCCGCGCAGAACGTCCCCGCCTGCAGCAGGTACTGGCAGCGCGCCTGGTAGGCGAACCAGGGCTTCGCGAACTCCCACCACGTCTGCGTGCGGTCGAGGTGCATGCCCCAGCGGCCCATCGTCATGCCGGGCAGGTACTTGTCGTCCGCCCAGGGCTGGTGCGTGAAGCGGTGGTAGATGATGCGGTTCACGCCGTTCGCGTAGGCGCTGTCGCCCTGCGCCTTGATGGAGAAGGGCGTCGTGAGCCAGCGGCCGCTGCCCGGGCCCGGGCCCGCCGTGAACGACTCCGTGCCGCAGTAGGGCTTGCCCCAGACGTGCGCGACGGACGAGACGAACTTCGCGTTGCCGCAGCCGAGGCCGTAGGGGTTGCCCGCGTGGCTCCAGAACTCGCCCATCGGGATGTCGCAGTACTGGCCGTACTGGAGGTTGTCCGCCGGGCAGTTCCCGTACGGCTCGATCGAGCACTTCAGGCCGTACTCGTGGCACTTCTTCGCGAGCGCGCCCGCGTAGTTCTCCGCGAAGAGGTCGGCCACCACGCGGCGGAAGTCCTCCAGGAAGCGCTCCGTCGTCGGGACGTCCTCCAGGACGTAGCCCGCGAAGGCGGGCATGAACGGACGCAGCGAGTAGCCGCGCCGCCTCTGGAACTCCGCCTCCATCTTCTGCGTCCAGTTCTGCGAGCCGACCTCGTAGGAGTCGACGAGGATGTTGTTGAAGCC
>CAVEVC010000033.1:0-11675 GCA_963618935.1 Clostridiales bacterium CCNA10 | reverse complement strand
CACAATCCTCTCGCGCGACCCCGCCGCCTTCCGGGCCGCCAACCCGCAATTCGCCGACCTGCCCTTCGTGTCATGGGCGCAGGGCGACGTGCGCGACTTCGATTTCTCAGGGATTGCGGGCGACTTCGACGCGATCGTCCATGCGGCGACTCCTGCCGTCACCGACATTGCCGACAGCGAAATGACCTCGATCATCGTCGATGGCGCCCGGCACGTGATCGACTTCGCCCGCGCCCGCCACATTCCTACGATTCTCTTCACGTCCTCAGGCGCGGTCTACGGCCCGCAGTCCGCACCCGTCGCCGAGGATGCCCCCTGCCTTCCCGCCACGGCCTACGGCAGGGGCAAGCTCGCCGCCGAGCGGATGCTGCTCGATTCGGGCCTCGACGTGCGCATTGCGCGATGCTTCGCCTTCACCGGGCCTTACCTCAACCGCCGCATCCACTACGCGATCGGCAACTTCATCCAAAATGTACTCGACGATAAGCCGATCATCGTAAAGGGAGACGGCACCCCACTACGAAGCTACCTTTACGCCGACGATCTCATCGACTGGCTCTCCGCGATCCTCGCGCGCGGCGCATCCGGGCGCATCTACAACGTCGGCTCGCCAGAGGCGATCTCGATCCGCGACCTCGCCTTCGCGGTGCGCGCCGCCCTCGGCGGCACAAACGAAATCAGGATCCTCGGTACGCCAACGGGTCGCCCGCCCCAGGTCTACGTGCCGGACACGGCCCGCATCATGTCCGAGCTCGGCGTGTGCGTGACGACCCCGCTCGCCGACGCCATCCGGCGTTCCGCCGCGCGCGCGGGAAAGGAGATCCTGCGGCCATGAAGGACATCCTCGGCATAAACTACTACTTCGGCGAAGAGGACTGCGGCGACGCCGTGTTCGACCGCAGCAGGGCCGACCTCTCCGCAAGGGGATTCGTCATCGCGTTCAAGGATTGGGTCGAGGCGCATTACGACGCCGAGGTCCACACGTGGGATGCCGTGGACGCGACCTCGGACAGGGTCAGGGCCGTCCTGTACTTCGACTACAGCTGGCGCTACGCCCTGCGGGACCCCTACCTGAGGGACATCCCCTACCGGAAAAGGGCGCTCATGATGATCGAGCCGAACAGCGTCAACCCCTCGCTCTATTTCGTCCCCTTCTACCGGAACCGCTTCCACACGATATTCACGTGGGACGAAAGGCTGCTGCGGAGGCATCCCGGCTACCATGCCGTCAACGTCCCCGTCGGGGCTGAGCCCTCGAAGTACGTCCGCAATCCATTCTCCGGCATCCGCTTCCAGGACAAGAACACGCTTGTCGCCGTCAGCCGCAACCGGTGGAGCTACATGCCGCATTCGACCTACCGGCTGCGCGTCGCGGCCTACAGGCATTTCTCGGCGGCGCTGGGGGACGGCTTCGACCTCTACGGCTCCGGCTGGGACGGGAAGTCGATCCCATCCTACCGCGGCGCCATCGACGGGGGCTGGGACGAGAAGGTCGCAAGGATCAGCAACTACAGGTTCGCCCTCTGCTTCGAGAACAACGCCTCCCAGCCGGGCTACATAAGCGAGAAGATCCTCGACTGCCTCTGCGCGCGCTGCGTGCCGATCTACTACGGGTCAAGGGGAATCGAAAGGCGCATCCCCCGCGACTGCTTCATCGACTTCCGCGATTTCGCCGGCATGGACGAGCTTGAACGCCTCATCCGCTCCATGACGGAGGCGGAGCATTCCCGCTACACCGAGGCGATCGACAGGTTCCTCCGCTCCGAGGAGGCCGCCTTCTTCTCCACCGAGCGCTACTTCCGAACGCTCGCCGACGGGCTTGGCCTCAGGCGGCGCGCGGAGACCTGAGGAAGCACGCCGCCGCCACCAGCGACAGTGCGCCCTGGCCGGCGAGCATGACCGCCAGCACGAAGGAGAATCGGCAGGGGTTGAACGCGGCAAGGAAGTCGATCGCGGAGTCCGGCAGGATTCCGCAGAAGAACGTGTACCCCGTAGCCGCATAGAGGAACGCCATCTTGGCCCCGGCGATCGGCAGCAGCCATTTCAGGAATCCGAAGCGCCCCTGCGCCGTCTCGTAGGAGACGTAGCATCCGCAGGCCATGGTCAGGACGTTCAGGCAGCATATCGCCGGCATGTACACGGACATCGACCGGTAGGGGCGCCACGCTTCCGTCAGCCCCATCAGCCGATCGCCGAAGACGCCGAGCAGGGCCGCGACGGCGACGCCGCACGCCGCCGTGCCCAGGACGGAATGCACCAGCGTTCTCCGTCCGTCGGGGGAATCCGCATTCTTCCCCGCCACCATGGGGAACAGGAACACGACGAACGCCGAGCCGAGGTACGAGGATATGTCCGTGAAGCGCGAGACCATGTAGTAGCCGGCGGACTCGAAGTCGGAGAGGCGGTGCCGGATGACAAGCAGGTCCACGGCGCTGAAGAGATTGGCGAATACCGTCAGGACGAGGAACGGGATGGCGTAGCGCACCATCGCAGGGCCATCCTCCCTGAGGTAGGGGACGGCCCTGACGGCGCGGCCGAGATGCCTGCGCAGCGCCCAGAGCGCGCCGACGACGCTCACGCCGGGCGCCGCCCCCTGCCCGACGAAATACCCGGAAAGCGGGCGGAGCGGCATGAACACGAGCATCAGGACGAGACGCAGCGGAGCCGCTATCACGTTGAACAGGACCGTCGCCGAATACAGCTTCAGCCCCTGGACGGCGCTCGCGAAGACGGACGAGACGGACGACAGGATGCTGACTGCGACGATCAGCGCCCCCAGGCTTCCGACGGGGACGCGCATCCGCTCAAAGAGGAACGGCAGGCAGACGTAGGCGAAGAGGAGCGTCAAGAGCGCAAGGCATCCGGTGCAGACGAACACGTCCCGCAGAAGCGACTTGACCTTCCCGTATTCCCCCCGCGCCCCATAGTCCAGAAGGAACTTCGAGAACGGGGTCGCCACGATCGCCAGCGGGATGCCGATGAAGGAGACGAACTGCGAGAGCGGCAGCACCGCGCCGAGTTCGCTCTGCGGCACGTATCTCGGCACGAGCCAGAGCCCCACGAACATGTTGATCACGTCGCCGAGGCGCTGGGCGGCGAAGAGGAGGAGCGTATACCACCAGAGGTCTCCGAGGCGCTCGCGGCATTTCCGCGCCAGCCCTATCGCGAACATAAGGCCACCCCCTTCTTCAGGCAGCGCTTGATCCTCGAGCCGAACTCGAGCGGCAGGTTCAACGCCGCGCGCACGGCCTTCCGGCGATAGGACGGCAGGGCGAATGCCTTGGCAATGTAATTCAGGTAGTAGGCGTGCTTGAGGCAGAGGAACGACGGGTACTTCGCGAAGTCCGCCCGCACCGCGCGCATCGCGATCAGCCCCGGCGCGAGGAGTACCCCCCCCCCTATCCCCCTCACGTTGCCGATGAAGCCGAACATGTGCGCGTAGCTCGTCCACAGCTTCGCCTCCGCGGACGGGACGTCGAAGAGCGAGCGGCGGAAGATGTTGGCCGTGATGAGCGTATGGGCGATGGCGAGAGGGCTTTTCCTGCCGGCCTCGCCGAGCAGGCAGGAACGGTAGTCGGGATAGGATTTCACCTCCCCGGTGCGTTCATCGGCGATCACAAGGTCCGGCGACCGCCCAAGCAGGCGAAGCGCCCGCGCAACGCTCCCTTCGGGGATGATGTCGTCGTCGCCCACGAGCCACACGTAGTCGCCGCGCGCCTCGCGGATGAGCACGAGGAAGTTGCGGTCGCCGCCGACGTTCTCCGCGTTGCTCCAGAAGCGAAGCGACGGGCACGAGAGCGTCTTCAGGTAGGCGGCGGTCCCGTCCGTGGAGGCGTTGTCGCTCACGCAGAGCTCCACCGTCCCGCGCGCCTCCGCCTCGACCTGCGGCAACAGGCCCGCCATCAGCTCGCGCAGGTACGAGAGCCTGTTGTAGGTCGGAACGCAGATGGAGAGGCGGGGGGTCATGTCCTGTGGCGAAACGGGGTGAAGAGACCATGGAAGAACCAGAAAGCCTCGTAGTAGACCATGAACACCGCCATCGGCGCCACAAAGACGATGCGCGGATCGCGCAGCGTCGCGCGCGAGGCGAACATCTTTCGGCTGACGAGAACGGCAAACGCGACCTGGAGAGACGCTGCGGCGGCAAGTGCGCACCAGCCGAAGCAAGGAAAGACCGCGAAGCCCGCCAGGGCGGCCAGCGGCAGAAAGGCCAAGGCGGGCCGCACGAAAAAGAGCAGGTTCGATGTCTCCGCCAGACCACGCTGCCAGCGCAGCTGCTTGCCGTAGGTGCGCGCCAGACGGGCCCGGAACGAAAGGTAGTCGCATAGCCGATATCTGGGCGATAGGCTATGCAGGTGGATGACACGCGCCTCCGTGTACAGCTGCCTTCCGAACCTGGAAAAGCGCAGCTGCGCATCGTTGTCCTCGCCGCCGATGCCGCTGCCGTGGAAGAACAGCGCCTCGTTGAACCCGCCCGCCCGGAGATAGACATCCCGCCGCACGGCGTCGAATATCGCGCACCTCGAATGCGCCGTCGAATCCACGGCCCGCGCAAAAAGGAACTTCTGCCAGAACGGGAAGCGTTCCCATACCGCGCGCGGCATCAGGAGGCGCGGGTAGGCGGCAACGGCGGAGGGGTCGGCGACAAGCGGCTGGACAAGGCGGCGGAGCTCCTGCGGGGAGGCCGCCTGGCCGTCCGAATGGCAGAGGACAAGGATCTGCGACCTGGCCATCGCCGCGCCGCGGTTGTACGCGGAGCAGATGAAGCCATCCGCCCCACCATCCAGCAGGCGGATCGGCACCCGCGCACTCCGGGCGACATCGCCTACGATCTGCGGCGTGCCGTCAGTCGAGCCGTTGTCGAATACAAGGATCTCGTCGATCGGCCAATCCTGTTCCGCAAGCGACTCGAGGCACTGCCGGATCGTCGTCGCCGAATTGCGCCCCGTCACGATCACCGTCACCGGGACCCCGTTCACCGCCATAGCCCCTCCCACGCGGCATAGGCTTTCGGATAGTATGTCCGATAGTCGAAATAGGCGTTGAACGCCTCGATGCCCTTCACGTAGTCCCGAGGTTCCGCGGCGATCTTCGCGACGGCCGCGCCGACATCCGCAGGGGAATCCACGACCTCCCCGGCGTGGAAACGCTCTATGAACGGCACGATGTCGGAGATGCGCGTCATCACGACCGGCAGGCCGAGCTCGGCATATGCCTTCACCTTTCCGGGATCGGCATAGTGCGTGAAGTTGTCCGGGGCCGTGTCGTAGAGGGCGAGGCCGCAGAAGCACGTCTTGGCGATGTCGCGAAGCTCGCGTTCGGAATGGAAACGGTCCTCGAAGTAGACCCGGCCGCCGAGGCCCCGTTCGGCGATCATCCGCTCGACCGCCGTGCCGTAGCCATTTGCCGCAACCCCCACAAGCGCAAGCGAAAAGCCGTCGCGCAGGGACAGGAAATCGAGCATCTCCTCAACGCCCTGGCCGGGACGCACCAGGCCGACGAACAGGATGCGCCGCGAAGCGGGACGAGGCTTCAGGCAGTCGGCGAACGGCTGCATGCCCCACATGACCGTCCCGTGCGCCGCATCCGCGCGCACAATGCCGCCGTTCATCTTGCGGTTGATGGCGTCCGTCAGGTAATAGGCGAAATCGGCGCGGTCATGGTAGAACTTCTTGACCCGCTCAAAGGCGCGGATGACGAGTCCCTTGGACGGGAAATAGTCTCCAATCATGTACGAATATCGCGCATGGCAGAGAATGCGCATCAGCGCAGAGCCAAAAAGGCACACCGGATGCCCGCAGACGACAAGCGTCGCCTCGCGGCGATGGCGGCGCGCGAAGCGCCAAAGCTCGACGCTGTGATGCCAGAGCCATAGCCAGTAGTAGGCGAAAAGGCCCTGCGACGAGCGGATGGCCCGATCCTCCACGAGACGCCCCTCCTCGTAGCGGCGCAGCACGTGGCGATGCTCGCCGAAGCGCGGCTGGCAGTAGAACAGGACGAGATGCCGCGTGTTCGCGATCAGGTACTCGTCGATGTGCCCGCAGAACTGGAAGCTCGCCTGCGCAAAGACATTCCCGTAGCGATAGCCCCGATTCTCCATTCGCGACCTCACAGGCAAATCCGCCGCGCCGCCAGAAGCGTCACGTTCCGGCCGTTGTCGATCGCCGCTCGGAGCTTGGCCAGCTCCGCCGCACGGTCGCAGAAATACCTTGGTCCGGCTCGCCGTCTCCAGCACCTTCCGGGCGCGCCAGCCGCCCCAGACGAAGAGGCGCCACGGGCGGATGTTCCGCACGACGCGCACGACGCGGTCCTGCGCGTCCAGGAAGGTCGCGTCGATCGGGAAGCGCATGAAGAAGGTGTGGATCGCATTGCACTTCAGGATGAGGAGCCCCGTGCCGGGCGGAAGGCCGCGCCGCCCGATGAGCCCCCGCACGCGCGCGCCGAGGGTCCGCGCCACCTCCGCCTCAACGCCCGCAATGCGCACCCGTTCCATGCCGCCGCCTCCACAGTTCAGTATCAGTAGATCTTGTTCTCGCACCCCTTCGCGAGGCGCACGAGGTTGCTTCGGTGCTTGGCGATCACGAAGACGCCCACGAGCGTCATCACGACCTGGAGCGGCAGCGACGGATGGGCGAGCGGCGTGGGGATCCAGATCGCCCCCACCAGAAACGCCGCCGCCAGGCAGCTCCCCAGCGAGATGTAGTGGCTGATCCACACGACGGCGACAAAGAGCGCGAACGCGACGAGGACAAGCCACGGAATCTGCGCCACCAGCATGCCGAAGGCCGTCGCGACGCCCTTCCCGCCCTTGAACTTCATGTAGGGCGTGAGCGTGTGGCCGACCACGCAGGCGAGGCCGACGTAGACGGGATCCTGCCCGGCCGGCAGCCACGCAAGGGCGGCGAGCGTCGGCAGCAGCCCCTTCAGGAAGTCGCAGAAGAACGCGAGGAAGCCCCATGCGTGCCCCACCGTGCGGTAGACGTTCGTCGCGCCGATGTTCTTCGACCCCACCGTCCGCACGTCGACGCCGCGCAGCTTCCCGATGAGGAACCCAAACGGCACGCCGCCGGTCAGATACGCCCCGGCCACCCACAGCGCCATCAGCATCCTGTCGTCCATCTTGCCCTCTCCTTCTTCATTCCATGTCCGATGTCCGAACGGCCGCGGCATGGTCCCGGCCGATGTATTCGCAGGGCGCCCGGCGCGCGCAGAGCCCCTGCACGAAGCGCACCCCGTACCAGAGGTGCGAGGCGACGACGCCCAGCCACGTCGCCCCCCACATGAGCGGGTTGGGCGCAAAGGCGGCCAGCAGCGTCGCGACGGCGTAGAGCGCCATCGGCAGCGAGAAGAGCCACAGCCCAAGCACGGCCGTCATCAAGGCCCCCCGCGTCGCCGTCCAGAACGGCACGGAGGCCCAGGCGAGCCCCAGCAGCGCCGCGTAGAGCGCGAAGAGCGTCGGCACGAAGTAGGCGAGGTGGCGCGAGTTCTCGGGGAAGCGCTTCACGAAGTAGCCCCGGTGGAAGCCGTAGCGGCCGAGCTGGCGCAGGTGCGGACCGAAGAGCCGCCGCCGGTGGTGGTAGACGAGGGTCCACGGGTCGTAGACGATGCGCTTCTTCGCGCCGCACACGATCGACCGGCAGAGCAGCGTGTCCTCCCCCGGCCAGAAATCGGTGCGGTAGCCGCCGAACGAACGCAGCAGGGCCGTCCGCACGAAGAGGTTGCAGCTCGGATAGTCGTCCACGTCGCGCAGCACGCGCCCCCCCACGTAGCGGTAGCGGTAGGCGCCGCTCACCAGGACGTTCTCGTAGACGCGTCCGCCCGCCCGCGCGAGGAAGCCGTCGCCGGGCGGCGTCACGCCCGGCCCCCCCACGCCGCCGATCTCCGGGTCGCCGAAATACTTGACCGCGTTCTCGAGCCAGTGCGCCTCGGGGTAGGCGTCGTCGTCGATGAACGCGACGACGTCGCCCTTCGCCGCCGCAATGCCGATATTGCGCTTTTCCGCCGGGCGCACCTTGCCCGTGGGAATCTGGGAGACGGCGAGGCCGGGAGGCGGGGCGAAGCCCGCGATCTCGGCGTCGGGCAGCACGATGGCCTCGAACGCGCGGTAGGTCTGCTGCGCGAGCGCGGCCAGGCATTCGCCCAGCATCCAGCTGTCCCCCGGGCAGGCGACCACCACGCTCACGAACGGCGGCTCCGCGAGCGGCGACGGCACTTCGACCTTCGCGTAGTAGTGCAGGAGGCGCAGGCGGTAGAAGATGGCGAGCGTGTCGTGGAGCATCTCGCGCACCGTGCGGACCTTCAGCGCGCCGAACTTCGCGCCGAAGCGGATCACGACCGGCGCCTCGCTGATCTTCGCCCCCCGTTCGCGCGCAACCGCGAGCAGCTCGAGGTCGAACGCATACGTCTTCACGAGCATCCGGTCAAGCGCCTCGCCGAGCGGACGCCGCCGGAAGAGCTTCATGCCCGTCTGGGTGTCCGTGACCGGCAGCCCGATGAAGAGCCGCACGAGGCCGAAGTAGACCATGCTCGCGAGGCGGCGGTGCCACGGATACTGCACGGACGACTCGGGATGGCGCTTCGAGCCCACCACGATGTCGCTTCCGTTCCGCACCAGCGAGTCGAAGAACTTCGGCAGCATCTTCGGCGCGATGTCGAGGTCGCCGTCCAGCAGCAGCACATACCCGCCCCGGGAGGCGCGGAAGCCGGCCTTCAGCGCGCTGCCCTTCCCCGCGTTCACGTCCAGCAGCACCGGCCGCACGACGTCCGGCCGCTTCGCCGCCGCGCGCCGCAGCGCCGCCGCCGTCCCGTCGGCGCTGCCGTCGTCGACCGGCACGAGCTCGTAGGGGATCCCGCCCGCGTCCAGGCACGCCGCCACCGCATCGAGGTTGGATTCGGCCGCGTCGGCCAGGTGGTAGACGGGCATGACGACGCTCAGAAGGTCCCCCTTGAGGACCTTCCGCGCATGCGCCCAGACGGTGGCGGCTTCGGAAGCCGCGGCATCGAGACCTGCCATGTTCATGTGGGGAGATATTCTATCATGTTTCAGACAGGCCGTAAATGCAGGGGGCGCCAGGGGGCGGACCTTCCGTGCGGGGCTTCGCCTCGGGCCCTTAGCCCGGAATCGCCTTGCACGGGGGCTTGGCCGAACGGTGCGATCCTACGAGTGGCGCGTCCCGGCGGATATGGTAGAATACGCGGCGCCACCATGAACGACATCGAACTCCTCTCCCCCGCCGGGTCCTTCGAGACCGCCCTCGCCGCCTTCGCCGCCGGCGCCGACGCCGTCTACCTCGGCCTCGACGCCTTCTCCGCGCGCGCCGACGCCGTCAACTTCACGCCCGCGCAGCTGCGCGACCTGCTCGCCCATGCGCGCCAGCCAGGCCCGGCCCGGAAGGTCTACGTCACGTTCAACACGCTCCTCGACGACGCCCAGCTGCCGGAGGCCGCCCGGAAACTCGCCCTGCTCGACGAACTGCGCCCCGACGGCCTCATCGTCCAGGACCTCGGCGTGGCGCGCCTCGTGCGCCGCCACTTCCCCCGCCTCGCGCTCCACGCCTCCACGCAGCTCGTCGCCCACAACCTCGAAGGCGTGCTCGCGCTGCGGGAACTCGGCTTCACGCGCGTCGTCCTCGCCCGCGAGCTCTCCATCGAGGACGTCCGCTCCATCGCGCGCCGCTGCGGCTGCGAGATCGAGGTCTTCGTCCACGGCGCGCTCTGCTACGCGCTGTCCGGCCTCTGCCTCTTCTCCGCCCTGGAGAAGAACCGTTCGGGGAATCGCGGCCGCTGCGCCTACTGCTGCCGCCTCGCCTACACGGACGCGGCGGGCGCGCGCGCCCTCCCCTTCTCCATGCGCGACCTGCGCCTCGACGACCACCTCGGACAGCTCCGCGACGCGGGCGTCGCCTCCCTCAAGATCGAGGGCCGCATGAAGTCCCCCCTCTACGTCTCGACCGTCACCGCCCACTACCGCGAGCTGCTGGACGGCCTGCCCCCCGCCACGACGCGCGCCGACCTCGAAACGGTCTTCTCCCGCCGCACGACGACGCTCTACGCGGACGGCTACCCGAAGTCCAACCTCCTGCCGGAATCGTCCGCTTCCGTCATCGACCCCTCCTCGCTCGGCCACCTCGGCACGCCCGTCGGCGCCGTCAAGCGCCTCACGAAGGACCGCGAGGGCCGCATCTGGCTGCGCTTCCACACCGCCCGCGCCCTCGAACGGCACGACGGCCTCCAGTTCGCCTCGGAGGGCGGAAAGCCCGTCGGCTTCGGCATCTCGGACCTGCGCGTCGCCCTCTCCCGCGCCTCCGTCTTCGCAGTCCCCGCCGGCAGCGACGTCGAGGTGCTGGTGCCCGAAACCGTCGCCCCCCACGCGCTCGTCCCCGGGGCGACCGTCTACTGCTCCGCCTCCAGCGAAGTCAAGCGCCGTTTCCCGGTCCCCCCGTTCCGCCCCTCCTCCGTCTCCGCCGGAACGCCCGTCGACCTCGCGGTCACGCTTGCGCCGACCGGCATCACGGCGGCGGCGTCTGCGGCGGACGGCCTCGCCGCCGAGGCAACGCTGCCCCTCGATGCGCCGCCCACGCCCTCGCGCCACCCGGAACGCACGGAAGGGGCCGTGCGGAAGGCGTTTGCGCGCCTGGGCGGCACAGCCTGGGCGCCCGGCGCCCTCACGCTCGACGACCCCGGCCGTCTCTTCGTGCCGGCCTCCGCGCTCAACGAGCTGCGCCGCCGCCTCGTCGCACGCCTCGACGCCGCCCGCGACGCGGCGCGTGCGCGCCTCCTCGCGGACATCGAGGCCGACATCGCCGCCGCGCGCCCCCCGGTCGCCGCGGCCGCCCCCCTGCCCGCCCGCGTCCTCAAGCTGCGGCTCGACCAGCCCCTCCCGGACGACGCCTGCTCCTACGACGAGCTCGTCGTCGCGATCGGGCACGCCGCCGGCCGGGACGTCGAACGAGCCCTCGCGCAGATGGCGGAGACGCTGCGCGCCCGCGCCGAGGCGACGGGCGACCCCGCCCCGCGCATCCGCCTCGCGCTTCCCGTCTTCACGCCCGAGCGCGCCTTCAACGCGCTCCGCGCGACGGTCCGGCACATGGTCCGGGCCGGCGTCGCGTCCTGGGAGGCGGCGGACCTCGCCGGCCTCCGCCTCCTCGTCCAGCAGGGCCTGGCGGACCTCACGGCGGACTGGCCGCTCTACGCCTTCAACCGCCCGGCCCTCGCCCAGTTTTCCGAACGCGGCCTCGTGCGCTGCGTGGCCTCGCCCGAAAACGCCGCCGAGAACCTGCAGCTCCTCGCGGACGAAACGCTCTCCGCCCCCCCGCACGTCGAGTTCCTGATCCGGCAGAACACCCCGCTCTTCCTCTCCCTCACGCGCCCCGCGACGCCCGCCCCCGCCCTCCTCACGGGGCTTCGCGGCGACACGTTCACGAGCTTCCCGCTCGACGGCCTCTGGGTCACGGCCCGCACGGAGGCGCGGCGCTTCCGCGCTCCCGGAAGCGCCGCCACCACGCGCGTCGACCTCAGCTGGGATCCGGTGAAAAAATGATCGTGCGTTAAAACGCCGGTTTCGCTGACACGCTTTCGGCCGAAGTGCGGCCTTGCGATTGCCTCGTCAGATGACTTTCTCCACCTTCCCCTCGACGAACTGGCGCGTCGCGGAGTCGAAGCTGAGGCCGAAGGCG
>CAVEVC010000032.1:0-11900 GCA_963618935.1 Clostridiales bacterium CCNA10 | reverse complement strand
CGTCGACCTTGCCCCAGTTGAGGTGGATGACGACGTGCCTCTTCCAGTCGTAGTCGGTGTTCGCGATGGCGAGGCCGTCGAAGAAATCCCTGTGGCCGAGGAAGATGGACTTCATCGTCGTCACGCTCAGCGACTTCCCGAAGCGGCGCGGCCGGGCGCAGAAGAAGAACTTCCGGCTCGGGTCGGTAATCAGGCGGTGCAGGTGCGCCGTCTTGTCGACGTAGATCTGACCCGCCTTGCGCAGGGTCTCGAAGTCGTTCGTCTCTGTGGCGATCGGTCTCATGCCGCGTAGTATACCATATCCGCGTCCCGTCCGCGGCAGATGCGGCGCGCCTACCAGTTGTGGAAGGCGTCGCCGTCGTAGGGGTCGGGCTTGACGGCATAGGGCGCGACGCGGACCGGCACGAAGAGGCGCGCGCCCTCCGCGAGGCCGACGTTGAGCTCCGTCAGAATCGACGACCAGGCGCGCGCGAGCTTCTCGCCGTTCCAGGGGCCGTCAACGTCCGCCGGCGCCGGCGGCATCAGGATGCACGGGCCGAGACGCCCCATGGTCGCCGGCGCCGCCGCCGCGAACCAGTCCGGCGCCCCCGCGTAGACCGGCAGCGCCTGCGGCGTCCGGAAGTAGAGGTCGGCGTCGGAAATCCCCACGAACACAGGCTCGCCCGCCGGCGCGCTCGCCCGATAGACGAGCAGGCGGCTCGCGCCGAGCGCGATCTCGCTGTGGTCGCTGATCGAGAGATGTCCCATCCAGAGGCCGACGTAGTGGCGGTCGACGTAGACGGTCAGCACGTTCGTCTCGCCCGCCGGCCTCAGGCGCTCCGTCACGTCGAGCCGCACCTGGTTCGGCACGGCGGTGAACATCTTGCGTCCGTCCTGGCGGAAGGCGTGGATCATCCGCCCGTTTGCAGGGGCCGACGTCCCCGGCGGCCCGCCCGAACGTGGGGCCGGGCGGGCGCGCGGGACGCGCGCCCCTACCAACGTCGGGGCCGGCGTGGATGGGACCGTTCGGCCCGCCCGCGACATTCTTCCGGCCCGCCCGCGAAATTCTCCCCGCCGTGCCTGTTGCCTTTCCCCGCCGAAACTGCTATACTATTGAAATTCAATTTTCAGACCACTAGTTCGACGTTCAAACCAACAGGCTTTCAAACCAACAGGCTTTCAAACCAACAGGCTTTCAAACCAACAGGAGTTCTACATGTCAGGTCACAGCCACTGGGCGACAATCAAGCGCGCGAAAGGCGCGGCGGACGCGAAGAAGGGCAAGATCTTCTCGAAGCTGGGCAAGGAAATCACGATCGTCGTGAAGGCCAAGGGCGGCGATCCGAACACGAACCCCACCCTCCGCACGCTCATCGCGAAGGCCAAGGCCGCGCAGATGCCGAACGACAACATCGACCGCGCCATCAAGAAGGGCACGGGCGAGCTGGAGTCCGCCACGCTGGTGGACGCCCAGTACGAGGGCATCAAGGGATCCGTCGCCATCGTCGTCACCGTTCTGACCGACAACAAGAACCGCGCCGCCGCCGAAGTCGGCAGCGTCTTCAAGAAGAACGGCATCGAGCTCGCGAAGCCCGGCTCCGCCTCCCGCCTCTTCGACAAGCTCGGCCAGGTCATGGTGCCGGCCGCCGACGGCCTCGACGAGGACAAGGTGATGGAAGTCGCCCTCGAGGCGGGCGCCGAGGACGTCGTCGCGGAAGACGGCGGCTTCACCGTGAAGTGCCAGCCCGCCGACTTCGTCGCCGTCACCGACGCCATCAAGGCGGCCGGCATCGCGATCGACGAGGAGAACTCGAACGTCGGCCTCGTGCCGAACATGACCGCCCCCGTGGGCGACGTCGCCGTCGCCAAGGCGATCAACAAGTTCGTCGACATGCTCGAAGACCTTGAGGACACGCAGGACGTCTACACGAACATGGAGACGACCGACGAGGTCGACGCCGCCCTCGAAGCCGAGGGCTGAGGCGGCTTCCGGCAGATGAAGCGCGTCCATTTCATGGGCATTGGCGGGGTCGGCATGGCCGGTCTCGCCTTTCTGCTGAAACGGGCCGGATATGCCGTCACGGGGTGCGACGCGTCCGCGACGCCCCGCACGCGCTGGCTGGAGGCGTGCGGAATCCCCGTCGCGCAGGGGCACGACCCGGCGCATCTCGCCGAGGCCGACGCGCTCGTCGTCACCCCCGCCGTGCCGGCCGGCGCGCCGGAGCTCGCCGAGGCGCGCGCGCGCGGCCTCGACGTCCGCCATCGGGGCGCCGTCCTTGCCGACTGCGTGAACGCCGCCGACGGCATCGCCGTCTGCGGGACGCACGGCAAGACGACGACCGCGACCTTCGCAACGAAGCTCCTCGCCGCCCTCGGCGACGCGCCCTCCTGGTGCATCGGCGGCGAAACGGGGGCGATGCCCGTCGCCGGGCCGCAGGCGCCGGCCGCCTCCCGCCTCCTCGTCGTCGAGGCCGACGAATCGGACGGCACGCTCGCCCTCTACCGTCCCCGCGTGCTCGTCCTCAACGCCGTCGATTTCGACCACCTCGAGCACTTCGCCTCGCCGGAGGCCTATTTCGACTGCTACCGCGCGGTCCTCCGCGGCACGACGGACGCCGTCATCGTCTGCGCCGACCACCCCAAGGCCCTCGCCCTTGCGCGCGAGGCCGTCCGCCCCGGCGTCCGCCTCGTCACCTTCGGCTTTGCGCCCGGCGCCGACCTCCGCGCCGCCGACTGGCCGCAGCTCGGCGCACTCGTCCCCGGGCGCCACAATGTCCGCAACGCGCTCGCCGCCATCGCCGTCGCCCGCGCGTGCGGGCATGCCGACGGCGCGATCGCCGCCGCCCTTCCCGCCGCCCTTGCCGAGCTCCCCGACCGTCGGTTCCAGCGGGTCTGGGCCGATCCCCTCGTCTATACAGACTACGCGCACCATCCGGCCGAGCTCGCCTGCGCCGTCGGCATGGCGCGGGCGCTCCGCCCGAAGCGCCTCCGCGTCCTCTTCCAGCCGCACCGCCATTCGCGCACGAAGGCGCTGCTGGACGACTTTCCGCCCGCGTTCGCGGAGGCGGACGAGGTGACGCTCATTCCCGTCTACGCGGCGTTCGAGCCGCCGCTTCCCGGCGGCGACGTCGCCGACCTCTACAAGGCGTTCCGCGACCGCCCCGACGCGCCGCCGCGCCAGCGCCTCCTGCTCGCCCGTTCCGCCGAGGAGGCGTGGCGGCACGTCTTCCTCACGCTCGAGCCGGGCGACCTCGTCCTCCTCGCGGGCGCGGGCGACATCGTGGACCTCCTCCCCCGCGCGCGGCGCGACCTGGCGGCCCTGCCCGCGCCGCCGCCCGCGCGCACGTGGCGCGCCCTCGCGCCGCTCTCCTTCTACCGGACGGGCGGGGCGACGTGCGGCGGCGGCGCGCGCGTCGTCGTCGGCATGGGCTCGAACACCTGGTTCAGCGACTGCGCAAGCGACATCGAGATCGTCCGGCCCGCGTCGCCCCCCGGCGCGTCGCTCCTTCCCGCCCACCCCGAGCTCGCCTTCATGGCGGGCATCCCCGGCACGGTCGGCGGCTGGGTGAAGATGAACGCGGGCGCGTTCGGGCATTCCATTTCCGAGGCCGTCCGCCGCGTCAAGGTGGACGGACGCTGGATCGGCCGCGAGGCCTGCGGGTTCGCCTACCGCCGGTCCGCCATCGCGGGCGTCATCGAGGACGTGGCGTTCGAGGCTCCCCCTTCCCTTTCGGGCCTTTCCGACGCGAAATCCTACCTGGCCCGCCGGCCGGCCTTCCCGCCGCGCACCTGCGGCAGCGTCTTCCGCAACCCTTCGCCCGACCGGCCGGCCGGACGCCTCCTGGAGGCGGCGGGCGCGAAGGGGCTCCGCGTCGGCGGCGCCTCCGTCTGGGAGGGGCACGCCAACGTCATCGTCGCGGGGGAGGGGTGTACGTCGTCGGACATCCTTGCGCTCGCGCGCCTCATGGCGGCCGCCGTCCGCGAAAAATTCCACCTTGAACTGCGGCCCGAAGTGCGCGGCCTTGTGGTATAATCTGCGACATGCCGCTTTTCAAGAAAGTCGCCGTCCTGATGGGCGGCACCTCCAACGAACGCGCCGTCTCCCTCGTCTCCGGGCAGAACGTCGCCGACGCGCTCGCCTCCCTCGGCGCCTACGAGGTCGTCCCCGTCGTCCTCGACGCGGACGACCTGGACGCCCTTCCCGCCGGCGTCGACGCCTGCTACATCGCCCTCCACGGCGGCTGGGGCGAGAACGGCGGCGTGCAGGCCGCCCTCGACGCGCGCGGCATCCCCTACACGGGCCCGGGGGCGCGCGCGAGCCGCATCGCGATGGACAAGATCGAGACGAAGAAGGCGCTGGACGCCGCCGGGATTCCCAACGCCCCCTGGTGCGTCGTCGGCGACGCCGACGCGGCGTGCGAGGAGGCCGGCCTGCCGCTTCCCCTGCCGGCCGTCGTCAAGGCGCCGCGCGACGGCTCCTCCGTCGGCGTCTACGCCGTGAAGTCCTTCGGCCAGTGGGCGGACGCCGTCCGCGACGCCGTGCGGATCGACCGCGAGAAGTTCGGCGGCGCGGGCGAAGCCCTCGTCGAGGCGTTCGTCCCCGGGCGCGAGATGACGGTGGGCGTGCTTGGACGCGACGCCCTCCCCGCCATCGAGATCCGCGCGCCCGGCGGCTGGTACGGCTACGAGGAGAAGTACCGCTCCGACGCGACGCGCTACGCCTTCCCGACGGACGCCTTTCTGCCCGAGATGCAGCGCCTCGCCCTCGCCGCCTTCGACGCCGTCGGCTGCCGGGGCGTGGCGCGCGTCGACTTCCGCGTCACGCCGGAGGGGCGGATGTTCGTCCTCGAGCTCAACACCTCGCCCGGCATGACCGGCCACTCGCTCGTCCCCAAGGCCGCCGCGACGCGCGGCCTCCCCTTCCCCGAACTGTGCCGCCGCGTGCTGGAAGCCGCCCGCCATGATTAGCCGAAAGAAGAAGGGCGTGCGCGAGACGGGCGCGACGCGCGGCCTCGTCGCCTCCGCCATCGGCGCGGGGCTTCTCCTGCTCGCCGCGATCGGCGCCGGCCTTGCGTTCGGCGTCGGCGCGCTCACCGACATCTGGCGCGGGCAATACCGCGTGGAGGACCGCGACCTCGACGTCGTCGTCACGACCGGGAAGATGGTCCACCCCGACGTCATCACCCTCCACTTCGGCCTGACGAACGGCGCCAACCTCGCGACGATCCCCTTTGCGGACCTCCGCCTCAAGCTGCTGGACCGCGTGCCCAACATCCGCGACATCCAGATCGAGCGCCGCCTGCCGAACCGCGTCAACATCGCCGTCCTGGAGCGCGAGCCCCTCGCGCGCGTCGCCCCGCCGCGCGGCCGCGCCACGTCCGACCGCGTGGCGGACCAGGATGGCGTCGTCTTCCGCTTCTCCAGCAACACCGCCCTGCTGCCGATCATCCGCGAGGCCGATGCCACCCCCACGCCGCCCGGCAAGCGCCTCACGGGGCACGCCGCCGCCGCCCTCCGCCTCGTCGAGGCCGCCGCGCAGCCGGAATTCGCCGACCTCCGCGTGCTGGAGGCCGGCACCTCGCACAAGGACTACCTCCTCGTCACGCTCGGCACCTACGACCGCGTGAAGCTCGCGTGGGACCACATGGACGACGACAGCCACCTCTCCCGCGAATCGCTCCGACGGCAGCTCCGCCACCTCCAGGGCGCCATCGGCGCGAACATGGCCCCGCGCGGCGCCGTCTGGATCGCGACGGACTTCGGGAAGGCCAGCCACATCTACGCGAGCGATCCCGCCCGGAACGGAAACCAGCAGCAGTAAAGGACCTCTCCCGCCGTGAACCTCTCCGACCCCATCGCCGCGCTTGAAATCGGCACGTCCCGCACCGTCATCGCCATCGGCGAGCCGCTTGAGGGCGGGCGCGTGCGCGTGGCGGCCGTCGGCGCCATCCCCTCGTCCGGCGTGCGCAAGAGCCAGATCGTCGACATCTCCCAGGCTCGCTATTCCGTCGAATCCGTCCTGAAGCGGCTCGCCGACCAGTCGGACTACGCGATCGGGCAGGCGTACCTCGTCGTCTCGGGCCCGCAGATCCGCACGAAGCCCGTCGTCGCGCAGTGCCCGGTCGACGGCGGCGTCGTGCGCGACGAGCATCTCGCCGAGGTCGACGCGCGCTCCTACGAAATGGGCCTCCCGTCCGACCGCGAGGCCATCGAGCTCGCCCCGATCTGCTACAAGCTCGACGACGTCGACGGCCTCGCCTCGCCCAAGGACATGAACGGGCATCTGCTCTCGCTCCGCTCGATCTGCATCCACGGCGCGGCGCCGCGCATGGCGGACGCGCGGGCCGCCGCGCACGCCGCCAAGCTCGAAGTCCCCCCCGAGAAGAACTACTTCGCGGGCACCTGCGCCGCCGCCGCCGTCCTCACCCCGCAGCACAAGCGCGACGGCGCGCTCGTCATCGACCTCGGCGGCGGCTCGACCGCGTTCACGGCGTGGTCCGGCGGCCGCCTCGTCCAGGCCGGCGTCGTCGGGGTCGGCGGCGACCACGTGACAAGCGACATCGGCATCGCCTTCTCCGTCTCCCAGGCGCAGGCCGAGCAGCTCAAGACGACGGCGGCCGCCGCGCTCATCCGCCCCGAAGACGCCCAGCAGCGCGTCGCCGTGCCCGCCCCCATGCCGGGCTTCAAGGCCGCCACGATCTCCCGCCGCGCGCTCAACACCGTCGTCAACGCGCGCCTCCAGGAGCTCTTCGCCGTCATCCGCGCCCGGCTCGACGAGGAGAACCACCTGCACGGCCTCAACGCCGGCGTCTTCCTCACGGGCGGCGGCGCGGCCCTGCCCGGCATCGCCGAGCTCGCGCGCACGGTCTTCGGCTGCGGCGTTCGGATCGGCGCGCTCGTCCCCGAGATCGAGGGCCTGGAGGGCGAGGCGCATCCCGCCGCCTGCGCGGTCTTCGCGGGGCTGCTGCTCCTCGCCCAGCAGGAGGGGCGGCCCGCCACCTCCCTCTTCGATTCCGTCAAGAAAGTCTTCGGAGGGATCTTCCGGTCATGAACGCGCTTCCCTCGCCCCTCCTCCTCATCGGCATCGGCGGCGCCGGCGCCCAGATGACGCGCGGCGTCCTGCGCGCCTACGGGCCCGGCATCCGCGCGCTCGTCCTCGACACGGACGCGCAGGCCGGCGCCGCGGGCGACCTCCCCTTCATGCTGCTCGGCGGCAACCGCCTCGCCGGGCGCGGCACCGGCGGGCAGCCCGCCTCGGCGCGCGCGGCCTTCCAGGACAACCCCGCCCTCATCGACCCCGCGCTCGAGGGCGTGCGCACCGCCGTCGTCGTCACCGCCCTCGGCGGCGGCACCGGCGGCGGCGCCACCGGCGAACTGCTCAAGCACCTCCACACGCTCGGCGTCGTCACCCTCCTCTTCGCGACGACTCCGTTCTCGTTCGAGGGCGAGGACCGCATCCGCTCCGCCAAGACCGCCGCCGGGCCCATCGGCGAATACGCCGACGTCTCCGTCTTCCTCCCCCTCGACGCGCTCGTCGCGGACGCCGGGACCGACAACCTCCGCGACGCCCTCGCGCGCGGCGTCGACACCCTCGCCGCGGGCGTCACCCTCCTCTGGCGCCTCCTCGAACGCCCCGGCTACATCCAGCTCGGCCCCGAGCGCCTGCGCAGCATCCTCGTCGGCTGCGGGCGCGGCCAGTTCGCCACCGCCACCGCCTGCGGCGAGAACCGCGCCCAGGACGTCCTCGCCGCCCTCGCCGACCACCCGCTCCTCGCGCGCGACGCCTCCCGCCCCCCCGTCCGCACCCTCCTCGTCGGCGTGCTCGCCGGCGACGACCTCCGCCTCTCCGAAGTCGCCGCCCTCTCCTGCGGCCTCTCCGCCGCGTTCGGCCCCTCCGCCGCCCTCGAGCTGGGGACCGTCAACGACGAGCAGGCCTTCTCCGGGCGCCTCTCCGTCGTGGCGCTGCTCTTCGAGGAGCACGCCACCCACGCCGCGCCGCACGCCGCCCTCCTGCGCACGCCGGGGCCGCCCGACGGACGCCCCCGCGGCGAGCACGCCCTCGCGGCGAACTCCCGCTTCCGCAACGCCGAGAAGACCGTCTGGCACGACGAGGACCTCGACGTGCCCACCTTCATCCGCCGAAACCTCACGCTGGACCGCTAAGTGCCGCGCGACGGACATATCCGCCTCCTCCCCCTCCACGTGGCGAACAAGATCGCCGCCGGAGAGGTCGTCGAACGCCCCGCCTCCGTCCTCAAGGAGCTGCTGGAAAACGCCCTCGACGCCGGGTCCACCCGCGTCGAGGCCACCGTCGTCGCGGGCGGGCGCACGCTCGTCTCGGTGCGCGACAACGGCTGCGGCATGACGCGCGAGGACGCCCTCCTCTCCCTGGAGCGCCAGGCCACCTCGAAGATCCGCGACGTGGACGACATCGAGCGCATCGACACCCTCGGCTTCCGGGGCGAGGCCATCCCCTCCATCGCCTCCGTCTCGCGCTTCACCCTCATCACGCGCCGCGCCGAGGACGAGGGCGGCACCTGCCTCGTCGTCAACGCCGGCCTCCTCGCCGAGGTCAGGGACTGCGGCGCCCCGCCCGGCACCTGCGTCGAGGTGCGCGACCTCTTCTGCAACGTCCCCGCCCGCCGCAAGTTCCTCCGCGCCTTCGCGACCGAGGAGGCCCACATCCGCGCCACCTTCACCGTCACCGCCCTCGCCCACCCCGACGTCGGCTTCACGCTGGTCCTCGACGGACGCGAAGCCTACCGCCTCCCTCCCGGCGCCACGCTCGAAGAGCGCATCCGCGACCTCTTCGGCGCCCCCTTCGCCGAATCGCTCCTCCCCGTCGGCGCCTCCCCCGCGCAGGGCCCTTCGCCCGTCCGCGTCCACGGCTACGTCGAACGGCCCGCGAACGGCCTCGCGAAGGCGCCCGCGGTCCGCCGCGACCAGTTCATCTTCGTCAACGGGCGCCCCGCGACGGCCGCCGCCGTCAGCTACGCGCTCCGCGAAGCCTACCCCCGCACGCGCGCGGAGGCGCGCCCCGCCCTCGTCCTCTTCATCGACCTCCCGCCCGGCCAGGTCGACGTCAACGTCCACCCCGCCAAGCGCGAGGTCCGCTTCCGCCGCCCGGCCGACGTCCGCGACGCGATCATCGCGGCGGTCGGCGCCGCCCTCGCGCCCTCGGCGCCGCCCCCCCCCCTTCCCGATCCGGCCGCCGCCGCGTTCGCGGTCCCCTTCTCCACGCCCGTCCAGCCCACGCTCGCCTTTCCGTCCACGCCGTCCACGCCACCGCCCCCCCAGCCCGTCCCGGAAACGGCAGGCGGAGAGCGCCAGGACGCGTCCCTCGCCCCAGAGCCCACGGCCGGCGCCCCCGCGCAGGGCCACGTCCTCTGGCGCTGGTTCCAGGTGCTGGCGCAGACCTCGACGGGGTACCTGCTGCTGGAGACGGATACGGGGCTTGTCACGCTCGACCCCCGCGCGGCGCGCGAGCGCATCGTCTACGAGCGCGTGCTGGACCGCCGGGACGTCGTGGCGCAGCCCCTGCTGATCCCCGAGACCGTCCAGCTGCCGCCGGCGGATTCCGCCCGCATCCGCAATTTCCGGGGCGACCTGGAGGCGGCGGGGTTCGCCATCGAGGAGTTCGGACGCGACGTGTGGAAGGTCGACGCGGTGCCGGACCTCGTCGGCGGCCTTTCGACGGCGGGCCTGCTCGCCTCGATCGCCGCCGACATCGCGGAGGCCGGCGCGAAGCGCGGCTCGGCCCGCTGGCGCGACGAGCTCGTCGCGAAGGGCATCGCGCGCTCCTTTGCCGGCGCGTCCCCGAAGCTGACGGCCGAGAGCGCCGTGCAGCTCGTCACGGAGCTCGCCGCCACGAAGATGCCCTACGTCTGCCCGCGCGGGAAGCCCGTGATGGTCTTCAAGTCCTACCGTGAGCTTTCACGAAATTTCGGACGCTAGGCCGTTGACTTCAGCGGCGGGAAAGAGTATACTAGCCCTCGTTTTCACCACGGAGCGTAGCGCAGTCTGGTAGCGCGTTTGGTTCGGGACCAAAAGGCCGAGGGTTCAAATCCCTCCGCTCCGACCATTTTTCATTTGCGCAAAGCCCAATAGATAAAGGGCAGAACGCATTTTGACCGTAGACCTCATCCTCGTTTGTGGCGTTTTGTTGTAGTGAAAAACAAGGCAGTTAGAGAGAGGTTTATGCGATGAAAGTCAAGACAAAGGCCGACGCAATGGCGTCGATAAGACCCATATCGACGGCGGTGCGCGCCTACGCCTTGCGCCGATCCACTCCTCGACGCACTTCAGCGGAAGGAGGTGGTCCCAGAGGCGGCGTCCAAGCCCGTCCATAAACGCATGCCACTTCGTGGACGCGCCCGGCGACGCGAGGTCGCGCATGACGTTCACCACGCCGTGCGCCGCGTTCGCGACGCTCGGTTCCGCCGGGATGTCGTTGACGAGAGCGGCCTCCGTCGGGAACATGGTCTGGCGCATGAGCGGCGACTGCGCGAGGCTGAACGACGCGCCGCCGAACATGACGCGCGCCTCCTTGGTCGTGAGGCCGTAGGCGTCCGCCATCGCGCGCATGGCGTTGTCCGGCGTGTAGGCGCGCCGCCAGTTGATGTCCGGGTTCGCTGCGTCGAACGCGCCCGTGTTGTCCGTCGCGCTCTTCGCCTGTGTAACATGGTAGACGACCATTGGCTCGCCGTTCTCGTCAACAACCTTGGAGACGGAGGCCGAGTTGCCCCTGCCGAGGAAATATGCTATCCTATCGTCCATGAAAGGTGCGGATTTCGCCAGGTCTTTACCTGGAGTGATTTCCGCATCTTTCGTATAGACATCGACCGACGAAACGGTCGCCGAGTGGACATTGTTGCCATCGCGGTTGTCCTCACGCACGGTGAAATGCACGTAGACTTCGCCGTTCGCCGTCTTGGCTTTTGCGAGATAGTGGTGGATGCCGTCGATGTTGGGATGTCGCCCGTCGTCCGCCTCGCTCCACGCAAGGCGCGACTTCTCGAACAGCGTTTTCAGCGCACCCGACACCGCGCCCACGCGCTCGACGATGCGGCCCATGACCTCGTTGATCGCCGCCGCGCCGTTCTTGAACGTCTCCTCTATCTGTTCCGGCGTGAGCCTGTTGACCCACGCGGCATAGGCGGCCTGCTTCTCCTCCGACGCCCTGCACGACAACCCCGCCGGCGAGCGACCGGGCGTATGCCACGCGGGCGCGGTGCCGCTCCTCCGGGTCCTCGACCATGCGCACTCCGCGTATGTCCTCCATGAACAGGCGGAAGAAGAGGTGGCGGCCTTCACGTCCGAAAGCGTGCCGCCGTGCCACACGGCGGTCGTCGTGGCGTTCCTCGCGACATAGCACTTGACGGCCATGCTACACGCTCCTCACGTAGTAGAGCGCGTCGTCCACGCAGTCGTAGAACGCGCTCGTCGCGTGTTCGTCGTGCGTCGTAAGCGCGGCGGCCTGCTCCTTCATGTCGAATATCAGCGCGACAGGCTCCCTGTCGGACGGCGTGAACCACGCGAAGAGCGCGCCGTTCGTCGCCGTCAGGTAGCCGTTGTCGAGGTGGAGGTCGCCCGCCTTCGCCGCGTAGTGCCAGAGCATGGCGTTGAAGACGTCGGCCTCCTTGTTCGCGGAGATGCCGTCGCCGAGGTTCTTCTCGGTCGGGTTGCCGTCGGGGTCGACGACGAACGTCTCCGGTCGCACGACGTTGAAGAACGACCGCTCGCCGTTCTCGAAGGCGAGGGCGCGGACGTTCACGGTCGGGCTGTCGCTCGTCACCTTGTAGACGACGTCGAGGATCGTCGGATCGCTCGCGCGCACCTGCGAGCTGACGATCACGGGCGTGGACGTCGCCGCCGCCGCGCCGGCGAAGAGGGCCAGTTGCTTTTTCATCATTTCGTCTCTC
>CAVEVC010000031.1:0-4293 GCA_963618935.1 Clostridiales bacterium CCNA10 | reverse complement strand
CCACTTGACCACTTAAGGGCCGCAGGCCCACTTGACCACTTAAGGGCCGCAGGCCCACTTGACCACTTAAAGGCCGCAGGCCCACTTGACCACTTAAGGGCCGCAGGCCCACTTGACCACTTAAGGGCCGCAGGCCCACTTAATCCCAAACGGGGGCAGATCGTCCTCGTGCTTGCGTTCATGGTCCTGGGGCTGCTCTTCCTCGTGCTCGTGAACGCGGACGTCTTTCTCGCGATCCGGGGCAAGGGCCGCCTCCAGAACGCAGGCGACGCCGCCGCCCTCGCCGCCGCGCGCTGGCAGGGCGTCACCCTCAACGCCCTCGGCGCGCTCAACCTCGCGCAGGTCGACATCGCATGCAAGCATGCGGACGATCCCGCCACCGCCTCCAACCTCGTCGCGGGCGTCCAGCGCCTCCAGGAACGCCTCGTCTTCGCCGGCCCCCTCGCGGGCCTCTACGCGGCGCAGCTCGCCGCGAAGCGCAACGGCGTCCTCCCCGACCCCGACATGGCCCGCCTCGTGGAGGACGCCCGCGCCGGGGCGGCCGCCTACGTCCCCGCCACGCCCTCCTGGCCCGAAAAGGCCCAGGACTACGCGGAGATGCTGCGCGCCGCCGTCCAGGACGGCGTCTACGCCGGCTGCGAGAACGCCCGCTACTACAACTACGGCGCGACCGGCGCGCACCCCCTCTACGACCGCGCCTTCTACTACGCCGTGGACGGCGAGGACTGGTGCTGGTTCTTCCTGCGCGACGACATGATGGCCCTCCTCCAGGGCTTCACCGGCTGGGGCGAGGTGCCCGTCGGCGCCGCCGCCTCCCCGCAGAACCCCGAGTTCTTCCCCGTGGACGTGACGGCGCGCGCGGGCGCCCTCCAGGACGTCGATCCCGACCGGAACGGCGCGCGCATCCGGCAGCACGTCCTCGACCGGACCCGGCGCGCCGGCTGCGCGCACGTCACCGACGCCGCCTTCGACCGATCCGGCGTCCTCACCAACCGCGCCGGCTACGTCTGGTACCTCTACGGTTCGGACTGGCGCCGCTGGGACGAGATGCACGTCGGCGGCGAGGCGCGCCTCCCCCTCCGCGGCGACGTCCAGCCCCGCTACGACGTCTTCGGCGCCTCGGCCGCCGCCCGCGTCGCCGCCACCCTGAAGCCCGTCACCCCCGGCGTCCCGGACCGCCCGAACGTCTGGACCGCCGCCGCCAAGCCCTTCGGCGAGATCGACGGGGACACCGTCACCCTCGACGGCATCTTCCCGCTCGTCACCCCCGCCTTCACCGCCGTGCGCCTCATCCCGCTCGCCGGCGCCTCGGAGCAGCGCCTCAACATGGCCGAGGGCGCCTGGGTCGTCCACACGCGCGACCACGTGCAGGCCTGCGCCGAAGGCCACTTCGCCGCCGGCTGCGCCTACTGCGCCACGCTGCGCACCTGGCAGGACCCCGCCTTCCGCGCGCGCGGCGTGCAGTGGCTTTCCGCGAACAGCGCCCAGTGCCGCCGCCCCGCGGACGGCACGGGCCCGGGAGGAGGAACGCGCCATGCGCGCTAGGTCCGGACAGGCCATGGTCGAATTCGCCCTCTGCGTCTTCGCGCTCGCGCTCGTCCTGAGCGCCCTCCTCGCGTTCGGCGCCATCATCCCGCGCACGGCCCGACTCCAGAGCGACGTCCGCCGGGCCGCCGGCCTCGCCGCCGCGTCCGGCTCCGCCGCCGCCGCCGGCGCCCTGCCCGCGCCCCTCTCGGACGGCCTTCCCGCCGCGCTCCGCCCCCTTCCCGCGCTCGAGCTCGTCACGGAGACGCGCCACGAGACGGTCGACCTGGACGCCCTCGCCGCCGAATACCTCTTCGAGACGAACGAGGGCCGCGAGTACCGCCTCCGCGAACAGGCCGCCCTGCCCGTCATGGTCGTCCCCCCCTGCGACGTCTCCGCCCTCACGGCGGAAGGAGGCCTCCTGTGAAGCGCTTCGTGTTCCTCCCCGCCCTTCTCGTCCTCGACGCGGCCCTGCTGGCCGGAGGCTGGATCTTCCGCACGCAGACGGCCGTCGAGCCCGCCTACGAGGCGACGCTGGCCGGGGACGTCGTGGTCGCCGTGCGCTTCGAGCCCGGCCCCGCCGCCGAGGCTGCCGACCGGGCCGCCGCCGCCTACCGCGCCGCCGGATGGGAGGCCCTTCCCGTCTCGACCCGCACCTTCCGCCTCTTCGCGCGCGGCGCCCGCACCGCCGCCCTCCTCGCCGAGGACGCCCCGTCCGGCAGCGCCCGCGTCGCCGAATTCCGCCGCGGCAAAGAACTTTGACGAAAGGGACGCAGATGCTTCGCATACGCAGAACAGGGCAAAAAGGCATGTGGCTACGACGGCCCCTGCGGGGTCTACGCCACAATGCCTTTTCGCCCGAATGCGCCTCTTGCTGGGCGGCGCGGTCAGAAGGCCGCCGCTTCGGCGTCGGCGCCGGCGAGGATGATGCGGGCGATGCCGCGCTTGCCAAGCCGGTAGTCGCCAAAGTTGATGACCAGCCCAAGCGGCAGGTTCATCAATTTCATGTAGGACAGGCACTGGGCCCTGTGGGCGACCATGTTGATCTTGTCCTCGTCGAGCGCCTTCGCCTCAATGACGAGGCAACCATCCACCAGCAGGTCAATGCGAAGCTTTTCGGTGAAAGTGAAGCCTTTGTAGTGAATCGGAACGGCCACTTCGGTGGCGGCGTCGTGTCCCCGCATGCGGAGTTCCTGCCCGAGGCATTTCTGGTAGATGCTCTCCGGCAGTCCGACGCCGAAGTGCTTCTGCACTTCAATGGCGGAGGCGATCGCGACCTGGGTCAGTTCGCTGGCTTTCCTGTAGAGCGGATGCATGGCACTTTCAGTATACCACAATCAACAGGCGCCGAAGGAGACATCGTAGAGGACCGAACCGCCTGCCCGCACCTGCCCGCAGGTTGTCTCGCCCGGCAGGCAAAACCGGGCGAAAAGGCATTGTGGCGTAGGCCCCGCAGGGGCCGTCGTAGCCACATGCCTTTTCGCCCCATTCTGCGTATGCGAAGCATCTGCGTTCCATCCTGAACACTCCGTACCCCCTCCTCCCCCCACGCACCTTTGAACCCATGAGGACAACATGAAGCAGAAAATCGTACTCGTCGTCGCCGTCGTCGCCGGCCTCCTGGCCGCGATCCTCACGCGCACCTACCTCACGAGCAAGGACGCCGAATACCGCAGGCTGAAGGCGGACTTCGCCGCGAAGCACCAGACGTTCGACGTCCTCTGCTTCGCGAAGGACGTCCCGAGCGGCACCGTCATCCGCCAGGCTGACCTCTACGAGAAGACCGTCCCCCGGAGCGGCCTCAACGGGCAGGCCCTCACGCGCGCGAACGTCCCCGACATCGTGGGGCGGCGGCTCGTGAACGGACGGCGCGCGAAGGAGGTGCTCTTCTGGTCCGACATCGAGGGCGGCAGCCCCGTCGGCGGCGGCCTCGCGGCCGACATCCGCAGGAAGATGCGCGCCGTCTCCATCAACGCCTCCGGCGCGGCCGCCGTGAGCGGCATGGTGCGCCCGAACGACCACGTGGACGTGATCGGCACCTTCTCCTTCCCCAAGACCGCCCCCGACGGCAAGACCGTCGTGCAGGAGCTCGTCACCTGCACGATGCTCCAGAACGTGCTCGTGCTCGCGACGGGCAAGGACACGGCGAAGTCCGCCCCCCTGCACGCCCCCGGCGGCGCCTCCTACTCCACCGTCACCCTGGAGGTCACGCCCCGCGAGGCCGAAATGCTCGTCTTCGCGGAGCAGATCCGGGGCCGCCTCGCCCTCTCCCTCCGCAACCGCAACGACACCTCCTACGAGAAGGCCCTGCCGCAGGTCGACTTCGCCAGGATCCGCGAGGAGATCGAGACCCTCAACACGAAGCGGCAGCTCGAGATCGGAGGCCGCTGAAATGGCGTTCCAGATCGACATCGCCCGCCCCGGCGCCGACGCGGCGACGCACCTCCGCGCCGAGGACGGCGCCTACCTCGTCGGGCGCGGCGAAGGCTGCCGCATCCGCCTGCCCGACCCCGACGTCTCCGAACGCCACGCCCTGCTCGTCATCCGGGACGGCACGGCCACGCTCCAGGACCTCGACAGCTCCAACGGCACCTACGTGGACGGCGCGCCGATAGACGCCCCCGTGGCCCTCGCGCCCAGCGCCGTCGTGCAGATCGGCCGCGCCCTCCTCCGCGTCTTCCCCGCCGCCGAGGCCGCCGCCGAGGCCGCCGCCCCGGCGGAAACGCCCCCAGATCCGCCCCCCGCCGCGCCCGTTGACGAGCCCCCGCC
>CAVEVC010000030.1:0-6749 GCA_963618935.1 Clostridiales bacterium CCNA10 | reverse complement strand
TGTCAAAGAACCAACTTCCCCGAAAGCCTAATGCGGCTTAAAGGAAAAGCTGGTTTCCATTACACCTCCCGAAGGGGGGACGTTCGGACGCCACGCGCCGGGGGCGGCGCGGGTACTTCGCGCGCCGGGGCGGAGGGCGGGGCGGGCCGCCGAGGACGTCGGCCCCTACCATCTCTGTCCTGCCAAGGTCGGTTCGGACCCTGTCCTGACAAGGTCAGTTCGCGGCGGCCTGGCGGAACTCGACGCGGCGGAGGAGGCGGATCTGGAGGTAGGTGAAGGCGATGAGCGCCACGCCGAGGAACCACGCCATCGTCGTCGCCGCGGAGAAGCGCAGGTTGTTGTACGCCTCCTTCCAGATCGTCAGCGAAAGGACGTTCGTCGCGTCGCCCGGCCCGCCGAAGGTCAGGAGGAAGATCGACCCCATGCCCTGGAACGCCGCGATGAACGCGCCCACGAAGTTGATCACCATGAGCGGCAGGAGCTGGGGCAGCGTGACGTGCCGGAAGCGGCCGAGGATGCCCGCGCCGTCGATCGCCGCCGCCTCGTAGTAGTCCGGCGGCAGGCCGTGCAGCGCCGCCACGTAGATGAGCGAGGCCATGCCCGCCCCCGCCCAGACGCCCGGCAGGATGCAGCACGTCATCGCCCACGCCGGGTCCTGCAGCCAGGCGTGCCGCGCGACGCCGAAGGCCGCGAGCAGCTGGTTGAGCATCCCGTTCTCCGTGGGGTCGAACATCGTCTTCCAGAGGAGCGTGACGACGAGCGCGCTCGTGAGGTGCGGCAGGAAGTAGACCGTGCGGAAGAAGACCTTGCCGCGCGGGATTTCGTTGAGGAGCAGCGCGAGGAGGATCGGCGCCGTGAAGCCGAGGGCGAGCGTGATGCCCACGTATTCGAGCGTGCGCCCCCACGCCGCCCAGAAGCCGGGGTCCGTTGCGACGCGGATGAAGTTGTCGAGCCCCGCCCACGCGGGCGCCCCCACGATGCGGTAGTCCTGGAACGCCATCACGGCGCCGCGGACGAGCGGCCAGTAGCTCCAGAGCGCGATCGACGCCACGGCCGGCGCGAGGAAGAGCCACGGCGCGAGGCGCCGGCGCGGACGCGCACGTTCCGAGGCGGCGCCCTTCGCGCCCGCGCGCGCGCCCGCCCCGCGCCCGCGCCACGCCAGCCATCCGCACACGGCGCCCACGATGAGGACGACGCCGAGGAGGACGCGCGCGAGCGGGCGCTTCGCCTCGACGGCGCGCGTGTCGGCGTGGAACATGAGCCCCCGGTTCGCGTCCTCGGTGATCGCCTTCAGCGCCGCCGCGCAGTCGAAGTCCCTCCCCGCGTCGCTCAGGAGGATGCCCAGGAAGCGGCGGCTCACGAGGTCGCTCGCCGCCTGCCAGAAGCCCACGTGCGGCTCCGTCACGGCCCGGATCCGCCCCGCCGCGAGGTCGTCGTACATCCGGCGGATGCCCGGCGGCACCTCGGCCAGGTGCTCCTCGAAGCCGAGCCGCCGCAGGTCGTCCGGCAGGCACCACCGCGCCCGCCCCTCGGCCACGTTCCTGCGCACGGTTTCGTCGTAGACGGCCTGGGAGGCGAGCTCGTTGACGCACGCCCACACGCGGTCGCGCTCCGCCTTCGGACGCCGCCCCACACCTTCCGTGAGGGCGTAGAAGTGCTTGTGGACCTGCAGGACGGGGCGGCACGCCTCGTCCGCCGCCGGGAACGGCATGAGCCCGATCTGCTCGGCGGGGAAGTTCAGGCTCTCCGTCAGGTAGGCCACGAGGTCCTCGCCGCCGAAGACGCTCACGATCTCGCCCTGCACGAAGAGGTCCGCCACCTCGTTGCGGAGCGAGAGCTGCGGCAGGGCGCGCACGACGCCGCGCCCGATGAGGTCCTTCAGGAACGCCGCCGCCCGCAGGCATTCCGGCGCGTCGAAGCACGCCTCCCAGTCGTCCGCCGTCCCCGGCTTGCGCCGCACGACGTCGCCGCCGGCCGCGCCGACCCAGGGGAGGAAGCCCCAGGGGCGGTTCTCGACGCCGAGCGCGCGCTGGCCGCGCTGCACCGTCGCCCCGGGGATCGTCCTGTCGCCGAACGTCAGCTTCTCGCACCAGGCGGCGAAGTCCGCCCAGGTGCGCGGCGGCGCCTCGGGGTCGAGCCCCGCCGCCTTCACGAGGTCCTTGCGGTAGATGAGGCCGTAGTAGGCGAAGCCGGGCGTGGGGACGGCGTAGACCCGGCCGTCCTTCGTCGCCACGTCGCGCCAGAGCTGCGGCACGTCCTTCCAGCCCGGCCACGTCGCCTCGGCGTCCGAAAGCCGCCCGTCGCCGTCCGCGTCCTTGCCGAGCCATTCGTCGAGCGGGTGGCAGAAGCCCTCCTCGACGTCGTGCCGCAGCACGTGAAACCAGGCCTTGTAGACGTCCGGGGCCGTGCCGCCCGCGAGCGCGAGCATGAACGTGGCGCGCCCGCCCGCGCCCGGCAGGACGAGGCCGCCCCACTGGAGGGGGCGGATCTCCGGGCGCTCTGCCGTGAAGCGCAGGATCTGCTTCGTGGAGGGGTCCTCCGGGTGGTCCGGGCGGTAGCACATCAGGAACGTCACGTCCGTGACGTCCGCCGCCCACGCGGCGGCGGCGAGGCACGCCCCGGCGAGGCACCCGGTCCAGCGGCGCATGGAGGCATGCGGCGGCACGCGGCGCCCCGTCACGCGCGCGGCGGCGGGAACGTCCCGTCCGCGACTTCGGCGGCGTAGTGCGCGAAGGCGGCCTTCGCCGCCCCGGCGAGGTCCGCGTACTTCTTCGCGAACGACGGCACGTGGCCGTCGTTGAGCCCGAGGAGGTCGTGCAGCACGAGCCACTGCGCGTCGCAGACCGGCCCCGCGCCGATGCCGACCGTGGGAACCTTCAGAGCGGCGGTGACCGCCGCCGCCAGCTCGTCCGGCACGCATTCGAGCGTCACCGCGAACGCGCCGGCCGCCTCCACGGCCCGCGCGTCGGCGAGCACCTGCTCCGCCGCCTCGCGCGTCCGGCCCTGCATCCGGAAGCCGCCGTAGGCGTGTACGCTCTGGGGCGTCATGCCGACGTGGGCGAGGACGGGGATGCCGGCCTCGGCCATCCGGCGGATGAGCCCGCAGACGCGCGCGCCGCCCTCGAGCTTCACCGCGTCCGCGCCCGCCTTGAGGCAGGCGACGGCGTTCGCCATCGCCGCGTCGTCGCCGCACTGGTAGCTGCCGAACGGGAGGTCCGCGACGACGAGCGCGTCCTTCACGGCGCGCGCGACGGCGGCCGTGGCGCTCAGCGTCTCCTCCATCTTCACGGGCAGCGTCGTCGGGTAGCCGAGCGTCGTCATGCCCATCGAGTCGCCCACGAGGATGCAGGGGATGCCCGCCTCGTCCGCGAGGTGGGCGAAGCAGGCGTCATACGCCGTGCAGCAGCCCAGCTTCCGCCGGCCCTTGGCGGCCTGGAACGTCGCGACTGTCCACTTCTTCGCCATGGCGCGCCTCAGGCGGCCGGCGGGGCCGGGTCCGCCGTCTCCTCGGCCGCGGGCGCGGCCGCCTCGAGCGACCACTCCTCGAACCGCTGCTTCTGCTCGACGGGCTTGGAGTAGACGTCCGTCTCGTCGACGACCTTCTTCGGCTCCAGGGCGTTCTCGAAGGTCGGGAGCGGACGCGGCGGCAGGTCCTCCTGCACGATGACGCGCCCCTCCTGCCCGGCGGCGTTCCGGACGACCATCCCGCCCACCATGGCGGCGGCGGCGGCCTTCTGCACCTCCGTCACGGCCTCGCGGGCGTCGACCTCGGCCTTGGCGGCCTCGTCCACCTCGCCCAGGCGCGTGTGGCGCGCGGGGAGGCCCTTCAGGAGCGGGTCGTCGTCCTGGATGATCGTACACGCGAGCGGCTCCTTGATGTAGGCCTCGATCTCGGGGATCGCGAAGCTCTCGTCCTCGTCCGCGAAGGAGATCGCGATGCCGGTGTTGCCGGCGCGCCCCGTTCGGCCGATGCGGTGGACGTAGTCCTCGGCCTCGTAGGGGAAGTCGAAGTTGATCACGTATTCCACGTCGTCCACGTGGATGCCGCGC
The DNA here is from genome assembly GCA_963618935.1 of Clostridiales bacterium CCNA10. Lineage (GTDB taxonomy): Bacteria > Verrucomicrobiota > Kiritimatiellia > RFP12 > UBA1067 > RUG572. The sequence continues at coordinate 2,699 of CAVEVC010000030.1, read as the reverse complement.
CCGGCGACGTCGGTGGCGACCACGATCTTAACCGCGCCCTCGCGGAAGTCCTCCAGCACCTTGAGGCGCCGGTTCTGGTTGACGTCGCCGGAGAGCATCTCGCAGCTCACGCCGCGGCACTTGAGCGACTCGTAGACGTCCTCGGTCGTCGACTTGCGGTTGCAGAAGACGATCGCGCGGGCGTCCGGGTGGAGGGCGATGTGGTTGAAGAGGACCTTGAACTTGTCGTCCGCGCGCACGACGTAGACGACCTGGCGCACGGTGTCCGTGGCGTTGTGGTCGCCCTCGACCTCGGCCTTGACGGGCTCCTCCATCCAGCGGGCGGCGAGGCGCATCACGTCGTCCGTCAGCGTGGCGGAGTAGAGCATCGTCGCGCGCTTGCCCTTGGGGGGGAGGTGGTTCATGATGCGGCTCACGTCCGGGATGAAGCCCATGTCGAGCATCCGGTCGGCCTCGTCGATGACGAGCGTGTCGACCTTGCCGAGGTCGACGACGCGGCGCTTGCAGAAGTCGAGCAGGCGGCCCGGGGTCGCGACGAGCAGGTCGACCGGCGCGTCGAGGATCTCCTCGCGCTGGCGGTCGAAGTCCATGCCGCCGTAGACGGCGAGCGAGCGGAGGCCGCAGTACTTGCCGATGGCGTCCGCGTCCTTGCAGATCTGGATGACGAGCTCGCGCGTCGGCGCGATGACGAGCGCGCGCGGCGCGCCGCCCTTCGTCGCGCGGCCCTCCGGCGTGCGGAGGTAGCGCGTGAGGATCGCCACGAGGAAGGCGGCCGTCTTGCCGCTGCCGGTCTGCGCCTTGCCGGCGACGTTCTTGCCGTCGAGGGCGTTCTGGAGCGAGAGGGCCTGGATCTCCGTGCAGTACTGGAAGCCGAGGTCGGCGATGCCGTGCAGCACCTCGGAGGGGAGGTCGAAGTCCTGGAAGCGCTTCTTGCCCTCCATCTCGGGCACCACGAAGGAGGCCGGGTCCCACGCCGCGTGCGCGGCCCTGCGCGCCTCCATCTCCTCGGCGCTCACCACGCCGCCGGGGCGCATCTCGTTCGCGGCGGTGTCGACGCCCTTCGGGCCGCGGCGCGAGCCGCCGCGCCGGCGCGCCTCGCGCCCGCCCCGCTCGCCCCGCCGCTCGCCGCTGCCGCCGCGCGCGCCGCGCTCCCGCTGCGGCTGCTGTTCGTCGCGCCGGCGCTCGCCGCCGCCGCGCTTCGGCGCCTCCGCGCCGCCGTCCGGGGCCTTCCGCCCGGCGCGCGCCGGCGCGGCGCCGCCCGGCGCCCCCTCCGGCTTCGGCTGCCGGCCGCCCTCCGGCGGGGCCTTCGCGCCGCCGCGGCGCCCCCGGCGGCCGCGCTTGCCGCGGCCGCCCGGCCCGGCCCCGTCCTTCTTCTGCGCGGCGGCGCCCGGCCGCCCCTTCTGCGCGGACGGCTTCTTCGTCCCGTTCCCGGCGACCAGCGCCGCCAGCTTCTTCAAAAAACCAAATGCCATCTGTCTTCTCCGAAAACAAGGGGCCGCGCGTGGAAGGGGAACCCCCCGCGGCGGCCCGTCGTGCTGCGGCGGCCAGAGCGGCCCGCCGACGAATGCGGTTAGCGCTTCGAGAACTGGAAGCGCTTGCGGGCGCCCGGCTGGCCGGGTTTCTTGCGCTCCTTCATGCGGCTGTCGCGCGTCAGGCAGCCGGCCTTCTTGAGGACCGCGCGGTACTCCGACTCCTCGCGCTCGGGCGCGCCGTTCGCGGCCGGGACCGTGACCTTGGCGCCCGCCGCCTCGATGGCGCGGGCAAGGCCGTGGCGGATCGCGCCGGCCTGGCCGGAGCAGCCGCCGCCCTTGGCGAACGCCACGACGTCGACCTTGGTGAGGTCGAAGCCGCTGATCGCGACGGGCTGCTTGAGGTAGTCGCGCAGCGCCTCGGAGGTGATGTACGCCTCAAGGGCGACCTTGTTGACGGTCCACTTCCCCTCGCCCGGAACGAGCATGACATGCGCGCAGGCGGTCTTCCGGCGACCGGTCCCGGTGGAAATAACCTTCTTCGTAGCCATTTCTCGAAATCTCCTTAGAGCGTGATCGTTTCGGGCTTCTGGGACTTGAGCATGCCCGCATCGGCCTCGCCCACGAAGACCTTGACGCGCGTCATCATCTTGCGCGCGATCGTGTTCTTCGGGAGCATGCCCCAGACGGCCTCCTTGATCATGCGGTCCGGGTGCTTGGTGCGCATCTCGGCGGCCGAGAACCGCTTCAGGCCGTCCCGGTAGCCGGAGTAGCGCTGGTACTCCTTCTGCTGTTCCTTCTTGCCCGTGAGCTTCACCTGCGCGGCGTTGGTGACGATGACAAAGGCGCCGGCGTCGACCGACGGGTCGAACGCGGGCGTGTCCTTCGCGCGGAGCTTGTTGGCGACCACGACCGCCAGGCGGCCGAGAACCTGATCCTTCGCGTCCACGAGGAACCACTTGCGGCTGTCGCCGGGGTTCGCGGGACGGGTGCTTTTCTGCAGCATCTGATGTTCCTTGTTTCTGTGGCTTTGTGCCCCCCTGCGGGGGAATTTGTCCGAATGGCGCGCCCAAAACCCTTTGGGCGCGGGAAGCCGACCTTGCCAGCCGACTCCGCGTTGGACCGCATAGTTAACCAAAAAAGCGGCGGCTTGTCAATTGGGCGCCTGCGGCACCCTTATCCCGGATTTTCCGGGATAAATTATCCCGGACGAGCGTTTGAGCCTGTAAA
>CAVEVC010000029.1:0-14063 GCA_963618935.1 Clostridiales bacterium CCNA10 | reverse complement strand
CACAAGCCCAAGAAAGGCGGTGCGGTATGTTAGGCCCGTCAATCAGCCACCCAGTTAGTGAAATCTCAGTCTCCCGTTCCACCGATTATCGTCCTGGCGAAGGGTGGATTTCATTGCGGAACGTTCCGCAGTGAAATCGCGCGGCCCACACGGGACAGTCCTCTATTGGTTTGCGGAAGATACGAACCCGGAATTTCGGATTCCGTCACCATAGCCAACTCTACAACATACAACACCTCCGTGTCCCTGTGCCTCCGCGCGCGCCGTGTTAACCGACTGGAGGCTGTGGCGCTCCTCATGTTGGGGTGGGTCTGTCGGTCAGTTGATCGCAACAATTTGCACCCCTCCTGTGTTCGGCGAAGTCGGTTTCCGTGTGTTCTTTTACCACAGAACACACGGAAACTCCCTTCGGGCGATACGGAAGAGGCCAGAAAAAGATGTGCTTCGCATGTCTCGGCCACGTTTCCGCACCATAATCCCACGACACTTGGAACTTCGTTTTGGAGCGTTCCGAGGTGAAATCCCACATGGCTCTCCTGTCTTTAATCGAAAGCGTGGACGTGCTATTGTTTAGAATATGCTTTAGTTTGTGCTGTATCTATGGATTATGCCATTCGTGATACGGAACAGTATTTCTTACGCATTGAAATCTCATCTGTGTATTCGATGTCCAAGTTGAGGGCTGGAAAGATTGTTGGATTTCGCTTCGGAACGATGCCTTTTGGATTCCGAAATTTTTCGAACTCTGGAACGATGTAGGTGGCCCGGCGCGCGCAGTACCCGCGCCGCCCTCGGCGCGTGGCGTCCGAACGCGGGAGGGTCGTAACTTGTTACGACCGACTGGGCGGACAGGCCCGCCCCCAACATGCGGAATGTTTCCGCCTCCGGCAGGTTAACACGGAGCACGTGGAGGTACGGGGACACGGAGAGTGGTTTTGAGGTTGGCTTGCGCACGATTCCACCTACACTTTGTCCACTGGGAAGGGAACAGGGAATGGGGAATCTTTTTTACCACAGAACACACGGAAACGCCCTTCGGGCATCACGGAAGGAGGCCGGGAAAAGAATGTGCTCCGCGCGATCCGGCCACATTCCCGTCACAGATTCTTAAGATTGCTGGATTCTGTAGATGGGCCCGGCGCGCGAAGTACCCGCGCCGCCTCGGCGCGTGGCGTACGACAGGTCTCCGGCAGGTTAACACGGAGCACGTGGAGGTACGGGGACACGGAGAGTGGTTCTGAGGCTGGCTTACGCACGGATTTATCCACGTTTGGGCCATAGGAGAGTGGGAATTTTTACCACGGAACACACGGAAACGCCCTTAGGGCGACACGGAAGGAGACCGGGAAAATGTGCTTCGCACAATCCGACCACGCCTCCGCCCTACATCGTTTCCGCCTTGTACCGTTGGATTTGTGGAACCGCATTTCAAATTATTCCGCACAATAATCTCAGATGAAATGGTGAGGTGTTTCCTTTGCTATATGCACAAAAATGCGGAATGTGCCATTATGTTTGTTAGATTGTTTTTTTTCGTTCTGTTTTCCGTTCGCTGTGCCGACGTGTTTCCTACGCAGTAAAATCTCATCCCCTCGTCCCCCTAATCGGCGTTCTGGGAGGTGTGGATTTCATGGCGGAGCGTTCCGCAGTGAAATCGCGCGGCTCACATAGGGGCAGCCATAAAAAAAATGGTGTGTGTGTGGGGGGGGGGGGGGGGGTATTGTAAAATATGCGTCGATGTTTTGGGGAAGAAGGCGAACGATGTCCGCGTGGGTGCCGTTCGGATCTTGCTCGCCTCTTCATCACGCACCGAAACACACTGAAAACAAGGAGAAAATGACATGCCGGAAGCGGATGAGTTGAATATGCCTGAAGATAAGCCTGAAAGTGCGAAAAATGAACCGAAGTCGGAAGCGCCGAAGATTGAAATTGAATTTTCGTTCTTCGCAACCGTTGACAGGATAGATTGTAAAAGCAAGAAGGTTCACCTTTCTCCCGCCTATACTTATGAGGAAAATACCAAGGACGAGCCCCCCAAAAAGCTCATCCATCTGCTGGATTTCGACACCACGCAGACCACGGGTGTGAAAATCAAGGGACTTCAACTTTCGGGGAAGATTCCGTACGATTGTCTTGTAATCGGTGAAAAGCCGGATGGAGAGGTGGGTGACGGAACGGTTGTACTTCCTTTGGAATCTTTGGCAGTGTGCGTAGCCCCATCGCCTTCCAGGCTGAAGTTCCATGTGTCGGGAACCGTGGAAGACGGGAAACTTGTCATAAAGGAGATCCAGTCTGTCTCGCGGGCTTGATTCTCCCGTCCCACGGACGGGGAAGGTCGTGAAGCGCGAATGAAGCTACATCCAGTGGACGCAATGAATTGCGTCCCTCCCGCCTCCGACACGATGGAAGCGTCGTCTCGGACATTTGGATGGAACGCCGCCCGCAATTCAAGACTCCAATTTAGATCAGAAAGGAATACCAGCCATGATGCCGCACATCGACGGGTTCAACCGAGACAGGGGGAACCCACAGGAGACGAAGACCGAATGCCGGTTCTTCCGCAACCTGGGCGAACTCGTGAACCTCGCGGACGGGTACCGCAGGGACGCGGACAGCTCCCGCCGGAAAGACGGCGAAGGGGGCTGCACCTACTGGTTCAGGGGCGAGGAGGCGTTCTTTCCCGACCTGCAGCCCGGTCTGTTCCGGAGCGGGGTCGAGCACGAGTCGGAGCTCTACCAGTCCGCGCTGGGCTCGGCGCCGGAGCGCTTCCGGGGGCTTGAGTCGGTGTTCGACCGCCTGACGCTGATGCGCCACTACGGCTACCCCGTGCGGCTGCTGGACATCTCGCAGAACATCCTCACGGCCTGGTTCATGGCACTGGACGCCTGGAGGTCCGTCCGGAACGACATCGCCTGCGCCGTCCGGCCGGGGAATCCGTACTTTTCCGGACACCCCTTCCCCTGCCCCCGCATCTCGGTCATCCGGGTGCCGGACAGCCGCGTCAAGGCCGCCGAGAGCGACCTCGTGACGAATCTGGGCATGCTCGCGAAGGTCGGGGACGAGTTCTCGTTCGGGAAACTGTGGCACGAGGTCCGCCAGGAGCGGCGGGGCTTCGACGAGGGGGCGTTCTGGGATTCCGTCGACGAGATGTTCGGGAACTGGTGCGTGAAGCCGCGCATCTCGAACACGCGCGTCGACATGCAGCAGGGCGCGTTACGTCCTCTTCGGACTGCACCGCGACGCCCTGCGCGGCGAGCCGGTCTGGGCCACGCGCGACGCGCAGTATCCGCTCCGCAAGTCGCGGGGGAGGCCGTACAACCGCATCCTCCCGACGGAACGGGCCGAGCCGGGCGAGATCTCGCTCGCGGGTTACCTCGTCCCCGACGGCACGGCCGTCGCGGCGGCCGAGGGCGGAAACCGGGCCGCGCATTCCCAGATGGAGCGGTACGTCCGGGCGGCCCTGCGGGAACTGGAGACCTGCGGCGTCATGGGGCGCGTGGTCTACCGCGACAACCTGGAGCGCCATGCCCGGTACTGGGAGGACCACTACCGGCGGGGGTAGGGAAGAACTTGGTGGCTTAAATCAAATCGATAAGGAGTTCATGACAATGACGAGTTTTCAAAAGGCGTTTTGTGTCCTGTTAGTAGGCCTCGTTGGATTCGGTGTGGCGGGGGTGACGGTCTCGGACGTGACGGCACGGCAGCGGTATCCGTGGAACGGGAAGATCGACATCGACTACACCGTCACGGGAACGGACACGGCGGACACGACGCTTGCCGTCAGCCTGACCGACCACGACACGGGGCGGGTCTACACACTGACGGATGCGGGACGGCATCGCGTCACGTGGGACACGGCGGTGGATGGACTGGACCTCGTCTCCTCGAACGTGACGGCGACGGTCTCGCTTGTCCGGCGCGGTACCGCGTCCACGGTGGCGGAGGGGCTTTACTGCGTGATTGACCTCTCGGGCGGGCCGGATGCGACCTGGTGGCCCGTGTCGTATCTTTCTGCCGTACCGTCTGGCGGTTGGACGGACGAATACAAGACGACGAAGCTCGTCCTACGGCGAATCGAGGCAGGGACATTCATCCTGGGAGACGACCAGACCCGTGAAGACTACCGCGTGACGCTGACGAGGCCGTTCTACATGGGGGTTTTCGAGGTAACGCAGAGGCAGTGGGAACTCGTGATGGGGGCATTACCGGGCAACTCCCCGTTCAATCATGGGTACGGCGATGTCTACCCCGTTTACTACATCTCCTACGACGACATCCGAGGGGGCTTGTTGGGAGCACAATGGCCCGAGTCGTCGGCGGTGGACGCATCGAGCTTCCTCGGTCGGTTGCGCGCGAAGACGGGACTGGACTTCGACCTGCCGACGGAGGCGCAGTGGGAATATGCCTGCCGGGCGGGGACGACGACGACCCACTACTGGGGGGACGTGCTGGACGACGACTACGTCTGGTATTCCTCCAACTCCGATTCGGATGAGGTGCATCCGGTCGGGACGAGGCTTCCGAATGCCTGGGGACTCTACGATATGAATGGGAACGTATGGGAGTGGGGCCGCGACTGGTATGGATTTCTCAACTATGGCGTTGATCCCGTGACCTCGTGTTTTGCTTCTAGTTCGAACCGGGTGAGCCGCGGCGGCTGTTGGTACAACAAAGCGGACAGGTGGGTCTCGTCTGGTAGGCGCGCTTGGTATTCGGAATTCGGGACCTCATTCGACGGCTTCCGTCTCTCCAGAACCCTTCCGTAGGGACGCGGAAGCGTCGAATCGCGTACGGCGGGGCGCTGCTGCGCCCTGGCCGCACACGACGCGCGGGAGGGTTGGAACGTGGAATACGGATAAACATGGTTTTACACAGGGAAATCGAGGATGGAATTGGGTAGATCACGGATGGGAGGGACGCAATTCATTGCGTCCGCGTCCGGACGCCACGCATCGGGGGCGGCGCGGGTACATCGCGCGCCGACACTTCGTTGTGTACCGGCCCGGTCGCAACAAGTTGCGACCCTCCCGCGTTCGGACACAAATCAACCCGTGTCCGGAATCCATTGACTGATGAGGAGTGATGAAATGAAACGTCGAATGACATGCTACATGGCCGCCTGGACGGTGTTGCTGTACGGAACCGCGCTGGGCGGCGGTCTGGTTTCTGAAGACGGCTGGGTCACCTCCTCCGCGACGAGCGGACGGATGGTGGTCGATACGCGGGCCGGGAAGGGGACGCTCACGACGGACCACGCGGAGGGTATCGCCTACAGCGGCCTGTGGGACGGCGACACGGACGCGACGGCCACGGTGGCGGTGGACGGGCGGACGGTGAAGACCGCGACGGGCGAGGGCGTCTACACGTGGACGCCGTCCGCTGTGGGTACCTACACGCTGACCCATCGGACGACGAAGGACGGCGTACCGGTCGGCGAGACGCTGACGGCGACGTTCACCGTCGCATCCCGGGTCGCACCGCCGAATGCGCCGGCGGTCGCGGACAAGGTGTGGACGTTCGTGCGGAGTGCGTCGGCGGCGAAGCCCTCCGTCCTCGTCGCGCCGGACGGGAAGTGGCGGCTGCGCGCGGCGGGGCCGGAGGACGGGACGGTCTACGTCTCCTACTACCCTCCCCCCCCCCCCCCCCCCCCCCACACACACACACACACACACCACCACCACCACCACCACCACCCGCCGAAGACGAGTCGGAGGAGTGGGAGTTCAAGAACTGCGTCGAGAGGGGCGGCGCGGACCTCACGCTGCCCGTCCGGGTGCGGGACGGGGGGAACGGCCGCGTCTACGGCGTCGCGTTCCTGGACGAGTGCTTCACGGACTACGCGGCGCTGAGGCGCGTCACGGTGCCGGACGCCCTCGACGCGGACCTCGCGGAGGCGTTCCTCGGCGTGCCGAACCTCGCCTCGTTCGCGGTCGGCGGCGGCAACCCGCGCTACTTCGCGCGCGACGGCGCCCTCTTCGCCCACGAACGCGACGGGCACGCGAACGTCCTCGGACTGGGAAGACGGCAACGAGTGGTACGCCGCGTCGCGCCTGGAGCGCATCGAGGTCGCGGACGGCAGCCTGTACCTGAAGCTTGTCGGCGGCGCGCTCTACACGGCGGACGGCGGCACGCTCCTCCGCTACCCGCCCGCCCGCGCGGGGGCCTCCGCGACGGTCGCGTACGGCACGCGGCGGATCGCCCCGGCGGCGTTCGCCTACGCGGGGAGGCTGGTCTCGGTCTCCCTCCCGACGACGCTGCGGACGCTCGGCGCATGCGCGTTCTCGCGCTCTGGCCTCACGGGCGTGGAGGTGCCGGAGGGCGTCACCGGCATCTCGGACGCCTTCTGCGGCGCGAGGAAGCTCGCCGGCGAGATGGACGCGGGGACGTCGCCGGGCTTCCTCTCCGCCACGGCGAAGGACGGGAGCACGCTCGACCTCGTCGTCGGCGCGGACGGCATCGCGGGCGTGTTCGGCGATTACGGGATCGACGGGGCTCGGAACGTCTTTTCGTCGCGGGACGCCTGGGACCGGGAATGGTCGTCCTATGTCCTCCGGCAGTTCTCCTACGAGAGTGCGGTCAACCTCGCCTGGGAGTCCACGCGGGAGGGGGACGGGACGCCCTGCGGCTGGAACGGCCTCTCCGTGAAGGTCGGAAGCACGGGGCGGACGAAGGTCACGGGGGCGTTCAAGTACTACGTGGAGTCGGCGCGCGGCGCGCCCGCCGCGAAGACGGTGAACGTGTACGGCGTCGTCGTGGAGGGCGTGGGGTACGGCACGGCGGTCGTGCGCGGGAAGGGGGCCGTGTCCGTGACCGTCGAGTAGGCCGCCCCACGACGCCACGCGCCGAGGGCGGCGCGGGTACATCGCGCGCCGGCCGACGTGGGGGCATCGCGCGTCGGCTCAAAGGACAATGTTGAGTTCGATTTGCGTGGGCGTGGTGGGCGTGAGTTCCCACCGCGGGCGAGGAGGATCTTGCGGATCTCGCCGGGGCTGGGCGTCGTGGAGGCGAGGAGGGCGCACGGGAAGCCACGGGCGGGCGGTTTTGTGGTAGACTATATGCCCGTTTCTTGATTCCAAAGAGGTTTCTGGACATGAAGGTGTGCAAATTCGGCGGCAGTTCGCTCGCGGACGCGAAGCAGCTGACCAAGGTGATCGACATCGTCCTTGCGGACCCGCAGCGGCGCATGGTCGTGGTGTCCGCGCCCGGCAAGCGCAGCAAGGCCGACACGAAGGTGACGGACCTGCTCATCGCGCTCGCCCGGGCGGCCCTCGACAAGGCGGACACGGCGGCCCCGCTCGCCGCCGTCGTCGCGCGCTACGCCGCCATCGCCCGCGACCTCGACCTCGGCGCCGAGATCGTGAAGGAGGTCGAGGCCGACCTCGCGGCGCGCCTTGCCTCCCCGAAGAAGGACGCGGGCGTCTTCATGGACACGCTCAAGGCCGCCGGCGAGGACAACAGCGCGAAGCTCGCCGCCGCCGCCTTCCGCAAGCGCGGCGTGAAGGCCCGCTACGCGAGCCCGAAGGACACGGGCATGGTGCTGGAGGGCGAGAGCGGCAACGCGACGCTCGTCGACGAGAGCTACCGCCGCCTCGCGCGCGCGTTCAGCGACTTCGAGGGCATCGTGGTCTACCCCGGCTTCTTCGGCTACCGCAAGGACGGCACGGTCGCCACCTTCCCGCGCGGCGGCAGCGACATCACCGGCTCCATCCTCGCGGCCGCCGTGCGCGCCGACGTGTACGAGAACTTCACGGACGTCGACAACGTCTACCCCGTCGACCCCCGCATCGTCCCCGAGGTGAAGGAGGGCATCGCCACGATGACCTACCGCGAGATGCGCGAGCTCGCCTACGCGGGCTTCGGCGTCTTCAACGACGAGGCGATCGCCCCGGCCGTGCAGGGCCGCATCCCGATCAACGTGCGCAACACGAACCGCCCCGCAGAGCCCGGCACGATGATCCTGCAGAGCCGCCGCGTGACGCCCGGCACGGTGACGGGCATCGCGGCGGCGGCCGGCTTCTCGAACATCATCATCGACAAGTACCTCATGAACCGCGAGGTCGGATTCACGCGGAAGGTGCTCGCGATCCTGGAGGAGGAGGGCGTCGCCTACGAGCACATCCCCAGCGGCATCGACTCGATCTCCGTCCTGATGCGCGGCGAGAAGTTCACGTCCGCCAAGGAGAAGAAGGTCGTCGCGCGCATCAAGCGCGAGCTCGCGCCGGACAGCGTGATCGTGACGCACGACTACGCGGTGGTCATGGTCGTGGGCGAGGGCATGGCCTTCTCGAGCGGCATGCTCGCCAAGGCGACGGGCGCGCTCGCCGAGCACGGCATCAACATCTCGATGGTCAACCAGGGCGCGAGCGAGATCTCGTTCATGATCGGCATCAAGGGCGAGGACCGCGACAAGGCGGTGCGCGCGCTCTACGCGGCGTTCTTCGAGAAATAAGGGAAAGGAGCGACGGCATCATGAAGAAGAAGCAGGACAAGGTGACGGCGGTGATCGAGCTGCGCATCACGCCGGCGAAGGACACGGGGTTCGCGAAGATCGCCCAGCGCATCGCGCGCTTCCCGCAGGTGGAGGCGTGCTTCCTGATGAGCGGCGCGTACGACCTCCTCGTGTTCGTGAGCGGGGCGTCGCTGCAGGACGTCGCGCTCTTCGTCTCGGCGGAGCTCTCCACGATCGACGGCGTGCTCTCCACCGCCACGCACTTCATGCTCAAGACCTACAAGGCCAAGGGCCTGCTGGCGGACTTCGCGGGCGACCAGAGGCTTCCCATCGTCTGAAGCGGCCATGCCCGGAAAGAGCTTCATCGCACGGCACGTCGCCGCGCTGCCGAAGTCGGGGATCCGCAAGTTCTTCGACATCGTCGCGCAGCGCAAGGACGTCGTCTCGCTCGGCGTGGGCGAGCCGGACTTCGACACGCCCTGGCACATCTCGCGCGCCGCCGTGACGGCCCTTGAGGACGGCGCCACGCACTACACCTCGAACCTCGGCACGCCCGAGCTGCGCCAGGCCATCGCCGCCTACGTCGCCCGCCGCTTCGGCGCGCAGTACGACTGGAAGAAGGAGATCCTCGCGACGGTCGGCGTCTCCGAGGCGATCGACCTCGCCATCCGCGCCATCACCGAGCCGGGGGACGAAATCCTCTACCACGAGCCGTGCTTCGTCTCCTACGCGCCGACGGTCCGCATGGCCCACGGCGTGCCCGTCTGCGTGGAGACGCGCGTCGAGGACGGCTTCCGCCTCACGGTCGCGGCCCTGGAGGCGAAGGTGACGCCGCGGACGAAGGCGCTCCTCCTGAACTTCCCCTGCAACCCAACGGGCGCGACGCTTGCGCGCGCGGACCTGAAGGCCATCGCGCGCTTCGTCCTGAAGCACGACCTGCTGCTCCTGGCGGACGAGGTGTACTCCGAGCTCGTCTACGACGGGCACGTCCTCAGCTTCTCCTCTCTGCCTGAGCTGCGGGACAACCTGGTCCTCCTCAACGGCTTCTCGAAGAGCTGGGCCATGACGGGCTGGCGCCTCGGCTACGCCTGCGGCCCGCGCGAGGTGGTGGACGCGATGATGAAGATCCACCAGTACGGCATCATGAGCGCGCCCACGCTCGCGCAGGCCGGCGGCGTGGAGGCGATGAACCGCGGGGACGACGACGTGGCGCGGATGCGCGCGGAGTACCGCCGCCGCCGCGACTTCCTCGTCGCCGCGCTCAACGACATGGGGCTTAGGACGGCTCTGCCGAAGGGCGCGTTCTACGTCTTCCCCGACATCCGCTCGACGGGCCTCTCCAGCGAGGAGTTCTGCCTGCGCCTCCTGGACGAACACGCCGTCGCGTGCGTGCCGGGCCCGGCGTTCGGCGCGTGCGGCGAGGGCTTCGTGCGCATGAGCTACGCGACGGGCTACGAGCAGATCGCGCTCGCCGCCCGGCGCATCGCCGCGTTCGTCCAACGGACGGGCGGGGCGCGGGCGTCATGACGGACCTGCGGCGCAGGATCGTGGGCGTGCTGCTCGCCGCCGTGAGCGTGACGGCCTTTGCCGCCACGTTCGTGGTGGGGGCGGCGCTCACGCGGGACTGCGGCGTCTCGCCGGAGGCGCTGGCCTTCCTGCGCTTCGTCGTCGCGGGCGGCGCGATGCTCGCATGGGAGGCGCGTTCGGCGGCGGGGCGGCGGCGGCTCTTCGCGGCGCCGACGCGCAAGGACTGGGCGCTCTTCGCGGCGCTCGGCCCCGTGGGGACGAGCCTGATGGCGTGGTGCGTCTTCATGGGCTGCGCGCGCGTGAGCGCGGCGAACGCCTCGATGGCGGACGCGTTCTCGCCGCTTCTCATCTTCGCGCTTGCCGCCCTCCACGCGCGGCGCGTGACGGTCCTGCAGGCGCTCGGCGTCCTCTTCGGCTTCGTGGGGGCGCTCTTCGTGATCGGCGTCGTGAACCGGGACGGCCTCGCGCTTTCCGCGTATTCGACGGGGGACCTCTACGTCTTCTTCGCGGCGGCGGCGTGGGCGTTCTACTCGGTCTACGGCCGCGCGAACATCAACCGCCTCGGGGCGGGGCCCTATACGACCTGGACGATGCTCTTCGGCGCGCTGGCGATCGGCCTCGTCCTGCCCTTCGGCGATTTCGCCTGGCCCGCGACGCCCCACGCCTGGGCGCTCGTCGTCACGCTCGGCCTCGTCTGCACGCTCACGCCGTTCTGGACCTGGAACGCGGCGCAGAACTACCTGCCCATCTCGGCGCTCGGCGTGAGCGCCTACTTCACGCCCGTCGTCGCGGTTGCGCTCGCGGCGGCCTTCCTCGGCGAGCGCGCGACGGCGTTCCAGTGGCTCGGCGCCCTGCTCGTCTGCGCCGGCGCCCTCGTGGAGAGCCGATCATGACCTTCCGCATCCACCACGCGCCGGTGACGGCCTCGACGAACCTGGACGCACGCGCGGGCGCGCACGGCGACGTCTACACGGCGGACGCGCAGACGGCGGGGCGCGGGCGCCTCGACCACCGCTGGCTTTCGGCGCCGGGGGCGAACCTGATCTTGAGCGCCGTCTTCGACGTGGCGGACCTCGCGCCCGAACAGGTCGCGACGTTCCCCCTCGTCGTCGGCCTCGCGGTCCATGCCGCCGTCTCCCGCATGCTTGCCGCCGTGCCGGACGCGCCGCCCGTGCGCCTCAAGTGGCCGAACGACCTCCTCGTGGACGGGCGCAAGATCGCGGGCATCCTCTGCGAGCGCCATGCGGACGCCGTGATCGCGGGCGTGGGCGTGAACGTGAACGAGACGACCTTCCCGCCGGAGATCGCCGCGCGCGCGACGTCGCTCGCGGCCGTGCGCGGCGCGGTGGAGGCGGACGCCGTGGTGCGTCTGCGCGACGCGCTTCTGGAGGAGCTGGGCGCGCGCTACGAGACGTGGCGCACGGCGGGGTTCGCGGCGTTTCAGGCGCGCTACGCCGCCGTGGATTGGCTAAGGGGGCGAATGGTCGCCGTCCGGCAGACGGACGACGACGTGGCGCCGCTCGTGGGCCTGTGCGCGGGCGTCCAGCCGGACGGCACGCTGCTGGTGGGCGGCACGCCCGTCTTCGCCGGCGAGGCGCATGTCGTGGGCGTGGGCGGGGGGTGCCCTCTTGACGCTGGATGCCGCGTGGAGACGGCGCAGCGGGCGCCGCTCGACCTGTCGGCCCTGTCGCCGCAGCTCCGGGATGCCGTGCAGACGGTCGCCGGGCTCGTCCGCGCGGCCGGCGGGCGCGCGTGGATGGTAGGCGGCTCGGTGCGCGACCTGCTGCTCGGCGCGCGGCAGGTGAAGGACGTCGACCTGGAGGTGTTCGGCCTCGAGCCGCCGCGCGTGCAGGAGGTCATCGGGCAGCGGTTCGCGTTCGACGCCTGCGGGCTCTCCTTCGGCGTGCTGAAGCTCAAGCACATCGCGGTGGACGTGGCGCTGCCGCGCCGCGAGTCGAAGCGCGGCACGGGGCACCGGGGTTTCCTCATCGACTCCGATCCGCACCTCTCGATCCCCGAGGCGGCAGGCCGCCGCGACTTCACGGTCAACGCGCTCTACTACGATCCGCTCGCCGGGGCGCTGGAGGACCCCTACGGCGGAAGGGCGGACCTGGAGCGGCGCATCCTCCGCCACGTCTCCCCGAAGTTCGTGGAGGATCCCCTGCGCGTCCTCCGGGGGATGCAGTTCGTCGCCCGCTTCGACCTCGCCCCCGCGCGGGAGACGGTCGCGGTCTGCCGCTCGATGACGCCGGAGGGGCTGCCGCCCGAACGGCTCTTCGGGGAGTGGGCGAAGCTGCTCACGCAGGGCGTCCGCATCGGGCGCGGCCTCGCCTTCCTGCGCGCGACGGACTGGGTGCGCTACTATCCGGAACTGCGCCGCCTCATCGGCTGCCGGCAGGACCGGACGTGGCATCCCGAAGGGGACGTGTGGAACCACACGTGCCTCTGCCTCGACGCCTTTGCCCGGCGGCGCGCCGAACGGCAGGCGCGCGGCGAGGGGGAAGCGGACGAGGACCTGCTCGTCGGCCTTGCGGTCCTCTGCCACGACTTCGGCAAGCCGGCGACGACGCGCTGGCTGCGCGGGCGCCTCCGCTCGCCCGGGCACGACGCCGCGGGCGTGGCGCCGACGCTCGCCTTCCTGCGCCGCCTCACGAACGAGGAGCGGATCCTGAAGGAGGTGCCGCCGCTCGTCGCGCACCATATGCAGCCGTTCGCGCTCTGGAAGGCGCACGCGGGCGACGCCGCCATCCGGAGGCTGGCCCTGCGCGTCGGCCGCATCGACCGGCTCGTCCGCGTGGCGCAGGCGGACGACGAGGGGCGCGGGGCGGAGGTGCGGGACGACGCGAAGGCGGGGGAGGAGCTGCGCTGGCTCGCGGCGGAGGCCGAGCGCCTCCGCCTCGCCGCCGCGCGGCCGCGCCCGATCCTCATGGGCCGCGACCTGATCGCGCTCGGGCACCGTCCCTCGCCGCAGTTCAAGGCCTGGCTCGACGCCTGCTTCGAGGCCCAGCTGGACGGCGCCTTCGCCGACCACGACGGCGCGCTCGCCTACTTCCGCGCGCACGTCGAGCCGGGCGATGCGCGCCCTGCGGCGCGGCGTGACTGACGTCAGCCCCGCGTGATGGCGTGGGAGAGGACGGCGAGGGACTGGGCGAGGTCGACGTGCTGCACGACGATCCCCTCGGGCACGTCGAGCTGTTCGGGGGTGAAGTTCCAGATGCCCGCGATGCCGGCCTCGACGAGGGTGGAGGCGCAGGCCTGGGCGGCGGAGCGGGGGACGGTGAGGATGCCGATCTTGATCTTGAGCCGCTTCACGAGGAGGGGGAGGTCCCCCATCGGGCGCACCACCACGCCGTGGATCTCCTTCAGGGTCTTGGCGGGGTCCGAGTCGAAGGCGAGGGAGATCGAGAGGTTGTGTTCCTCGAAGCCGCGGTAGCCGAGAAGGGCCTGGCCGAGCGAGCCCGCGCCGACGAGGACGGCTTCGGTGGCGTTGTCCCAGCCGAGCGCGTGGACGATGGCGCGTTCGAGCTCGCGGGCGGGATAGCCGCAGCGGGGCTTTCCTGGCACGCCGGCCATGGCGAGGTCCTTGCGCGTGAGCACCTGGTCGAGGCCCAGCTTCTCCGCGATCACCGCGCTGGAGACGTGCAGCTCGCCGCGCTGGACCATTGCGCGGATCTCGCGCAGATAGGACGGGTAGCGGCGGATCGTCGGGAGCGGCAAGGGCTCGATGCGGCTTTCGGTTTCTTCCATGCGCGGGAGTATAGCACACCGCCGTTCGATTGGCTACTTGCATATCAATAAAGGCGGGCTTCGTCCGCTCGTCCCTGAAAATCCCCCTTGACGGAATCCGTTGGTTGTGCTATTCTCCCGCCATCATCGTTCCCAGAGGCTTGTGTGCAGGGAACATCCGACATGACAGCCAACAGGACAGAATGACGGACTACAGGACAGATACCGCGCTGGCGGGCGGCACGCTGGCGGGCGGCGCGTTTGCAGTCGGCACGTTTGCAGTCGGCGCGTTGTCGGGCAATGCGGTTGCAGGCAACACGCCGGTGGATGGCGTACTCGCAGACCGCACGCTTGTGAACGG
>CAVEVC010000028.1:0-27509 GCA_963618935.1 Clostridiales bacterium CCNA10 | reverse complement strand
CGCCCAAACAGCCCCTCTGGTCGGCGATGATGAAGCGGTCGTGGCAGATTCCGCAGATCGTCTTCGTGAACTTGCCGCATTGCGCTCCGAACGCCGCGAAGTCGGATTCCGCAAGCTCGCCGTTGGAATGCGTGACGAGTTCGACGCTCACGCCGCGCCCGCGCTTCGCCAACATGTCGAGCGTCGCCACGCCGGGATAGGCGCCTATCACAACCAGTTCCTTCTTCGCCCTGCGTATGAACTTGATCAAGAGCGATTTCGCGTCCCAGAACTTGTTCTGGTAGAAGATGCTCTGCAAAGGGACGTCCCCGGACCTCATCTTCGCAAAGATTTCATCAAATCTCGCTTCGTTCTTTGACTGGTCCTCAATCTGGCGTCGTTCATTCGCTTCAACACGCGAAGCAAGGGATGACAAGGCTGGGCCTGCTGCTGCCAAAATGCGTCGCATGGACACAAATGCTTTCATGATCCTGATGCTCTCGCGTATGGCTATGTCACTTTTCAGAGCGGCAGAAAGCATTGCGACGCCCTGCTCCGTGAATGCGTACATACGGGATGGCGAATGCTTCATCATCTTGAACCTATCGCAATTTGCGATAAGTTCCTTCATCTCCGTCTCCGAGAGCTGAAACATGAACTCTGGGGGGAATCGAGCAAGATTCCGCTTTACGGCCTCGTTCAGCCGTCCTGTCATGACACGGTAAATCGCAGCCAAATCCCGATCAAGCATAACAGACTGGCCGCGCAATTCACAGATGAGAGGCCGTATGTCGTTGATTTCGACATCGCGGCCCAATGTCAAGACTTCATTCATGCAGCTTCACTTTCTCCGTCGTCGCCGACAGAAATGACGACTTCGATGTTGCACATCGGTTTGAGTGGACAAGACCGCAACCGCGCTTCCGTCCCCCAAACGGAGCGCATCCGAGGCTTGCAATCGCTTCTGCCGTGCTGGTTCGTTTCCTGTCGCTGCGCAAGCATGTTTTCCTAAAATCTTGAAAGGCATTATACCAAAATCCCCCGCCGCCGTGCGCAGCCCGCAAATGCCGCGAAAAGAAGGCGAAAAGAACCGCATCCAATCCGAACAATTCCGTTCCCAAAGTTGCCTCAAGCCCAAAAGGAGGGCAGAGATGAGCCCGACAGCCCCCCCCCTCCCACCTACCCCCGCATTTATATAAATGCGGAGGTAGGATGTGCAAGGTCGAGGAATCCCGCCCCCGTGAAGAAGGAGAAGATTCCATACTTTGCGTTGTTTCTCAAACTCGTTTCTCTCATGTCTTTATTGCCCTACAGGTCTTCATATGGGAAGTTCTGCAAATCCCGTCTCTCGCTCATTCCGCCCTCCGCAAATCTTCCTTGATGTAGTATTCGCCGCCATAGGACTCAAGCAGGGCGGTTACGTCCTCGCGGAACTTCGCCCAGTCGACGGACTGCTCAACCTCTTTGTTGTGATTGAGCTTTCCGACCTTCCAATAATCGACGTAATCATGCGCTTCGCGGATCACGGCCAAAGCCTCTTCGGGTATGATCACCGGCTCCATGCTCACCCATGTGTAGATGCCCATCTCATGCGCCATCTTCAATATGCGCAAGCGCGACTGGACAGAAGATGCCATTGGCTCCCATGCCTGACGCGAAAAATCATTGATGAAGCTCAAAGTGACGCCAAGATGCGTTTGCGAGTTTCGCATAGATGCTCGACAAAGTGCGTGAACAGCGCGAAACCGTGCGCCGACTGGTGGAAAACCATCTCGGCCGCGCGGTCTATGTCTTCGGTTTGTGCGCACGGGGGATCGAGACGCCGAAGAGCGACATCGACTTCCTTGTCGACTTCAAGCCCGGCGCGACCCTCTTTGGAATGTCCGACCTGCAGGATGCCCTCGGAGGCCTTTTCGGACGTTCCGTGGACATCGTGTCAATGGGCGCGTTGAAGGACGATTCGTTCGGACGACGCGTCCGGAGCGAGATGATTCCCGTATGAGCGACTACCGCGACGAGAACTGCCTCGACATCATGTGGGACACCGCGCAGAAGGACATTCCGCAGCTTCTCATGCGTCTGCTTGAAATTCGGCAGCCAATCCGTTGAGCGCACTCTTCCGCAACAAGGCGATTCCCTCTCTTCATCTCCGTCGGCTCTCCGCTCTCAATCAGTCCTTGCGCATATCCGCCGCGGAGACCGCCCCGCATACCGCCGGGGGAAGGGTGCGGGTCAGGCCCGCACCTCCCAGCCGTTGCGGGCGGCGTCGCGCGCGAGCGAAATGCCCTTGCCCGTGCCGTTCGCAAAGGCGTTCGCCTGAGGATCCCAGTCGAAGCCCGTGTCGTAGACGTAGCTCATGTTGCAGAGGCAGCAGAGGATCGCCGTGCGACCGCCCACGGACGACGGCGAGATCGTGGGCGCGCGCGTGTAGCAGCTCTCGATGAAGTCGCCCAGGTGGCCGTTCTTCGCCTTGAAGAGCTGCACCTTGGCCGACGCAAGCGCGTACTTCTCGTTCAGCACCTTGACGGCCTCCTTGAGCTTGTCGTCCTTCTTGATCTTCGTGTCCGTGCCGTAGTCCTTGCCGACCGACTCCGCCACGATCCGCCCAGGCATGAACGAGACGTCCTGCAGCGCCTTGCGGACCTCCGCCGTCGGCTTCATGAGTCCCGTGCCCTCCCACACCGCGATCTTGCCGCGGTTGACCGCCACGATGCCGTTGTCGCAGTAGAACACCGTCCCCCACACGCCGAACGGCCCATGGTAGAGCTCGATGTCGCCATACGGCTTGCGGAAGAGCATCTTCATGCCGAACTGGCGGCGGCCGCCGTGGAAGAGGTCGGCCGAGTAGGGCTCGTCGGAGCGGATGATCCTGTAGGGCCCGCCCTCGTCCATGTCCATGCCCCACTGGGCGATGTCGAGGTGGTGCGCGCCCCAGTCGCCGTTGTAGCCCGTGCCGAACTCGTCGTCGAAGCGCCAGAACATCGGGAAGAACGCGTGGACGCCGCGCGGCGCGAGCTGGTCGGAGTAGGGGCGCCACTTCGCCGGGCCGAGCCACATGTCCCAGTCGACGTTCGGGTTCGGCGCGCCCTCGGCGGCGGCGTTCTTCGGCTCGTCGAAGAAGCGCACGGGGTGCGACGGGCCGCCGCGCTTGGAGCCCGCGCCGCCGTAGTTCGCGTCCACGTAGCGGATCTTGCCGAGCCGCTCGTTGCGCACGATCATGGCCGCCGTCCAGAAGAGGTCCCAGCTGCGCTGCCAGGCGTTCGTCTGGAAGACGCGCCCCGTGCGGCGCTGCACCTCCATCACCGTCCGCGCCTCGGCGACGGAAAAGGTGAGCGGCTTCTCGCAGAAGACGTCCTTGCCGGCCTTCATCGCCTCCACGGCGATGTAGGCGTGCCAGTGGTCAGGCGTCGAGATGGAGACGACGTCGACGGCGGGGTCCCGGACGATCTCGCGGAAGTCGGCCACGGCCCGGCACGCCGCGTCGCCGTAGCGGGCGTCGACGCGCGCCTTGGCGTCCGCCAGGCGCTCCTTGTCCACGTCGCACACCGCCACGACCTTCACGCGGCTGTTGCCGAGCAGGCCGCCCAGGTTGCCGCGCCCCTGGATGCCCACGCCGATGGCGGCGGCGTTCAGCTTCTCGCCCGGCTTGAGGGGGCGGTGGCCCGTGCCGGCGGCGGCCGGCCGCACAAGCGTGGCGGCGGCGGAGCCCAGAATGAATCCACGACGGTTGATCTGCATGTCTGTTCCTTCTCTGCTGGTTGCTGGTAGCTGGTTGCTGGTGGCCGGGGGCGGCTATCCGATGAACGGCGCCGCGCGGCGGAAGAAGTCCGCGCCGTATTTCATCTTCATCGTGTCGGCGGGCTCCGCCTCTGCCTCGACGATGTACCACCCCACGGCGTTCGCCTGCGTGAGCGCGAACATCTCGGGCCAGTCGATGCCCGTCCTGCCGGGCGCGGGGCGGAGCGGCGCGTTCGGTACGCACACGTCCTTCGCGTGGATGCTCACGACGCGCCGGGGATAGCGCCCGAACCAGTCGGCCGCCTTCTCGCCCGCGTGGACGAGGTGGCCCACGTCGAACTGGATCTTGAGGTCCTCCGAGGCGTCCGCCATGATGAGGTCCCACACGCGCACGCCGTCGATCTTCCGCGTGAACTCGTGCCCGTGGTTGTGGTAGGCGAGCGTGCAGCCGTGCCGCCGCGCGACTTCGGCGCCGGCGGAGAGGTCGGCCCCGAGCTTCTTCCACCAGCCCTTCTCGTCGGCGCAGTCCTTCGGCGGCTGCGCCCACGGCATGACGAGCCGGTCGTTCCCGTATGCGAGGTTGTAGTCGCACGTCCCGGCGATCGTCTCCGACCGGCACTGACCCAGCCCGCAGTGCGCCCCCGCGCAGGCAAGCCCCAGGTCCGCAAGGCGCGCCTTGACCTCCTTCGGGGCCCCCCACACGCCCGCGAACTCGACGCCCGAATAGCCGAACGCCTTCAGCAGGCGGAGCATGGCGTAGAACCCATGCTCGTCCTGGACGATGCCGCGCAGCGAGTAGAGCTGCGCCGCGAGGCGGATCTTCTTCGTCTCCTGCGCGCCGGCCGGCAGGGCGAGGCCCGCCGCGCACGCCGCCGCCGCGCCCAGGAAGGCGCGCCGCGACAACTTCTTCTCCATCATCTGTCCCTTTCCGTTTGCTATCTGAAGAGGACCATCGTCCCCTGGTTGTGCCGCACCTGGAGGAGGCCCCCGTCGATGCGGAAGGCGCAGTTTGCGCCGCACGCCGCCTCCAGCGAGACGGCCGGCCAGGCGCCGCCCGCCTCGGCAAAGGCCCGCCCGTCGACGATCGTCGTCCAGCGCGCCGGCAGGTCCTTCCGCGTCCCCGCCAGCGTGACCGCGAGGGTCTCGGGCCATTCGACCGCCGCAGGCAGCGCGAGCGACGGCGCCCGCCCGCCGCTGAAGTCGAACGTCCAGTCCGCCGAGCTGAACCGGAGGGGCGCCGTGCCGTCGCAGACGAGCGTCGTGGCCGCGCGCACGGTCAGCGCGCCCGCCAGCGTCATGGCCTCCACCCCCTCGTCGACGAGCTCGAACGTGCCGCCCGCGAGGTCGAGCGCGCCCGCGAAGACGGGCTGCTGGAACGTGCCGTGGCTGAAGCGGAACGACTCCACCGTGAGGCCGCAGCGCCAGCCGGCCGCCGCGCTCGCCATGGAGACATACGCGCCGTCCGGGAAGCGGTCGGCGAGCTCGGCGCCGGCGTGCGCGTTCGTCGTCGAGAAGGACGCGTCGCCGCAGGTGAACGCGGCCACCATCTTCTCGCCGTCGAACGTCAGGGAGACCTGGAGCGGATTCGCCTCCCACTTGCCGAAGTCGAGGCACGCCGCGTCCACGGCCTGCGCGTCGGCCGCCGCATTGCGCACCCCGTCCTTGATCCACGTGCAGGTCGTGCCGGCGCACCAGAGCAGGAAGCCGCAGGAGCCGGCGACGGTGCAGAGCGCCGTCGTGTCGTCCTCGTACTTGCCCAGGCCGATCCTGCCGGTTGTCTTGTCCTGGAAGACGAGCGCGAAGCCGTCCCCAAAGTACCTCGTCCCCACTTTCGACGACCGCAGGGCGAACGAGAGCGTCCACGGCGCGGTGGCGACGTCCACCTTCTCGGGCGAATGGAGCGTCCCGGCGTTGAGGACCTCCTCCGTCATGTCCGTCAGCACGAGCGCCGTCCGATGCCCGACGTTGGCCACGTAGGTGCGGCCCGCCGTGGACGCCGCGCAGGTCCAGTCGCGCGACGCGGCGAGTTCGCCCGCGAACACGAGCGCGCTGCCGTCGGCCGGGGCGAGGGCCGTCGCCGGAGCCTCCCCCGACGGGAACTCGTAGGTGCCCGTGAACGCATTCTCGCCCGTGACGACGGGCCAGGCGCCGCCCGGCGGCAGGCGGATCCGCCCCGTGCCCGCGAGGGCGCCGACGCTCACGTCGCCCAGGCACGTCAGCACGGCGTCCGCGCCGAGCGTCACCGCGCCCGCCGCGAGCGCCACGCCGTCCTCGAACCGGACCGGGCCGCCCGCGACCTCCAGCCCGCCGTCGAACTGCGCCCCCGCGCCCACGCGCCACGGCGTCGTCCCCTCCACCGTCACCTTGGCGGGCGCCGCGATGCGGCCCGTGAAGGCCAGGTCGTTCGTGATCGCGCTCCGGACGATCTCCACGGCCGTCCCCGCCGCCGGGTTGAGCAGCGTCCCCGCGCCGTAGGGGAGGAAGACGTTGGCGTCGGAGTACCCGCCGAGGTCGAAGGCCGCGCCCGCGCCCAGCACGGCCCACCGCGGCAGCTCCGCCGCGTCCGTCCACCCCCGCCTGAGCGTGCCGCCCTCGACGGCCACGGACGGCAGGCCCGCGAGCTGCGTGAGCGTCGGCGCCCGGGCGAGCGTCAGCGTCCCCGCGCCGCGCTTGACGATGCGGCCTCTCTGCCCCGTCACGAACATGTCGAAGGCGGCGTCCGCGGCCGACTCCAGCACGAGGCTTAGGGGGGCTTCCGCCTCCCCGTAGAGGACCGAGAACGTCCCGCCCGCCCCCCAGCTGAAGCGGTCTTCCTTTCCGATCTTGAACCATTGGGCGCGGCCGTGCGCCACCGTGATGTCGCCGGAGAAGCTGTTGTCCGCCGCCGTGAACCAGAAGCCCCCGTTGTCGGCGAGGGTGATTGTCCCGCTGCCGCAGAGCGGGCCGTTGAAGACGTTGACGCCGTCCTCCCTCGTATTGCCGGCGGGGTAGAACCCCACCGCGGCGCCCGGCTCGACCGTGACGCCGATGTTCTTGTGGAACGTCCCGCCGGAGAGGCGCGGGTTGAATCCGCAGTCCGCGCCGCAGATCGTGATCTGGTTCGTCCGCGCCTCGGGCGGGACCGGGCCGAGGCCGCCCCTGTCGTTGAACTGCACCCACGCGCCGTCCTCGATGCGGATGCGCCCGGTGAACGTCCAGTTCCTGCCGATCACGGACGTGGAGGGGCCGCGGAAGACGACGCCGCGCGGCGTGCCGTCCGCGCCGTCGCACAGGCCGTCCACGGCCAGGCACACCGTCTCGGAGTAGGTCACGTAGTTGTAGCCGAACTTGTACGTGTCGCCGTAGGGCGTGAAGACGCCGCCGAGCGTCTCGTACCAGTTCTGGTAGCCGTCCGTGCTCTTCGGCGCCGACAGCCAGAGATGCGGCTGCGCCGAGAAGTCGACGTCGTTGCGGAGGCCGTCGCCCTGCACCTGGAAGGAGACCCACAGGCCGGGCTCCGCCAGGCCGTCCGGGTTCTGCACGTCGATGCGGTCGATGATCTTCTCCCTGAGGGACTGCCCCGCGTCCTTGTAGGAGACGGCGACGATCAGCGCCGTGTGGGGGTGCATCTTGATGCGCCCCGTCCCGAGGGCCGTGAGGTTCGAGACGAGCACGCCGCCGGAGCGGACCGTCACGTCCCCGCTGAACGCGCCGTTGTCCGCCGTGAACGCCACGACGCCCGTCCAGCCCCGGCCGCCAAACGAGGTCGCATAGGCGTTGGGGACGTTCACCTCCACCGCGCCGGCGCCCGAGAGGGCCTCGTCGACCGTCGCCGCCTCCGCGTAGACGCGCGTCGTCCCTGCCGGGATCTCCGCCGCGCCGGCCGCCCACGCCGCCAGGGCGGCGCCCATGCCCAGCACGGCACGCCGCGCGATGCCGCGCGCCCAGCCGCCCGTCCCTCTTCTTCTCCCGCGTGCCGTCTCCGCAAACATGACAGGTCTCCCTCTTCCTTCAGTCTTGACTGCGCAGATCCCGGCTGCGCGGACCGTCGACCTTCTCCCGAAAGCCTGGGAAGAAGTATAACTATTTTTTTTTTCCTGTCAACTGCGGATTTCGGCACGCGGATGCGTCGGGGGCGCGCGGGGAGGGGCGGCCGCGACAAGCGCGGCCCTCCCGATCAGGCCTCGGCGCGCAGGTCGCGCGCGTTCTGGTTCAGCCAGGAGAGGACGGCGAAGCACGCCATGAGGACGATGAGGTTCTGCTGCTGGCGCAGCACCCACTCCAGGCACGACTGCAGGTAGCACCCCGTCAGCGCGCCGAGCAGCCCCGCCGGGACGTAGGCCCAGGCCGTCCCCGCCAGGCGGAACGACAGCCGCAGCGCGGAGAACCAGTAGTAGGCGAACCACGCCAGCAGGATCGCCAGCCCCGGCCAGCCGCACTCCGCCGCCGTCAGCAGGTAGACCGTCTCGACAATGCCGACGTCGCCCTTCTCGTCGTCGCCGACGGCGTGCGCGTCGTGGAACGCCTCGTTCGTGTTCAGGAAGATCGACCAGTTGTTCGGCCCCACGCCGACGAGCGGACGGTCCGCCGCCACGTTGAGCGCCGTGCGCGCGAAGAACGCCCGCTTGGCCCCCGAGCTCTCCGGCGCGTTGACGAAGCGCTCGACGAGGCGCGGCGCCATGTGCGAGACGCCGAGGGCGCCGACGAGGACAAGCGGCGCGAGGCGGAGGGCCTTGGCCGCCGAGAAGCGCGGCACGAGGCTCGCGAGCGCCGAGACGCCGACGCCGACCGGATAGCAGAGAATCGCGCCGCGCGAGTAGGTGCGGAACACCATCCCCGACGCCGCCACGAACGCCGCCCCGCAGAGCCACCGGAAGCGCGACCGCGGCAGGTTCAGGTAGCCCGCGAAGAAGACCGCGCCGAGGAACGTCATGAACATCGCAAGGCCGTTCTGGTGCGGGAACGGCCCGCGCACCTTGTAGATCCCCGCCAGGTGCTCGCGCACGACCATCAGGAACGCCGCAAGGACGACGAACGCCATCGCCCGGAACACCGCCTTCGCGTCCCGCGCGCGGGCGACATACGCATAGGTCGCCGCGTAGACGAGGAAGAGCATCGCCATCTTCCAGAGCTCGAAGACGGAGAGGAGGCGCCCGCTCATCACGAAGCGCGGCGTCAGCACGCCGTCCCACGCCATGCCCATGATCTGCTGGGCGTTGTCGTTGGCGGCGGCGGAGACGGCGAACCAGGCGAACAGCGCAAGGTAGAGCCACGTCCCCGGGCTGCGGAAGAGCGACGTGCGCCGCACCGGCCGCAGCAGCCCCGCGAGCGCCACGGCGAGGAGGACGGACGCGGAGAGGATGTAGGCGAGCGAGATCTCCAGCCCGCGCGCGGTGCCGCGGTAGAACGCGTAGGAGAAGAAGTTGATCGACGTGCCGTTGAAGGCGAGCACGACGAGGAAGACGAGCGACACGAGCGCCGCGAGCGCCCGCTTCGAGAGGCTGCAGGCCGCCGCGAGCGGGACGGCGCCGGCGAGGGCCAGGGCGAAGAGGGCGTATTTCATCAGCCGGCGAACGACCTGCGCGCCTCTTCGAGCGTGTCGAAGATCTCGAACACGCGGAAGACCTTCGTGATGTCGAAGACGATCCGCGGGTGCGGCTGCAGGCACGCCAGGCGGACGCACCCGCCGGCGGCGCGCGCCTTCTGGAGCGCGCGCACGAGCACGCCGAGCCCCGACGAGTCGATGTGCGTCATCTTCGAGAGGTCGACGAGCAGGTTCACGCTCGTCTCCAGGGCCTTGTCCAGCGCCGCCTGCACCTCTTCGGCGCACGAGGCGACGAGGCGCCCGTCGACCTGGACTTCGACGTAGCCGTCGCCGGGTTTCGCGTTGACTGTCATGTTTCGTTCCTCCTTGTGTGGTGTGTTGAAGGGAAAGGGGCGCCGCGCCGGCCTAGTCGAACCGGAACGACTGGTTGGCGTTGATGAGCGGGTAGCCGATCAGGTTGAGCAGCTGCGCCGTCGGCAGGAGCTTGCGGACGAACACGTTGTATTCGGAGGCGTTGTCCTTCGGCACGTAGACGACGTCGCCCGGCTCGAGCCGCACGTTCGGCGCGCGGCCGGAGAGGATCGCGTCGACGTGGACGCGGTAGAGGCGCGGGTTCGCCACGCCGCCCCGGATGATGACGACGTAGGCCCAGTGCGTCTCGTTCATCCAGCCACCGGAGGCCAGCAGCTCGATCAGGCCGAGGCTGTTGTCCCAGAGCTTCTTGTAGGGCGCGGCGACGTCGCCGACGAGGCAGACCATCGCCTCGGAGCGCACCCCGATGTAGACGTAGTCGTTCTTGCGCAGGAGCAGGTTGTGCACCGGGTCGCCGCGCTCGATGGCGAGCCGGAAGTCGACCGGCACGAGCTTGCCGTCGCGGACGAAGCGCGAGTTGACGAGGTCGGCCGCGTCGAGGTCCTGGTCGCCGAAGCGGCGGATGCTCGATCCCCCCGCCTTCGCGTAGAGGTCGGAGAGCTTCATGCCCGACGAGATGACGTAGGTGCCCGGATGCGTCGCCGCGCCGCCGATCGTCACGGTCTCCGAGCCGACCGCGACCGGCGAGAGCCCCACGGCCGGCGCGTTGATGTAGTCCGCAAGCCCCTTCTCGATCTTCCGGGCCGCCTCCGCGAGCGTCAGGCCCTGGACGGACACCTCGCCGAGGAAGACGATGCCGATCTTGCCGTCCGGCGTGACGACGGTCTGGCGGCTCAGGTCCTCGTGGTCGTAGACCGTGATGTAGATCTCGTCGCCCGCGTTGATCGTGTAGGGCGCCTGCGGCGCGTTGTTGAGCGCGACGAGCGCCTCGTCGCGCGCGCGCAGCTGCTCGTCGTTCAGCGTCGACTCGGCGACGGCCGCCGCCTCCGCGTCCACAAGCTCCGGGAACGCCCTCAGGCGCCCGGTCCAGCGCTCCGAGTAGCAGCCGCCCAGGAGCAGCAGGCACAGCCCCGCAAGGCATCCCTGCAGCGCGGGAGGGACACGCTTGCCGTGTCCGGGGTTTTGAAGCGTCCTCATCTGCTTGCCTCCTCCGTGAAGTCCCCGGCCGCGAGGCGGCCGCCCACGACGACGAGCGGCTCCCGCCCCGTCCGCTCGCCCTCCCGCGCAAGCCCGCGCAGGGCCGCGCGCGGCGTCCGCCGGGCGCCGACGAAGAACAGCGCGACGTCGGCGGTCTCCAGCGCCTGGCGCAGGAAGATGGACGAGTCGGCCGGCTCCCGGCACCGCAGGATCACAAGGTCGAAGCGCGCGCGCAGCGCGGCGAGGTCCTCGCCGAGGAGCTTCGTCTCGGACGGCGAGAGGGCGAGCGGGTCGGCGCGCGCGAACCATCCCTGCTCGCCCTTCAGGCAGACGGCCGAAAGCTGCTCCGCGCCCTCCGGCGCCTCGAACGTCTTCGCCGGCACGACGTCGACCGTGACGACGCGCCGCCCGGCCATCGCCAGGCTCCAGCGCAGGGCCTCGCCGAGCGCGGGGACGAACGCCCCGCCCGGCAGCGCCCCGACGAAGTGGACGGCCTTGCCGGCGGTCGCCCGCTCGATCTGGAAGCAGACGCGGTCGAGCGCGGCCCTGTAGTCGACGCCGGCCGGGCAGCGGTCCTGCGGCACGGCCGCGCCGAGCGTCCGCACGCCGAGGTAGCAGGCCGCCTCGCGCACGCCGCGCACGCGGCCGAACACGACGTCGAGGAGGGCGAGCAGCGCCCAGAGCCCGCCGCCGGCGAAGAGCCCGCCGAGGAGCCCGAGCGCGAGGTTCTTCTTGTTGAGCGGCGAGGCCACCTTCCCGCTCGTCGCGCGCTCGACCTGCGCGAGGTCGCCGGAGACGGCCGCCTGGAGGTAGCGGATGTCCGAGATCGTCTCCTCCAGCCCGTTGATCGCGGTCTGGAGCGTGTCGCGGCGGCGCGCGAAGCCGTCGAACTGCGGCAGCAGGCCCGCCAGCGCCGCGAGCCGCGCCTCGTTCGCCGCGATCTCCTTCTTCAGCGCCTCCTGCGACGACTTCTGGATCTCGTATTCGACCTCGGCGTCCCTGAGCTTCGCGTAGACGCGCGTGAGGCGCTCGAGCTCGGAGCTCGTCATCGCCGGCATCTCGTTCTCCTTGAGGAAGGCGTCGAGCTGGCCCCTCGCCTCGGCCTGCGACTTCAGGGCGAGCGCGAGGCGCGGGTTCCTGTCCGTGTAGAGCGTGCGCAGGCGCGCGACCTCCTTCTCGGCGCGCACGAGCGCCTCCTGGAGGACCTTGAGCTCGTCCGCGCGGCCGAACGCCTTGGCGGAGACGTCGCCGAGCTCCTCCCTGAGGCGCTTGGCGCGCAGGGCCTCGTTCGTCACCTTGACGTCGGCCTCGGAGAGGCGGAGCTTCTGCTCGGTGATCGTCAGCCGCAGGCGGTCGCCGTCGGTCTTGGGCGCGAAGAGGCCGTTGGCCTTGGCGAGCTTCTGCTCCTCGGCGTCGAGCGCGTCGATCTGGCCCTGCAGCTCGCGGCGGCGCGCGTCGATCGTGGCGAGCCACTTCTCGAGCTCGGCGCGGCGGTAGTCCTCGTATTCCTTCAGGCAGGCGTCGGCGAAGGCGTTGGCCTTCTCGGCGGCGCGCGCCTCGGTGTTGGCGCGGGCGGCAATCTCGAAGAGGCGCGAGTCGAAGCGGCTCGGCTCGATCGAGATGTCCAGCCAGGTGCGCAGGCGCTCGAGGCCCAGGAGGCCCAGCTTCTCGGCGTAGCGGCGCACGGGCGCCTCGCGCGTCAGGATCTGGAAGACCTGCCCGGCGTCCATCGCCTGGATCTTGGACGCGCGCTTGGGGAAGAACTGGAGGCGCGTGACGACGACGGCGCGCTCCGGCGAGCGCAGCGTCCGCCGCGCCAGCAGCGCGACGAGCGCGACGGCGACGACGGCCGTCGCGGCGGCGAAGGCCCACAGCCACCGCCTCGCGGCGACCTGCACGATGCCGCGCAGCGCGTTCAGCCGCCGCAGGCGCAGTTCTTCGAGCTCGCGTTCGCTCTTTTCGCTGTCTTGCTTCTTGTCGCTCATCAGTTGAACACCTCCCAGTCGCGCGCGACGGACGGCGGCACGCCGTCCGCCAGCGTCGCGCGGATCCTCTCCAGGACACGCACCGTGCAGTCCATGCCAAGCGTCGAAAGCGGCCCGACCGTCCGCCGCCGCACAAGCCACCGCATCAGCTGGCGGACGCTGCGCCGCCGCAGTTCGCCGCCGCGCCGCGCGAAGAGCGCGTCCGCCGCCTCCCGCCACGCCGCAAACGCCGCCTCCCACGCCAACGGGAGGGCCGCGCTTGGGAGGGCCGCGCCCTCCGCCGGCCGCCGCTTGAACGCGCACGCCCGCGAATAGGCGGCGTCGCCGAGCGCGGCCTCGCGGTCGTCGAGCCGCCAGGCGTAGCGCCCTTCGGCGACGAGCCGCGCGTCGCCCGCGCCCAGCACCGCCTTGTTCAGGTTGCGCAGGACGAAGGCGTCCGCCACGCCGCCGTTCGCCGCGAGCCGCCGCCGCGCGAGATCGAGGCCCATGCCGCGGTTCATGAGCAGGCGCGCCGCCTCGCCCGGCGGGACGGCCGCCGCCGGCCGCTCGCGCGCCCCCGACCACGCCGCCAGGTCGAAGCCCGGCGCGCGCGCGTCGACGACGACGTGGCCGCGCAGGAGCTCCTGCACCATGATCCGGCGCGCGTCGTGCTTCAGCCTCGCCGCCGTGCGGAGCGTGAAGTCGACGTCCACGCCAAGCCGCGCCGTGAAGGCCTCCGCGACCGGCTTCAGCTTCGCCGCGAGCGAGGGGAACGTCCGCTCCGGCGCGTCGAGGAGGACGAAGAAGTCGAGGTCGTTGGCGAGCCGATGGCCGGGCGCCACGCCGCCCTCGCCGCGTCCGTAGCCGCCGCCGAGGAGAAGCGCCGCGTAGCCGGGCAGACCGCAGGCGCGGACGGCCGCCGCGACCTCCGGCAGCGCGCCGCGCACCAGCGCGTCCGCCTCCCCGTCGCCCACGGCCGTGAAGCCGGCCGCCCGCGTCGGCCCGTTCTCCTGGTAGGGGCGGACGTCTTCGTCCGCCCGCGTCGGCCCGTTCTCCTGGTAGGGGCGGACGTCCTCGGCCGCCCGCGTCGGCCCGTTCTCCTGGTAGGGGCGGACGTCCTCGGCCGCCCGCGTCGGCCCGTTCTCCTGGTAGGGGCGGACGTCCTCGGCCGCCCGCGTCGGCCCGTTCTCCTGGTAGGGGCGGACGTCCTCGGCCGCCCGCGTCCTGGCGGTGCCGGCCGGCGCGATCAGGCGGTTGAGGAGGCCCTTGGCGACGACGGCCGTCGCGAACCGCACCGTCCGGCTGCACTGGTACCAGACGTCGTCCAGCCGCTGCTCCTCCGGCGTGCGCCGCTCGGACAGCACCTCGGACGCGCAGAACGCGCCCCTGCCGCGCGCGCCCGGCCGGCGCACGAGCCGGCCGCGCAGGCAGGCGGCGCGGAGGACCGCGGAATACCTCGTGACGGAGAGCTTGTAGGCCCAGGTGGAGCGGCGCACGTGCCAGAGCAGCCCGACGAGCGGCAGCAGCCCGACGGCGAGCGCGACGGCGAGGGTCCACTCCCAGACGTCGACGGGGCGGATGCGCGCGGCCTTGTGGAAGCGCGCCGAGAGGCCGGACTCGTCGAGGTCGACGAACGCGCCGGTCTTCGCGTCGACGACGCGCGCGCCGGCGACCACCTTGTCCACGAACGAGAGCCCGTGCCCGAGGTAGGTGTGCGAGAAGACGATCGAGCGCCGCAGCGAGCAGTCCTTCTCGACGTAGGAGCCGTCGCCGACGATGACGCCGCCCGCGAGCGACGCGCCGTCCGCGATGCGCACGTTGTCGCCGAGGGCGACGGGGCGGTCGACGTGGGCGCGGGTCATGATGGCGACGTTCTCGCCGATGGAGACGCCGGGCTCCGCCGAGTAGCCGGGAAGCGTCCGGCCGGCGGGGTCCTCCAGCACCTTGAAGTTGAGGTCGAACCAGGCCGCGAGCGAGTCGACCTTGACGAGCGCGCCGCGGTAGGGGAAGACGAGGCCCCAGACGACGCGCACGTCCGCGTCGCCGGCGGCGAAGCCGCGGTTGCGCGCGATCGCGTCCGCCTCGGACGCGAGCGGGCCGGCGCCCTCGTAGGCGAGGCGGAGGCCCCAGCGCGCGCCGTCCGCGAGGTGCTTGCGCGCGAGCGCCTCGTCGTAGAAGGCGTCGAGGACCTTGACGGCGGCCGCGCCCTGGGTCTGGCACCAGTCGAGGAGGTGCTCGGCCCAGGTCTTGGCGACGACGCCGAGGTGCAGGGGGCTGACGTCCGGGAAGTAGGCCTCCGACCAGGCGCGGCCGTCGGGCGCGGGGACGATGAGGAACGTCATGTCAGTACGCCCCCTTCCCGGTGAGGATCGCCGGCACCGTGCGCAGGAGGATGGAGACGTCGCGCAGGACGGAGTGGCTGCGGATGTAGTCCTGGTCGAGGCGCACCTGCTGGCGGAACGGCACGTCGCTGCGGCCGGAGACCTGCCAGAGGCCGGTGATGCCGGGGATGGCGTTCAGCCGCTTGCGGTCCTCGAGCGTGTATTGCCGCACCTCGGAGGGGACGGGCGGGCGGGGCCCGACGAGCGACATGTCGCCGAGGAGGACGTTGAGGAGCTGCGGCAGCTCGTCGAGGCTCGTGCGGCGCAGGAAGCGCCCGGCCGGGGTGACGCGCGGGTCGTCCTTCATCTTGAAGATGACGCCGTCCGCCGACTCGTTCGCCCGGAGGAGGGCGGCCTTTTGCGCCTCGGCGCCGTCGTACATCGAGCGGAACTTGTAGAATCGGAAGTGGCGGCCGTGGCGGCCGACGCGGGTCTGGACGAAGAAGACGGGCCCCTTGCTCGTGAGCTTGACGGCGAGCGCGAGGGCGGCGAAGACGGGCGAGAGGACGGCGAGGCCGAGGAGCGCGGCGAGGACGTCGAGGAGGCGCTTGACGCGGTAGGTGCCGGCGACGGTCATGAGCCAGGCGGCCTGGCGCAGGCGGCGGCGGCGCCGGCCGTGCCGGCGGCCCTCCAGCTCGGCGCGGAGGGCCGCGAGCTCGGCGTCCGTCACGCGCGCCGGGTCCGTCATGCGCGCCGGGTCCGTCATGCGCGCGCCACCTCCTCCAGCGCGGCGAGGCGGGCGAGGGCGGCCGCGGCGCGGGCGCCGTCGGAGGCCTTCGCCGCGTCGCGGAGCGCGAGCGCGGCGGCGACGCACGGCGCGTCGCCGACCATGAGGGCGTTGCCCTTCAGCGCGTGGGCGACGCGGTCGAGGAGCGGGAAGTCCTCCGCCGCCTGCGCCGCGTTCGCCTCCGCGAGCTTTTCGGCGAACGAGGCGAGGTATTCGCCCCAGACGAGGCGGATCGTCCCCTCGTCGCCGGCGAACTGCTCGTCCAGCCAGGCCTTCACGTCGTCGTTCATCATGCTTTCGCCCCGATGAGGAAGGTGAACTTGTTGAGCCCGTCGAAGTGCTCGTAGGCGATGCGGCGCGCGACCTTGCGGAGGATGGCGACGCCGCGCCCGCTGCCGGCGAGCGCGGCGTTCTGCGCGTCGAGCGCGAGGTCGGGGTGGGGCGCGGTCTCCGAAAGGTCCCCCTGCCACTTCGCGCCGCGGTTCCAGACGCAGACCTCCAGGTCGTCGCCCGCCGGGCGCATCTCCACGACCGCGCAGCCGCGCCGGCGCTCGGCCTCGTTCATCCCGTGGCGGCGCACGTTCGAGAGGTGCTCTTCGAGCAGCAGCTCCAGGCGCACGACCGCCTCGTCGCCCATCCCGCGCGCCTCCGCCCACCGCGCGGCGGCCGCGACGGCCTGGTCGATCTGCGACGGGTCGCGCATCGGCACATCGCGCAGGAAGCGCAGAGCATGCACCATCGAGCGGCCGAAGATCACGAACGCCATGTCGTCCTGCTGGTGGACGAAGCCCATGTCCCGCAGCACCGCGTTGAGCCGGTAGGGGAGGGCGGCGAAGTCCACCGTGCCGCTCGCGCCGCGCACGAGTTCGGCGATGACGTCGCGCAGGACGTCCGGCGGCAGGAGGTCGGCGCCGGCGGCGTCGCTGGCGAGGTCGGCGTAGCCGTCCGAGTGGAGGCAGAGGAGGGCGTCCGCCGGGAACGGCGCCTCGACGACCTCGGCCTCGTCGTAGGCCGCGCCCTCCATGAGCCCCATCGGCAGGCAGCCGCGCCCCTCCGGGTTGAGGTCGAGGCGCGCGCCGTCCGTGCGCGAGAAGCAGAGCGGCTCCATGCCGCCGGCGTTCAGGTAGCGCACCGTCCGCGCGTCGAGGTCGACGAAGACGACCGTGCCGGCGAGGTAGCAGACGTCGCGCAGGTTCTGGCGGATGAAGCGGTCGATCTCGCGGCAGACGGCGTGCGGCCGGCGCAGGCGCACGCCCTCGCCGTCCGCCAGCCCCTTGATGTGCGAGACGATGGCCGCCATCGCCAGGGCCGCCGGCACGCCGTGGCCGGAGACGTCGCCGAGGACGAGCATGCCCGCGCGCGCGCCCAGCGCCTGCCAGTGGAAGAAGTCGCCGGAGACGACGTCGAGCGGGCGCGCGAGCGCGCTGCAGAAGGACTCCGGCCCGACGGCCACCGGCGCGGGCAGCAGGACGTCCTGGACGCGCGCGGCGAACTCGAGGTCCCGGCGCTGCGCCGCCTTCAGGAGGTCGGCCTCGCGCTCCGCGCGGAGGCTGTGGACGGCCTGGCGGATGCGCAGCAGCAGCACGTCGCGCCGCGCGTTCTTCGCCACGTAGGTCGAGTAGGGGTCCGCCGCGATGCGCTCCTGCAGCTGGTTCGTCGGCGAGTCGACGAGCGCCGTCAGGAAGACGAAGGGGATGCGGCCGTCGATGCGGCGCACCGCGTCGCGCAGCATGAAGCCGTCCACCGCCCCCATCATCACGTCCGAGACGACGACGTCGTAGCCCCCGCCCTCCTTCAGCGCGGCGATCGCCTCGCCCGGCGTCGCCACGGCCGTCGCCGCGAAGCGCGAGGTCTTCAGCCACGTCGAGATGGTGAAGCGGACGAGGCGTTCGTCGTCGACCAGGAGGACGCGCCCGTCACTCGCGTCGCCCATGCCCATGCCAGGCCTCCAGCGTGGTCGCGGAAATCCCCTCGACGTCGGCCGGCAGCGGCCGGCGCCGGTCCTGCTCGATGCGCCCGACCTTGACGAGCCGCTTCAGGAAGAGCGCGAGATCCTCCATGTCGAGCGTCGTCCCCTCCGGCGGGAAGAAGGAGGCGAGGTAGCCGTCCCTGCGGTCGATGACGCCGAACCAGCCGAGGTCGCGCACCACGGCGTCGCGCACGGGCGCCGCGCTCTCCCCCTCGGCGACGATCACGTAGAGCCGCCCCTCGTCGTGGTAGTTGTCGAGGTAGAAGCGGATGGCGTCGCGGACGTCGCGGGCCGTCAGGTCCGCCTTGGGGCTGACGTAGGGCGCGAAGATGCGCGGCTGGCGGTAGTCGCGCGCGGTCGCCTCGCCGGCGAAGCCGAAGGGCTTCAGGCGCGCCTCCACCGTGAGGAAGGTGTTCGTCGCGTTGGCGTGCTCGTGCCAGGCCGTGAGCTTCGGGTAGAAGTAGAGGAGGTCGTAGTCGGCGGCATACGGCGGCGTCTCGCTCTGCCGCACCACCCAGCTGCGGAAGCTCTCGTAGGGCGAAGGCGATTGGCAGCCGCCCAGGAGCAGCCCCATGAGAAAGGCGGCCCCCAGCGGCCCGGCGATCCAGGTCGCGGCGTGGCGCGCGCGGACGAGAACGGACGTCTTCTTCATTTTATTCCCTGCCAAGGCTTCTCCGCGCGCCATTATACCAAAACCTTGCGCGCGGCGGGCGGCCGTTCGTCGCCGCGGCGGCGGCCGAGCAGCTCCTGGCGCTTGGCGGCGGCGCCCTCCTCGATGAAGCGCGCGACCGCCGCGCGGTCGTCGCGGGCGATGGCGTCGCGCAGGTCGCGGAAGCGCGCGGCGAAGGCGTCGAGCACCTCCACGAGCGCGTCGCGGTTCGCGGCGTAGAGCGCGCTCCAGTCGGCGGCGTTCTGCGTGGCGATGCGCGTCATGTTCGCGTAGCTGCCCGCCGAGAAGCCGATCGCGTCCCGCACGCGCGGGTCGCGCGCGTAGGTGGTGGCGATCACGTGGCAGAGCTGGCTCGTGAAGGCGATCATCTCGTCGTGGCGCGCGGCCGTGGCGACGACGGTCTCGGCGAAGCCGACGGAGGCGAAGTAGGCGCGCAGGGCCGCCAGCGCCTCCGGCGGCGTGCCGGCGAACGGCGTGAGGACCATCGACGCGCCGGCGAAGAGGTCCGCGCGGGCGTTCGCGTAGCCCGCGACCTCGCGCCCCGCCATCGGGTGCCCGCCCACGAACGTCCAGCCGCCGCGCGGCACCGCCGCCATCTCGCGCAGGACCGCGCGCTTGACGCCGCAGATGTCCACGACGAGGGCGCCGGGGCGGAACGCCGCCGCGTGCGCGCGCACCCACGGGACGACGGCCGGGGGCGGCAGGCAGACGAGGACCAGCTCCGCCTCCTCGAACCCCGTCGCGTCCCCGTGGTGGAGGAGCGCGACCGCGTGCCCCGCCGCGCGCGACGCCTTCTCGAAGGAGCCGCCGATCAGGCCCGCGCCGATGACCGCGACCCTCACGACGCCGCGGCCTCGCGGATCCTCCGCACGCGCGCCATCGTGCGGGCGAACATCTCCGGCGTCTGGCTCTGCGCGCCGTCGCACTTCGCGTGCGGCGGGTCGTTGTGGACCTCGACGATGAGGCCGTCCGCCCCGATGGCCGCCGCCGCGACGGAGACCGGGTCGACCATGTAGGCGTGCCCCGTCGCGTGCGAGGGGTCCACCACGACGGGCAGGTGCGAGAGGCGGTGGAGGACCGGGACGACGCCGAGGTCGAGCGTGTTGCGCAGCGCCGTCTCGAACGTGCGGATGCCGCGCTCGCAGAGGATGACGTTCGGGTTGCCCGCGGCCATGATGTACTCGGCGCCCATCAGGAGCTCCTGCAGGGTCGCCGACATGCCGCGCTTGAGCAGCACCGGCTTCTTCGTGTAGGCGCCGACCTCCTTGAGGAGGTTGAAGTTCTGCATGTTCCGCGCGCCGATCTGGATGACGTCGACGTCGTTGAAGAGCTCGATGTCCTTGAAGTCCATCAGCTCCGTCACGACCGGCAGGCCCGTCTCCCGCTTCGCGAGGGAGAGGAGGCGCAGCCCCTCCGCGCCCATGCCCTGGAAGGCGTAGGGGGAGGTGCGCGGCTTGAACGCGCCGCCGCGCAGCATCGTCGCGCCGGCCGCCTTCACCGCCTTCGCGATGCCCACGAGCTGCTCCTCGCCCTCGACGGAGCAGGGCCCGGCGATGACGGCGAAGCGCCCGCCGCCCACCTTCACGCCCGCGCAGTCGACCACCGAGTCCTCGGGGTGGAACTTCCGGTTCGCGGCCTTGTAGGGCTCCTGGATGCGCTGGACGGACTCCACGCCGTCCAGCGCCTCGATGAGCCCCGGGTCGACGTGGGCGACGTCGCCCACGCAGCCGACGATCGTCTTGAGCGCGCCGGCCGTCACGCACGGCGTGATGTTGTTCGCCCGCAGGAGCGCCTTCAGGTTCTCGACCTGGGCGGCGTCCACGCCCTTCTTCAGGATGATGAC
The DNA here is from genome assembly GCA_963618935.1 of Clostridiales bacterium CCNA10. Taxonomy (GTDB): domain Bacteria; phylum Verrucomicrobiota; class Kiritimatiellia; order RFP12; family UBA1067; genus RUG572. The sequence goes on along the minus strand of CAVEVC010000028.1, from coordinate 7,205 downwards.
CATGGTCCTGGCCTTTCAAGTCAAGTGGTGGGGGCGCGGACGATGCCGCGCAGGTTTTCCATGATGCGGTGCGCGAGCTCCGGCTTGTTCATCGTGTAGACGTGGACGTGGCGGACGCCGTTCGCGAAGAGGTCGATGATCTGCTCGGTCGCGTAGGCGACGCCCGCCGCGAGCATCGAGGCGGGGTCGTCCCCGAAGCGGTCGACGACCGCGCGGAAGCGCGGCGGCAGGTACGTCCCCGAAAGCGCGCAGATGCGGGCGATCTGCCGCCCGTTCGTGACGGGCATGATGCCGGCGAGGACGGGCGCCGTGACCCCGGCGTCCCGCAGGCGCGCGAGGTAGTGGAAGTAGACGTTGTTGTCGAAGAACATCTGCGTGGCGAGGAAGTCGAGGCCGGCCTCGACCTTCTCGCGCACGTGGGCGATGTCCTCGGCGATGCGGGCGCTCTCGGGGTGGCCCTCGGGGTAGCACGCGCCGCCGAGGCAGAACCCCTCGCCCTTCAGCGCGCGCACGAGGTCCGCCGCGTGGCGGAAGTCGGGGTCGCCGGGGAACGCCGCGCCGGGCGGGCGGTCGCCCCGCAGGCAGAGGACGTTCTCGATGCCCGCCGCGCGGAAGGCGGCGCACTCGCGGGCGATCGCCGCGCGGCTCGCCCCGATGCACGTGAGGTGCGCGAGCACCGGCACGCCGCACGCGCGCTCGACGTGCTCGGCGAGCGCGCAGGTGTTCGCGCCGGTCGAGCCGCCCGCCGCGCCGTAGGTGACGGACATGAACGCCGGGCGCGCGGCGGCGATCCGCGAGACGACCTCCTTCGTGCCCGCGAGCGGACGGTCCTTCTTCGGCGGGAAGACCTCGAAGGAGACCGCCGGCCCGGCGCCTTCCAGGATGGTGCTGATCTTCACGGGCTCCTCCCCTTCAGCTTTCGACGTAGGCGCCGAGGAAGTCGAAGTGCTCGATCTCAGGGTCGCGCGAGAGCTCCGAGAGGAGGCACTGCACGGCGTTCTCCAGCGGCGAGGCCATGAAGTCGAAGACGAAGCGGAACTCGAAGTCCATCCCCGGCATCGGGCGCGACTCCAGCTTCGTCAGGTTCACGTCGATCGCCGCGAACTTCGAGATGATCTCCGCGAGCGCGCCCGGGCGGTGCGGGATCGAGAGCATGATCGACATCTTGTGGGCCTCCGGGTAGATTTCGAGGTCCTTCGAGATGCAGATGAAGCGCGTGTAGTTGTAGACGGCGTCCTGGACGCGCTCGGCGACCACGTCGAGGCCGTAGAGCTCGGCGCAGGCGCGCGAGGCGATCACGGCGGCGTCGCGCCGGCCGGAGGCGGCGATCTCCTTCGCGGCGACGGCGGTGTTCGGGCTCGGCGTCGAGCGGATCTCGGGGTGCGCGCGGAAGAACTCCGAGCACTGCGCGAGCGCGTGCGGATGGCTCACGATCTCCTTCACGTCCGCCAGCGCCACGCCGCGCGGCGCGAGGATCACGTGGTCCACCTTCAGGCGCAGCGCCCGCGCGATGTGGAAGCGGTGCCGCTGCATGAGGTCGTAGACGGCGACGACGGACCCCGCGGCCGAGTTCTCGACCGGCAGCACGCCGTAGGGGCACAGCCCCTGCTCCACCGCCTCGAAGACCTTCTCGAAGCTGTTGAAGTAGACGATCGTGGGCACCCGCACGAGCCGGCAGACGGCCTGCTGCGTGTAGGACCCCTCCGTGCCGCAGCACGCGACGATCGCGTGGGACGGGAAGGCGTGCGCCGCGTCGGCGTGGAGCGCGGCGGAGCGCTTGATCCGGTCCACGAGCGGCGACTGCCCCCTCAGGATGCTCCGCTGGCGCGCCTTCGAGATCGAGAAGAGCGTGGAGAAGAACAGCCGGGCGGCGTTCTCGTTCTCGGGGCCCGCCTCCACCGACACGCGCGTGAGGATCTCGCGCTCCCGCGCCGGATCGGTGATCGGGCCGCCCTTCTCGCGCTTCGCGAGCGCGACATCGCGCGCGGCCTTCAGCCTCTTCAGGAAGAGGCGCACCAACTCCTCGTCGATGCGGTCAATCTCGCCACGCGCCGTCTTCAGGTCTGTCATCTCGTCTCCTTCTTCTTCTTCGCTCCGCTTGCCCTTCTGAACGAAAGGCCCCGCCTCCATCGTGGAGCGGGGCCTTGGCAGTATACCACACCGCCCGGAGGGTTTCCGTATCGTTCCGCTACGGTCAGGCGCCGAGCTGGAGGCGCACGAAGCGCTTCACCGCGACCGGGGCGCCGAGCGCCTTCGCGACGCCGTCGAGGTACTGCTCCACGGTGAGGTCGCCGTCCGCCACGTAGTCCTGCTTGAGCAGGCAGATCTGCGTGCAGAACTTGGCGGCCATGCCCTTCTTGATGCCGACGAGCGCCTGCTCCGGCGGCAGCCTGCCCTTCTGCTCCTTGAGCGCGTTGAGCTTGATCTCGAGCTCCGCGTCGATCTCGGCCTGGGGGACGTCCCCGGGCGCGATGTACTTCGGGGCGTTCGCGGCGATCTGGAGGCACACCATGTGGGCCGCCTCGGCGAGCGCCGGCGCGTCGGCCTTCTCGCAGCCGAGCTCCACGAGCACGCCGATCTTGCCGCCCATGTGGATGTAGCCGCTCAGCACGCCCGCGCCCTCGAGCGCGAAGCGCTCCTGGCGGCGGATCTTCACGTTCTCGCCCGTCTTCGTGAGCAGCATCTTGTAGTCGTCGGCCAGCGCCTCCTCGATGTTCCCGCCGGCGAGCGCGACCTTCGCCGCGTTCGCGCAGAACTCCTTGTAGGCGTCCGTGTTGGCGACGAAGTCGGTCTCGCAGTTGACCTCGGCGAGCGCCATCGCCGTGTTGTCGGCGGCGGCCGCGAGGGCGATGATGCCCTGCTTGGACTCCTTGTCGACGCGCTTGGCGGCGACGGCAAGCCCCTTCTCGCGGAGGTACTTGACCGCCTCGTCCATGTTGCCGCCCGCGGCGGTCAGCGCCTCCTTGCACGCGCCCATCCCGGCGGCGGTCGCTTCGCGGAGTTCCTTGATCTGTGCAATTGTGATGGCCATAACAAAATCTCCAATTCTTCTCGTGGGGGTTCGGGGAGCGCGAGCTCCCCCGTCCGTTGCGCTTACTCCGCCGCCGGCGCGGCGGCGCCCTCGGCGGCCTCGGCGGCCTTGACGGCGGCCTCGGCGGCGGCGACCTTCTCCTGGCGCTTCGCGGCGAGCTCTTCCTTGGCCTTGGCCTCGGCGGCCTCCTTCGCGGCGCGGGCGGCCTGCTTCACGGCGTTGTCGATGGCCGTCTTCGAGGTCTTGGCGCGGGCGGCCTTGGCGACCTCCTCGCCCTTCGCGGCCGCGGCGGCCTTCTTCTCGGCGGCGGCCTTCTCGCGGCGCGCGGCGCGCTCGGCCTTCTCCTGCTCCTCGCGCTCGCGGCGCTCGTTGGCGCGCTTCTGCGCCTCCTCGGCGGCGCGGGCGGAGTATTCGTCGCCGGCGGCCTTGACGACCTTGACAAGGCCCTCGACGATCAGCTCGATGCCGCGCACGGAGTCGTCGTTGCCGGGGATGACGTAGTCGATCGGGTCCGGGTTCGCGTTCGTGTCCGTGATGGCCACGATCGGGATGTGCAGGCGGGAGGCCTCCTTGACGGCGTTGAGCTCGCGGCAGACGTCGACGATGAAGACCGCGCCCGGCTTCTCGTCCATGTCGGCGATGCCCGTCAGGTTCTTCTCCAGCTTGGCGAGCTCGCGGCGGAGCATCGAGTTCTCCTGCTTGTGGACGGAGAGGACGCCGTTGTTCCGGGCGCCGAGCGCCTGCAGCTGCTTCATGCGCTTCACGCTGCCCCGGAGCGTCTGGGCGTTCGTGAGCGTGCCGCCAAGCCAGCGCTCGGTCATGTAGAACTGCCCGCACGCCTCGGCGGCCTGCTTGACGAGCTCCTGGGCCTGCTTCTTCGTCGCCACGAAGAGGATCTTCTTGCCGTCGAGGACCGTCTTGCGGAGGAACTCCGCCGCCTCGTCGATGAACGTCACCGTCTGGGTGAGGTCGATGATGTGGATGCCGTTTCGCTTGTCGAAGATGTAGGGCTTCATCTTCGGGTTCCAGCGCTTCGTCTGGTGGCCGAAGTGAAGGCCGGCGTCAAAGAGGTCCTTGAGCGTCAGGCCCGTGGCCTGGGAGGTCGGCATATCCATGTCTGTGTCGTAACCTTTCGTGTCCGTTGGCGGGAGGCAGGGGCGAACACGCCCGCGTCTTCCCTTGGTTAATCCGCTTTGGCGCCCCGGCCTGGACAAGCCGGAACGTCGTTCGCTTCCGCGCGGCGACGGCCACCCGGCCCTCCCGCGCTCGGAAAACAGGCGGGCAGTATAGCATATTGCGCCCGCCCGCGCAAGGGGGCCGGCGGAAGTCATTTCGCCAGGTCCGGCCAGTCGTAGAGCGACCAGGCGTCGTAGACGATGTCCGCGAACTTCCAGCGCTTCGCGTCGTCCGCGAACAGCGCGGACCAGGGCGCGGGCGGGCGGACGAGCTCCAGCGACGTGAAGAGCCCGCGCGCCGTGTAGTAGGCGTGCGCCGCCGGGATCGCCGCGAAGCCCTCGGCGACGAGCCGCACGCCGCCGCCCATCGCCTTCGCGACGGCGATCGCGTCCTCCGCGCGCTTCGCGACGAGGTTGACGCCGACGAGCGCGTAGAGCCGCGCGATCTCCTCGTCGCCGTCCGGGCAGCCGTAGAAGCGATGGTTCCCCTTCGCCGTCGCGCCGTAGCCGCGCAAGCCCGCGACCGTGACCGCGCCGGCCTTGGGGACGGCCGCGCCCGCCGCGCGGTCGGAGACGAACAGCACCTTCTCGCCCGCCCCCGTCGTCGAGACCGGGATCGGCGTCGCGTCGTCCGCGAGGATCACGCCGCCGTTCGCGGCGCGCGAGAAGCCGATCTCGGCGGCGGGACGGATCCCCGCCCGCGCGCGCACCCCCTCAGGCGTCAGCGGCGCGCGCGCCGCCTTCTGCCGCGCCGCCGTCTCCGCCAGGACGTCGTAGGCCGTCCGCTCGCCCGGCAGGTCCAGCGTGCTGCCGGTCGGCGTCACGTTCGCCTCCCACCGGTTCGCCCGCATGTCGGCGAGGCCCTTCGGCGCATACGCGAGCGCCGTGTCGACGGCCGCGAACGAGAAGCCGTATTCCATCGCCCGGTAGTCGCTCGTCGTGCGCGCCGGCGCCGCGCCCTGCAGCCAGCGGTCCATCCAGTCGACGGCGTAGGAGCTCGTCGCCTCGCACCAGGCGTGCGGCCCGGGGACGTCCGACAGCGCGAACGCCTCGGACGCGCCGAGCGTCGCGTAGACCCGCCGCGCGGCGTCCGCCGTGTCGAGGACGCCCGTGAACGGGAAGAAGTCGCCGTGCGAGGCGCAGTGGAGGACGGGCGACGGCGCGCGCAGGACGACGTGCGCGAGGTGGTTGAAGCCGAACGCGAGCGAGCCGAAGGGGAACTGCTCGGCGTCCTGCGGGCCGCACTCGCGGCAGACGGCGCGCTGCGTCGAGAGATAGCCGCTCGGCGCGGCGCACGCGACGCGGTCGTCGAGGCACATGAGATACGCCGTCATCGTGCCGCCGCCGGAATGCCCCATCACGCCAAGGCGCGCGGCGTCCACTTCGGGCCGCGACGCCAGGTAGTCGAGCGCGCGCATCCCGTCCCAGATGCGGAACGTCGCCGCGCTCCCGCCCAGCAGCTCCGCCCGGACGCCGACGTTGTTGTGCGCCGCGCAGCCCCAGAGCGCGGCGTTGCGGCGGCTCTGCCGCCGCTCGCCCTGGTCGATCGGGTCGTAGACGAGCGCGGCCATCCCCTTGAGCGCGGCCTTTACGCAGGCGCGCTGGTACGCGGCCGCCGCCTTGCCGTTCGTCGAGTGGCCGCACGGCACGGCGATGCCCGGACGCTTCCCGGGGAACTTCGCCGGGTCCGGCAGGAAGAGGTGCGCCGTCACGTGGAAGCCGGGACGGCTCTCGAAGAGGACCTTCTCGACCGCGTAGCCGTCACGCTCGACGCGGCCGGTCACGCGCGGGTTGAGCGGCGTCCGCTCGGGGAAGCCGCCCAGCGACGTCGCGAGCGCGGCGCGCACCGCGCGCTGCCGCGCCCGCACGGCCTCCGGCGTCGCGCAGGCGAGCCAGTCCGCATCGGCCTTGCGGTCGGCCTCGTAGACGCGCTTCGCCGCGTCCTCGCACACGGTCGTGTTCCCGGCCGGCAACAGCGCGGCCGCCAGCAGAAATGCCGTCAGCGTCATCTTCTCCGTTCCTTTCTTGTCCTTGTCCCTGTCCTCTGTCCTTGCGCAATCCCGAACCCCGAACCGGCCGCCGCGGCGGCGGGCATGGCTTGTCGCGCGTGCTGCCGCACATTATACCAAAAGACACCAAAAGGCCTGTCCAAGACAAGGCCTGTCCAAGACAGAGAACAAAGGTCTGACCTCTCTTCTCGATTTATTAGACGGCCTGGGCGCGCACGGGGTGGCTGATTCTGGTATGATCATGCCTCGCGACTGGGGCGGCTTGGCGATAGTTCCGTCTGGTTTAGAAGACCTCGCACGAGACGATCGGCGAGGTCTTCATCGCCCGACTGCTTCAAGAGGTCTTGCAGGGGAGGCTTGAACCCGATGATCGGGTCGATGAAACGAAGCCGATCGTCGTCGTCGAGAAGGACGTTGTCGCCGTCCTGCCCGACGTCCGTCACGAAAACGAAGTCGCTTGCGAACGCATAGCGTCCCTCTGGGCGCAGTCCGCGCCGTGCCAATTCCTCGGCGATCTGCCCGTCGTCCGGTCGCCGGTCAGAGCAGACGGCAGCCTGCCTGAAGACAAGCCGGACTTCGTTCATCTCGGAAGAGACGCCCATGAGTTCGAGACGACACTCCGGGAAGAGGATGTTGTGTACGAGATGCTCGAATGCCACGAATCCTGGCGGATGCCTCTTGAGGTGAAGCTTCGCGAACGGGTCCTTGATCTTGTAGTAGACGCGCTCCCGTTGGACGAGACGGACTTCGCTTTCACCCGTACGAATCGAATAGCGGGTGCCCGGCACGTCCTTGCTGTCGATGTAGAGACCTTCTGCTCGGGCGGCGCCGATCAGCGCACGGTTCGCTTCGCGTATCGAATCCGACGGCATCTGCCGAGCAGTTCCGCCTCGTTTATCGGCACACGCTCGCGCAAGCACTCGAATGCGGCGGAGATCAGATAGGGCTTGCTCTCGGACGGACGCGAGAGGATGAACGACTCGACGCTCG
>CAVEVC010000027.1:0-7910 GCA_963618935.1 Clostridiales bacterium CCNA10 | reverse complement strand
GATTCCGTTGGGAGGGCGGCTGTCCCCAGCCGCCGTATGTGCGGCGCGTGAGGACACGCGCCCTCCCGCACGATCAATCCATTTTGTCGCCGCTTCCATAAGAAGGCTTCCGAAAGACGGGCGACGCGAGGCTCGCGACGATCTTTTTACAATTCGCCGACAGGCGGCTGACAACTCGGCGGCGCGGATTTGGTTTAATGGGCGCCGTCAAGGCCGAAAGGCCGGAAAGGATCGTCCGCAATGAAACAACTCCCGCGATTCGCCGCCGCGCCCAGGGGAACGCCATCGGTGGAAGCGGACGCAATGAATTGCGTCCCTCCCGGGTACGGGGCCTGCGGGAGGGTCGCAACTTGTTGCGACCGAGGACGGGGCCTGCGGGAGGGTCGCAACTTGTCGCGACCGGGTACGGGGCGGCGCGCGAAAAAAATCAAAATTTATAATTGACAGACAGGGGGGGGGGTGAATGTAAAATAGGCACGTTTCAAAATCGCAAAAAGGAACGTGTCATATGAAGCGAGCGAACGTGGCTGGAATCTGCGTCCTGGGCGCCTGCCTGGCGGGCGGCGCGGCGACGGACGGCTACTACTGGGGCAGCTGGTACCACCACCTGAACCCGTGGGGGACCGTGCGGTACTGGGAGCGCGAGCGCGTGCCGGGCGACGGCGGCGTCGCGTACTTCACGGGCACGCAGGCCGGGAGCATCGTCTTCACCGCGGACGTTGCGCTGGGCGGCCTTGACTTCGGGCGGGTCCAGCTCTACACGTGGAACGGCGGCGACTATCCCGCCGTGCAGGCGAACGGCGGCTCGCTGACGCTGACGGGCGAGCGCGCCTTCGTGAACGCGGAGGGCGTGTGGAGCAACGGCCGCGCCGACACGCCGGTCGGCCCCGTCTTCCGCCTTCCCCTGCGCGGGACAGGCGCGAACACGTTCACCAAGCACGGCGGCGCGCGCATCCTCCTTGAACAACCGGCGACGGGCTTTGCGACCGTGGCGGCGGGCGGCGGCACGCTCGCCGCGACGAACCGGGGCGAGACGCTGTTCGCGGCGGAGGGGACGCTGGCGGTGCGGGGCGGCACGGCGCGGTGGACGCCGGCGGGGGAGGGGGCGGCCGAGGCGGCGCTGCCGCCGCTCGCCTACGGTCCGCTGGGCGGCGGCCTCGCCTGGACGGCGCCGGCGGGCGGCACGGCGACGCTCACGACGCCGACGTTGACGCGCGAAGGGGCGGGGGCGACGCTGGAGGTCGCGCCGTCCGGCGGCGTGTCCACGCTGGGCGGAACGGAGCGGCTGAAGGTGGGGACGGCGCCCGGGGCGGCGGCGAACGGAATGCTCGACGCGGGGCTCGTCGTGCGGGACCGCACGAAGGCCTCCGCGCCGCTCTCCTTCCTCGCCTACGACGCGGAGAAGGGCGTCGTCCCCTATCCGTCCGCGAAGGCGTGGGAGGAGGCGGGCGAGGGGGACGTGGCCGTCCTTTCCGGGACGAACGCGCTCGCGGCGTCGCGGAAGGTCCATGCGCTTGTCCTCGACAACTCGGCGACGCTGACGGTGGGGGCGGGCGCGACGCTGACGGTGGGCGACGGCGTCCACCCCGCCGGGATCGTATTCAACCGGCAGGTGCCGCTGGGGACGAACAAGGCGCTGGAGGTCGAGGGCGCGGGCACGATCGACTTCGGCGCGTCGCCGGGCGTCCTGTGGACGAGCACGCCGACGCAGGACGGCTGGGGGGAGAACCGGGCGGTCAGGCTCAAGACGGCGGTCACGGGCACGGCGGGCGTGACGTTCGCCTCGCGCGAGCACGAGAACGCGGGCAAGACGGGGATGTTCTTCCTCTGTCCCGGCTTCTGCCAGTGGACGGGGCCGACCTACGTGAGCGGCGCGCTCGTCTGGCTGCAGGGCACGGCGCGGCTTCCGGCGGGGGACCTGCACGTCGAGGGCGGCAGCGGCGGCGGCGGCGCGTCCGTGCGCTTCGCGGGCCCGCAGGCGTTCACGCAGGACGTCTACGTGTCCGGGCGCGGGATGCAGGCGCGCGGCGGGGAGGGCGACGGCGGCGGCGCGCTCTGCTTCCTGAACGGCAGCGGCGGGTCGTCGTTCTCGAAGCCCGTCACGCTCACGGACAATGCGTGGCTGACGTGCGAGCCGGGCGTGGGCGTCCATTTCCGGGGCGGCGTGAAGGGCCCGGGCGACCTGCACGTGCAGGGCGGCACGTTCAACTTCTACGCGACGAACACCTACGGGCGGCTGGAGGTCGAGGAAACGACCGCGCTCGCGTTCCACACGAACGCGACGTTCGGCGCGGGCGGCGTCCACGTGATGGGCGGCGCGACGCTGGCCCTGTCGTTCACGGACGTCGCGGAGGCGGCGCTCACGAATGCGTTCCGCGTGGAGAAGGGCGCGAGCCTGTCCCTCGCGCTGGACCACGCCTCGCCGACGTTCGGGGCGGACGTCGCGTTCGACGCGACGGCGCTCGGCAACTTCTCGACGCTGAAGGCCGGCGGCCGCGTGGCGCTCGGCGCCGTGACGGCGACGGGGGCGCGGGACGCGCAGATCGGCGCGGACGGCGTGGAGGCGAGCGCGCCCGGCGCGGAGGTGGCCGTGGGCTGCGACGCGGACGGGACGTTCGCCCTGCCGCTCGCCGACGGCGCGGGCACGCTCGCCTTCACGAAGACGGGCGCGGGGACGCTGGAGCTCGGCCGCGCCGACCGGACCTACTCGGGCGCGACGACGGTCGCCGGGGGCACGCTGAAGCTCGTCGACGACCCGCGCTTCTCGCGTTCGCTCGCCTACTGGTTCGACGCCTCGCGCGAAGGGGACTTCGAGAAGGACGGGCAGGGCGTCGTCACGCGCTGGAAGGCGCGCGGCGGCTCGTCGTCCGTCACGGCGCTGACGGTCACGTCGGGCGCGCCGACGTGGGGCACGGCGGAGAAGGTGAACGGGCTCGACGTGGTGAGCACGCGGAAGGACGGCGCCACGGCGGACCAGCTGGTCGCCGAGGGGAAGGCCGCCTGCGCGCACCGGACGGTCTTCGTCGTGGCGCGCGTCCGCGAGGGCGTCCAGCATGGCGGCCTGCTCGGCGCCTTCGGGAAGGACGTCGGCCAGCGCATGAGCTCGGGGACGATGTGGGACGGCGGCACGGGCAGCTGGTCGCTGGAGACGCGCAACAAGAGCATGCTACGCGTGGACGGCGCGGACGCGTCGCAGCCGTCGGTAGATGCGGGGACGCCGCATCTGCTCACCCTCTTCCACGACCGCGACGTCTGGCCCACGCCGAAGGGCTGGGACGCGAACATGAAGACGGCCTCCGCGACGCTCGTCCCCGCGCTGGGATGGTACTGCCAGGCGGACCGCAACTTCGACGGCGACTACTGCGAAATCATCTGCTTCGACCGAATCCTGGACGAGCGCGAGACGCGCCTCGTGGAGAACTACCTTTCCGTGAAGTGGCTGGGCCGGACGCTCCATGCGGAGATCGACCGCGCGGGGCATCTGCCCGCCGGGACGTCGCTGCGGGTGGAGACGGGGGCGACGCTCGACCTGAACGGCTGTTCGCTCACGGTGGCGTCGCTCGCGGGCTCGGGCACGATCACGAACTCGTCTTCGGCCGCCGCGACGGTGACGGTGACGGGCGCCGCGGCGTTCACCGGCGCGGTGGGCGGCCCGGTCACGCTGCAGGTCGCGGACGGCTCGTCGCTGGCCGCGCGCTTTGGCGAGGGGACGGCGCTCGCCGTCGCGGGCGGGAACGTCGCGGCGGCCGCCCACGCCTTCACGCCGCCGACGGACGGCCTCGCCTACTGGTGCGACGCGGGGCGGGGCGAAACGGTTCTCCGCGACGCGGCGGGCAGCGTGACGGGGTGGCTGAGCCGCGCAAGCTCGTCCGCGAAGGGGCTCTTCGTCGCCGCGGGCCGGGAGAAGCCGGCCTACGGCGCGACGGCGCTGGGCGGGCGGCCGGGCGTCGTCTTCCCGGCGACGGACGAGGCGGGCGACAAGTCGAATGCGGCCCTGGCGGCCGACAAGGCGAGCCCCGTCCAGACGGTGCTCCTGGCGCTCGTCGCCACGAAGACGGCCGCCTGCGCGGGATACTGGGGCACGTCCGGCGTCGACCGGGGCTTTCGCGCCGCATCGGGCGCGGCGACGGTCGAAGGGGTCGGCGGCGGCGTGCGCTACGGCGGCCTGGGCGACTACGTGTCGCTCGACGGCGCCGTGATGCGCGACGACGCGCTCGCGCTCGGCGCCGGGACGGTGCGCATCCTCGCCACGCGGCTCGATCCCGCGAACCACGACGACCTGGCGGCGTTCCTGCGGGACCGGGGCAGCGACCGGCTGCCGACGGCGCTGGGCGCGTATACCGGGAACGGCGCGTTCGTGGGCGCGGTGGGCGAGGTCATCGCCTACGACCGGGCGCTGACGGACGACGAGATGGCGCGGGCCGAGCGGTACCTGATGGCGAAGTGGCAGGAGACGGCGTGGAGCGAGGGCGCGCCGCCCGCCGAGGCGGAGGTCGGCCTTGCGCCGACGGCCGCGCTGCGGATCGAGGGCGCGCAGGGCTGCACGCTCACGGGGAACGTGGCGCTGGACGGCCCGCTCGTCGTCGACGCGCAGGGGGCGGCGAGCCTGGCGCCGATCGTGGTGGCGGGCGACCTCGCGCTGGGGGCGGACGCGCGGGTGGTGGTGAGGAACTACCAGAACCTGCCGCGCGGGCCGCGCCAGACGGCCCTGCGCGTGGCGGGGACGGTGACGGGGACCTTCGCCGAGGTCGAGGGGCTGTCGCACCCGTGGGCGTGGCGCCGCGCGGGGAACGACTGGTTCCTGATCTATTCGTCCGGCACGGTCCTCCTGTTCCGCTAGGCGCCCCGTTCGCCGGGCGGCCGCACGCATTGTGGTATACTGGACGGCGGCCGCCCGCGCGGACGAGCGCGGCACGGGGCATCTGGAAACAAAACGAAGAAACAAAGCAAACAAAAGAGAAGAGAGGGATTCTGCAGGCATGAAGAAGAGACTGCTGATGATGTGGGCGGGCGCCGTCCTGGCGGCGTGCGCGGTGGACTGGGACGCGGCGCTCGTGCGGGGCACGACGCCGGGCGGCAAGCTGTTCTACGCGCCGGGCGAGGAGATGGCGTTCTCGCTCGTCCTGGAGGGGGCGAAGGGGGAGATCCCCGCCGACACGTACTTCCTCGACTGGGAGCGGCGCGGCGACGACGGCCTCGTCGAGAAGGGGCGCGCGCCGCTGCCCGTGAAGGAGCCGTTCGTGCTGCGCACGAAGAGCGACAAGCCGGGGTTCGTGTGCGTGGAGGCGAACGTCGTCACGAAGGACGGGAAGCGCGTCCCGAAGAACCACCGCTGGGAGAAGCGCGTCTTCTTCATGGGCGGCGCGGGCGTCGCGCCGCACGAGGTGCGGGGCGGGAAGGAGCCGGCGGACTACGACGCCTTCTGGGCGGACCTGGAGAAGCGGCTCGCGGCCGTGCCGGTTTCCGCCGAACGGCGCGAGGTGCCGTGCGCGGACAAGGCGGTGAGGCTCTACGCGGTGAAGATCGCCTGCGCGGGGCCGCGCCCCGTGACGGGCTACCTGACGATTCCCGTGGCGGCGAGCGCGACGAACCGGATGCCGATCCAGGCGTGCTACCGGGGGGCGTCGCAGGACGAGATGGCCGTGCCGAAGGGCGGCCCGCACGACCGGATCCGCATGGACATCAACGTGAACGGCTACGACCTCGGGCGCGGCGAGGCGTACATCAAGGACTTCTTCAAGTCCATTTCGAAGCCCGGGTACGGCTACGGCATGGACCCCGAGTCGAACGCGGACCGCGAGACGAGCTACTGGAAGGACGTGGCGCTGCGCGCGATCCGCTACCTCCAGTGGATCACGACGCTGCCGGAGTGGGACGGGAAGACGCTGGAGCTCTTCGCCGGAAGCCAGGGCGGCTGGCAGGCGCTCATGGCCGCCGCGCGCTTCCGCAAGGCGACGCGCCTCGTCACGAACGGCACGTGGGGCTGCGACTGGACGGGGCAGGACACGCTCGGGCGCCTCAAGTCCACCTACCGCCCCGCGTCGAAGTCGCCCGCGCTGGCGTACTACGACCCCGTCTTCGCGGCGGCGCGCATCACGTGCCCCGTGGCGATCGAGTTCGCGGGGATGGGCGACTACGTGAGCCCGCCGTCCTCGCTCACCGCGCTCTACAACGCGCTCAAGGCGCCGAAGAAGATCACCTACGTGCAGGGCGAGACGCACGGCTGGCGGCCGGGCGGCGACCAGACGCTCACGGTGGACGGCGGCTACGACCGCGCTGTGAAGGCACAGGCCGTCCTTATCGACCCGGTCGCCTACATCACGGACGCGCTGGCGCGCGGCGAGCGCCGCGTCGCGCTGCCGAAGGCCGAGTACTGGCTCACGCCCGCGTTCGGGCAGACCGCCTACCTGAGCCTGAAAGGCGTCAAGGACGCCGTGATCGACTTCGGCGGCTCGAAGTTCGTCGGCACGGTGAAGACGCGGATGATCGACCTCCAGGACTGCGCGCGCGTGACGCTGAAGAACCTGACGATCGACTACGCCGACCTGCCGTTCACGCAGGCCGTCATCACGCGCGTCGATGCGGAGGGGACGTGGGACGTGAAGGTCATCGAAGGCTATCCCGTCCCCGAGGCGGGCGACGGCGCGTCGTGGCCGATCCAGGCCTACGGCAAGGAGGACTGGGAGCTGAAGAACCCGATGCGCCTCTGGGACGGCGTCAAGATCGCGAAGACGGGCGTGGACACGTTCCGGATCTCGGGCGGCAAGGACCGGCGCGGCGGCGTGGGCGACGTCGCCGTCTGGAGCGTGAAGGAGACGGGGCGCCCGACGGCGATCAACGCGATCCGGAGCACGCGCTGCTCGGAGTGCCGCTTCGAGGACATCGTGGAATACGCGACGCCGCACGGCTGCGCCTACGAGGACTACTTCGGCGACGCGAACACGTATCTCCGCTGCCGGATCGTGCGCTGTCCGCCGGAAGAAGACCTCTTCCCGCGCGGGCTGAAGCGGCTCCGCAGCGGCAACCATGACGCGAACATGCACCGCGGCGCGGTGCGCGGGCCTCGCATCATCGACTGCGAGGCGAAATACCACTGCGACGACTGCGTGAACATCTCCGGCAACTACGGGCTCGTCACGGAGTCGGAGGGCGGCGACGAGCTGCGCATCCTCGTCAACTACCTCGGCATCGCCATCGACGACGGCGACACGTGCCAGCTGATGACCTACGAGGGGAAGAGCCTCCCCGACGTGAAGGTGGTGAAGGTGACGGCGGACGGCGAGACGACGGCGGAGGAGAAGGCCTACATGAAGACGCTCGGCTTCTGGCCGGGGATCGCCGAGTCGTGCCGCAAGGCGTACCGCCTGAAGCTGGAGAAGCCGCTTCGGCTCGCGCGCGGCAGCGTGATCATCTCGAACCGGCACCAGGGCAACGGGTTCGTCGTGAAGGGCTGCGACTTCGGGCACAGCCGCGCGCGCGGGCTCCTGATCAAGGCGTCCGGCGGGCTGATCGAGTCGAACCGCATCGAGCGGTGCGCGGGAGGGGCGATCCAGATCGCGACGGAGTATGAGTGGATGGAGGGCGGGTGCAGCCGCGACCTCGTCGTGCGCGGCAACGCGTGCCGCTTCAACGGCGGCGGCATCCACGTGGGCGGCAACAACGGCGCGCGCAGGCCGCTGCCGGCCGACTCGCACTACGGCATCTCGATCACGGACAACCGCGTGGAGGGGGCGTCCATCACCGTCGAGGGCTGTACGGGCGGGGAGGTGCGCCGCAACGGCGGCGCGAAGGTCACGATCCGCAACTGCGAGGCCGTGCAGGTGGATGCGCCTGCCGGCCCGGGCAAGTAGGCCACTGTGAAATCGCGTTCTACGATCGCTTAGGCCCGGCGCGCAATGTACCCGCGCCGC
>CAVEVC010000026.1:0-5934 GCA_963618935.1 Clostridiales bacterium CCNA10 | reverse complement strand
GCTACATCGCGCTCATCGACCTCGCCAAGGGCGGCGACATCATCCGCTCGCAGACGTATTCGGTCTACCTGCCCTACCTGACGGTGGCGGCGATCTACCTTGTGCTCGTGATGACGTTCACGTGGCTGCTGGGGAAGCTGGAGCGCCATCTCCGCAGCACGGGCGCGGACGTCGTCCACAACGACTCGTGACGTGGGCGGGAGGGTCGCGCTTGTCGCGACCGAGAAGGCCCGGCGCGCAATGTGCCCGCGCCGCCCTCGGCGCGTGGCATCCGAACGACCCCATCCACGCTGGCCTCAACGTTGGTAGGGGCGCGCGTCCCGCGCGCCCGCTCGGCCTCACGTTCGGCTCGGTTGCCGATCACCGCGCGCATCGGGGCGGGCCGCCGGGGACGTCGGCCCCTACCAACGGGCGGGCCGCCGGGGACGTCGGCCCCTACCATCGGGCGGGCCGGACGCCACGCGCCGGGCCGACGTGGGGTGGCGGGCTCGGACGCAATGAATTGCGTCCCTCCCGGCGCTAGAACCTTCCGAGGGAAAAACCTCGAGGCTGAAACCTAAAACCTAGAACCTAATTACAGCGGAATGGGAGAGGGCAAGAGGAGGCCCGAACCACGACGCCAATATGCTATACTATCGTCCGTGAAGAACAAGACATTCATCGACCAGATCGACGTCCTGGTTCGGTCGGGCAAGGGCGGCGACGGGGCGGCGACGTTCCGGCGCGAGGCGCTGGTGGCGTTCGGCGGGCCCGACGGCGGCGACGGCGGGAGGGGGGGCGACGTGGCGCTGCGCGCCTCCACGCACGTCAACTCCCTCCTCGCCCTCTACTACGACCCGAAGCTCTTCGCCGAGCCCGGCGTGGCGGGGTCCGGCGGGCGCTGCTACGGGCGGCGCGGCAAGGACCTCGTCGTCGACGTCCCCTGCGGGACGCTCGTGACGGACTGCGCGACGGGGATGGTCGTCGCCGACATCACGACGCCCGGCCAGACGGTCGTCGTCGCCAAGGGCGGCGCCGGCGGCTTCGGGAACGTCCACTTCAAGAGCTCCGTCAACCAGGCCCCCACCGAGCACACGCTCGGCGGCGAGGCCGAGGAGCGGCGCCTCCACCTGGAGCTCAAGACGATCGCCGACGCCGGCCTGCTCGGCCTCCCCAACGCGGGCAAGAGCTCGCTCCTCGCGCGGCTTTCGAGCGCCACGCCGAAGATCGCCTCCTATCCCTTCACCACGCTCAACCCGATCGTCGGCACGCTCGAGTACGCGGACTTCGCGCAGATCCGCATGGCGGACGTGCCCGGCATCATCGAGGGGGCCTCGCGCGGCGTCGGCCTCGGCCTCGCCTTCCTCAAGCACCTGGAGCGCGCCCGTGTGCTCGTCTACGTGATCGACATGGCCGGCACCGACAACCGCAGGCCCTGGGACGACTACGCGACGCTCGCGAAGGAGATCGCCGACTACGGCGCCGGACTCGCCGCGCGCCCCGCGCTCGTCCTCGCGAACAAGATGGACAAGGCCGCCGCCCGCCGGAACCTGAAGCGCTTCGTGAAGGAGACGGGCGTCACGCCGATCGCCCTCTCCTGCGAGCCCTCCCTCAAGGACCTGCGCGCCTACGCGGACCTCAGGGACTACCCGGGGCCCGTCGGGCTCGATGCGTTCAGGGACGCGCTGCGGCAGGTCGTCAACCCGAAGCCGCGCGCGCACCAGCACCTTGAGGCCCCGCCGCCCCCGCTCCACGAGATGCCCGACACGACGGGCGACGAGATCCCCGCCGAGGCGCTGAAGTTCGCGACCTTCCTCAAGCTCGACCCGCCGAAGAAGAAGAGCCACCCTTCGCGCGGCAACATCCACTGACGGGACATCTTCAACGCACACCAACCAACGGATCTTCAACGCACCAACCAACGACCAAGGAAAGGAACACACGATGGCGGAACGACGGAATGGATGGACGGCGCGGACGCGCCTGGGCTGGATGGCCGCCCTGGCGGGCGGCTTCGCCTGTGCCGGGATGGCGGCGGAGACGGCCGCGCCGGTGGCGACGCCGGCGGAGTTCGCGGTGGACCGGTCGGTCATGTCCGACAAGTACTGGGCGATCTGGAACGATGACGTCCAGCGCGGCATCGATGCGGACATCGAGCGCAACCGCAAGGCGGACGCGGCGGTGGAGGGCCTGCCCGCCGGCGCCGAGGTGAAGGTGGAGCAGCTGACGCACGCGTTCGTGTTCGGCGCGCACATCTTCAACTTCAACCAGCTCGGGTCCGACGCGCGCAACGCGCGCCACCAGGCGATGTTCGGGCATGACAGCCTGTTCAACTCCGCCACGATCGCGTTCTACTGGCGCCCGTTCGAGCCCGAGGAGGGCAAGATGCGCTTCGCGGCGGCCTACGAGGACACGGCGGCCTACTGGAACGGCAAGGAGGAGCCGTGGTCGGACTGGCGCTGGCGCCGTCCGGCGAGCGACCCCTGCGTGGCGTTCTGCGAGAAGAAGGGCATCCGCCGCCACGGCCACATCCTCGGCTGGGGGAGCGACCACTGGCAGACCCCGCTCTGGTACTACGCGAAGGGCGAGGCGGAGCTGCCGTTCATGAAGGGCTTCCTGCAGGAGGTGAAGTTCAAGACGCCCGGCGGCGCGAGCGGGTCCCGCTACCGGGCCGACCCCGCGAAGCAGAAGGCGTTCCAGGCGATGAGCGTGAAGGAGCTGGAGGCGAAGGCCCCCAACTTCGTCAAGGCGCTGAACGAGATCTGGGAGCGCCGGTTCATGGCGATCGGCCGCCACTACGGCAACCGCCTCCAGAGCTGGGACGTGTGCAACGAGTCGGCGACCGACTACGGCATGGGGCGGCTCATCCCCGGCGACAAGATCTGCAGGAGCCACTACGGCCCGATGCCGGGCGACTACGCCTTCCTCTCCTTCAAGTGCGCGGAGAAGGCGTTCCCGCCTGAGGTGAACCTGAACATCAACGACTACCAGTACGGCTACGACAACGCCTACGGGCGGCAGGTGGCGGACATGCTGGCGCGCGGCGCGAAGATCGACATCGTGGGCTCGCAGATGCACCTCTTCGACTACAAGCAGACGCTCGGCATCGCCGAGGGCAAGGCGATCCAGACGCCGGCGCAGGTGCGCGCCGTGATGGTCCGCCTCGGCGCGATGAATCGCCCGATCCACCTGAGCGAGATCACCGTCACCTCGCCGGGCGACGACGCGCGCGGGCGGATGATCCAGGCCGTCGCCCTGCGCAACCTCTACCGCCTCTGGTTCTCGATCAAGCCGATGATGGGCATCACGATGTGGAACACGGTGGACGAGTGCGGCGCGCCGGGCGAGCCGAAGTGGTCCGGCATCATGACGCGCGACGTCCAGCCCAAGCCGGCCTACCACGCGCTCAACCAGCTCGTGAACGGGGAGTGGAAGACGCGCCTCGCCGCGAAGGCGGACGCCGCCGGCAGGCTCGCCTTCCGCGGGTTCCGCGGCAGATACCGCCTCTCCTGGACGGACGCGTCGGGCCGCACGGCCACGCGCGAGGTCGAGGTGAAGTAGCGCGCCGGGAAGGCCTGGCAAAAAGCAGAACGAAGCAGGAGGACGACGATGAAGACGACGATGAAAGCCGTGGCGCTGTGCGCGCTGGCCGGCGCGTGCGCATGGACGGCGGAGGCGAAGACGCTCAGGGTGCTGATGATCGGCAACTCGTTCACGGCGAGCGCGATGCGGCAGACGCCGGCGGTGGCGAAGGCGATGGGCTGCGGGCTGGACCTCGCGAACCTCTACATCGGCGGCTGCCCGCTCTCGAAGCACTGGGTCAACGTCGAGAAGGCGGGCGACCCCGACTTCCGCCCCTACGCCGTCCAGATGAGCTGGACCTCCTGCGACGCGAAGGCGTCCGGCCTGCGCAAGGCGGCGCCGAAGGGCCGCGCGAACATCCCCCAGGCGCTCGTCGCCGAGCCGTGGGACATCGTGACGATCCAGCAGGCGAGCGGGCAGAGCGCGTTCGAGAAGACCTACCAGCCCTATGCGGACAACCTGATCGCCAAGATCCGCGAACTCGCCCCCCAGGCGGAGATCCGCATCCAGGAGACGTGGAGCTATTCGCCGTATGACGGGCGGCTCGGCGTGTGGCGGTTCACGCCGGACGAGATGTTCGCCCGCCTGCACGCGGCCTACGGCGCGCTGGCGCGGAAGCACGGCCTCAAGGTCATCCCCACCGGCGTCGCGGTGCAGAACTACCGCCGCGACCTGCCCGTCCGCTACGAGAAGGTCCACACGAAGCAGGAGCTCGCGGCGTTCGTGGAGCCGCAGCTGCCGGACTTCTACGGCGACGTCTGCGGCGCGGCGCACTGGGGAACGGGCGGCTCGTGGCAGAAGGACGCCAAGGAGCGGAAGCTGCGCGTCGACGGCTGCCACCTCAACCCGGCGGGCGAATACCTGCAGGGCTGCACGTGGGTGGCGGCGCTGTTCGGCGTGGACGTGACGGCGTGTACCTACCGGCCCGGCTTCGTGCCCGAGGACCGCGCGGCGCTGATGCGGCGCGCGGCAATGGCGGCGGTGCGGGCGGAGAAGTAGACGCGCGCGGGGATGAGGCTGCGTCTGCTTGTGCTCGGCGCGCTGGGGGGCGTGGCCCTCCTGGCGCTGGCGGCGGCACATGCGCGCTGGCTGGCGGAGGGCCCGCAGGACCCGCGCTTCGTGCGCTTCCTGCGGCGGCATGCGCGCCGGGCGAACGCGGAGGCGGCGCTGCCGCCGCACGGCGTGGCCGTGGACGCACGGGGCGGGCGCCTGGACGTCGCGGAGGAGGGCTCGACCTTCCAGCACGTCCTCGACGACCGCGCGCTGGCGGCGAAGGGGCGCCCCGTGCCGCTGACGCTCGACGCGCGGCTCCAGACGCGCGCCGAGGCGCTGATGGAAGGGCGGCGCGGCGCGGTCGTGGCGCTGGAGCCGGCGACGGGGCGTCTGCGCGCGCTCGTCTCGGCGCCCCGGGCGAACGGCCTGAACCGGGCGCTCAACGGGCTCTACCCGCCCGGATCGACGTTCAAGGTGTTCATGGCGGCGGCGGCGCTTTCGCAGGGGCTCGACCCCCTCTTCGACTGCCCGGCGGGGGGATACCGCAGCGCGCGCGGCACGCCCGCGATCCGCGACGTGGAGGCGCGCCGGACGGCCCGCAGGGGGAAGGAATGGAAGGGGTTCGGACGGCTGGACCTCGCGTCCGCGCTCGTCCATTCGTCCAACACCTACTTCGCGCAGCTCGGCGTGGCGCTGGACCCGGAGCGGTTCGGGCGCGCCGTGGAGGCGGCGCGCCTGCGCGACCCCGCCGTGCTGCTCGCCGCCGCGAGCGTGTCGCTGGAGTCCGCCGGAGGGGGCGTGCCGGACGGCCTGCGGGCGCCGGAACTCGCGCCGGTCGCGATCGGGCAGGGGGCGCTGCAGCTGACGCCGCTCGCGGTGGCGATGCTGACGGCGGCGGTGGCGAACGACGGCGTGCTGCTGGCGCCGACGCTCGACGCGGCGGCGCGCCCGGCCCTGCGCGCGCGGCCGTTCACGTTCGAGGCGGCGGGGCGCGTGAAGGCGATGATGCGCGCCGCCGTGCGGGCGGGGACGGGGCGGGCGTGCGACGTGCCGGGGCTGGACGTGTGCGGCAAGACGGGGACGGCGGAGACGGGGCGCGGCGGGCGGGACCATGCGTGGTTCACCTGCTTTGCGCCGGAGCGGACGCCGCGCCTCGTGGTGACGGTGGTGGTGGAGGAGGGGGGCTTCGGCGCGGAGGCGGCGCTTCCGGTCGCGCGGGGCGTCCTCCTGGAGGCGCGGCGGGTGGGGCTGCTTGAATGAACGCGCGGCTTGTCATCGGGCTGGCGGCGGGGGCGCTCGCGGCGCTGGGCCTGGCGGTGCAGGCGCGGCTGGGGGAGGGCGCGCCGGGCGCGGCGGCGCTGCTGCCGCTGGGGCTTGGGC
>CAVEVC010000025.1:0-5833 GCA_963618935.1 Clostridiales bacterium CCNA10 | reverse complement strand
AAGAGCGACGTTTGACGGAGACATGAAAAGGTGAATGGGCATGACAGGACTGGAGGATGACAAGAGATGAAGACCCGGATTCTCGCCGGCTGGGCGCTGGCTTTCGTCTGCGCCGCGGGCGCGCAGGTGGTGCTCGACACGGGGGAGGGCGTGACGCTCGCCCCCGGGAAGGGGCGGACCTACACGGTGCCGCTTAGGCCCGAATGGGGCGTCCTGACCCTCCGCACGCGCATGAGGACGACGGACCTCGTGCGCGGGCGCGAGCCGTGGATGAACGGGCGCATCCCGATGACCTTCACCGACAAGACGGGGAAGCGGGTGGGTCCGTGGCCGGACGTCTTCGGCTTCGAGGGGACGCGCGGCTGGACGGACTGCGTGCGCGACTTCCCGATCCCCGAGGGCGCCGTGAAGCTCCAGGTCGGCCCGCACAACTTCGGCACGTCCGGCACGGCGGAGTACGGCCCGCTCACGCTCGCCGTCAAGCGCAGCCGCGTGACGCGGCCCTGCAACGCGCCGCTCCCCGCCGGGGCGCCGGCCGACCCCGGCTCGCTCGACGACGCCGAACGCACCGTCACGCCCACGCGCGCGCGCTGGTCGCTCAACGGCCTCTGGCAGCTCCGCCCCGTCCTCACGAACGACGCGCCGGGCGCGGTGCCGGGCGCGCAGGACAACTGGGGCTGGGGGAAGATCCCCGGCATGCTGGGGGCGTCCTGGGCGACGGGACAGGAGGTCGTCCTTTCGGACTGGTTCGAGGACCGCGGCATCCGGCCGGACTTCGGCGAGGCGGCGTGGTACTGCCGCGCCTTCACGATGCCGCGCGAGACGGCCGGGCGGCGCGTCGTCGTCACGTTCACGACGCTCAACACGCGCGCGGCCGTCTACGTGGACGGCCAGGCCGCCGCGGCCGTCGTCTTCCCCGGCGGCGAGGCGGACATCACGCCGTTCGTGAAGCCCGGCGCGCGGCAGACCCTCGCGCTCCACGTCACGGCCTACCCCCTCGACCCGAAGACGCTGGAGTTCAGCGCGCCGGACCGCGCCGTCGAGCGGAAGAACACCGTGAAAT
The DNA here is from genome assembly GCA_963618935.1 of Clostridiales bacterium CCNA10. GTDB lineage: Bacteria > Verrucomicrobiota > Kiritimatiellia > RFP12 > UBA1067 > RUG572. Next base: position 4,770 of record CAVEVC010000025.1, on the reverse strand, counting down.
GCCGCGGCGTGACGGGCGACGTCTACCTCGACGCCTTCCCCAAGGCGGCGCGCATCGTCGACGGCACCGTCGAATGCGACGCCGCCGGCGGGCGCGCCACGTTCGTGGCCGAGTGCGAGGGGCTGGCGACGAACGCCCTCTACGCGCTCGTCGCCCGCGTGGGGGCGCGGACGTTCGAGGGCGCGCGCCTCCGCCCCGGCGCCGACGGGCGGCTCGCGTTCACGGCGGACTGGCCGGACGCGCCGAGGTGGGACGTCCACACGCCCGGCAACCTGCTGACCTGCGCGCTCGAGCTGCGCGACGCGGCGGGGACGGCGCTCGACGCGGGCCTGCCGTTCCGCTTCGGCTTCCGCGACATCCGCGCCGTCGGGCGCGACCTGCGCCTCAACGGCACGACGATCCACCTGCGCGCGCTCCACAACCGCAGCATGAACGGCTCCACGTCGTTCGCGGCGAAGGAGACGTGCCGCGCGCTCTGCCGCCGCCTGAAGGCCGAGGGCTTCAACTACATCATCGCGGGCAACTACGACTTCTCGCCCGGCACGGTGGGCTACATGGACGGCCTCCTGGAGGCGTGCGACGAGGAGGGGATGCTCCTCTCCTTCTCGCTCCCGCACATCCGCGACTTCGACGTGCAGCTCGACCGGCCCGAGGTCGCCGCGCGCTACCGCGACCGCGCCCGGTGGTGCATCCGCCGCGCGCGCAACCACCCGAGCGTCGTCACCTGGGCGATGAACCACAACGCGACGGGCTACTGCGGGGACATGAACCCGCTGCGCATCGACGGGCGCTACGAGCTGAAGGAGGACGCGGCGCACCGGTTCCGCAACCGCGGCCAGGCGAAGGCCGCGGCGGCGATCGCGCGGTCGATCGACGCGACGCGCCCGATCTACCACCACGAGTCGGGCAACCTCGACGACTTCCACACCGTGAACATCTACCTCAACTGGTCGCCCGTGCAGGAGCGGAGCGACTGGCTGGAGCGCTGGAGCGCGGAGGGCGTGAAGCCGCTCTTCTTCGTGGAGTGGGGCATGCCGCACATCTCCAGCTGGTCGAGCTACCGCGGCCCGCTCTTCATCTGGCGCAAGGCCGGCTACCAGAGCCTGTGGGCGAGCGAGTTCGCGGCGGCCTTCCGGGGCGACGCCGCCTACGAGGGCGCGACGCCGGAGGCCGTGCGCGCGCTCGACCACGAGGAGCGCCTGTGGGCGCAGGGCCGGCCGATGTTCTGGTCGCGGCTCAACGCGCCCCTGCGCGCGCTCACGAACAACTACCACGGCGTGCAGGCCCTCTACATGGACGACAACTGGCGCAGCCACCGCGCGTGGGGCATCTCGGCGATGCTGCCGTGGGACCAGGGCGAGCTCCATGCGCGGGCCGCGCCCCGGCGGGGCCGGACGGAGAACCCGGACCGCTGGAAGGGCCTCAAGCGGCCGGGCGTGGCGCCGGACTGGCTCGACGACGGCGCCTGGGACGACGGGACGGGCGAGGAGGCGGACTTCGCGCGCACGCAGGTCGGCGACGTCCTCTACCGCTGGAACCGCGAGGACTGCGCGTTCATCGGCGGCGAGGGCGTCTTCACCGACAAGCGCCACCACTACCGCCCGGGCGAGGAGCTGCGCAAGACGCTCGTCATCCTGAACGACCGGCGCGTGGCGCAGGAGGTCGCGTGGACGTGGACGCTCGCGGAGACGACGCGCGCGGGCACGGCGACCGTCCCGCCGGGCGGGCGCGTCGACGTGCCGCTCGCCTGCACGCTGCCGCGGAAGGCGGGCGCCTGGGAGCTGCAGGCCGCCTTCACGTTCGCGGGCGGCGCCGTGCAGCGCGACGCCTTCGCCCTTGAGACCTACGCGCCCGCGAAGACGGCGCGCGTCGAGAACCTCCTCCTCTACGACCCCGCCGGGCTGACGGCGAAGGAATTCGACCGCCTCGGCATCGCCTACGCGCGGACGGACGGGCGGGCGCCGCTCCCGGACGCGGCGCGCCTCGTCGTCGGGCGCGGCGCGCTCACGCGGGCCCTCTTCGACGACGTCGTCGTGCGCGCCGCGCGCCGCTGCGGCCGCGTGCTCGTCTTCGAGCAGGACAAGGAGACGCTGGAGTCCGTCGGCTTCCGCGCGCAGAACTACGGCCTGCGCAACGCCTTTGCGCGCTACCCCGAGCCCCGGCTCGCGCTGACGGGCGCGAAGCTGCGCGACTGGAACGGCGCGGCGACGCTCATCCCCCCGCACCTGCAGAACCTCGCCGACGTCGAGACGGGCTACCCGCGCGAGCGCTGGGTCGGGTTCGACAACACGCGCGTGTGGCGCTGCGGGAACCGGGGCAGCCTCTCGAGCGTCCTGCCCGAGAAGCCGTCCGTCGGCGACTGGCGCGCCCTCGTGGACGGCGCGTTCGACCTCCAGTACGCGCCGCTCCTCGACTGGGTCGTCGAACGCGGGCGCATCACGTTCTGCCAGCTCGACGTCACGGCGCGCACCGTGGCGGACCCCGTGGCGGACGACCTCGTGAACGCGCTCGTCGCGCGCCTCGCCGATCCCGTCACGTGGCCGAAGTGGCCGCGCGCCCTCGGCCAGCGGGCGTGGCTCGCGGGGCTCGCGTACCAGGTCCCCGTCAAGCAGGACCCGGACGACCGCGAGAGCGGCTGCTACCTCGTCTCGTCGGGCGCGGAGAAGCCGGCGGACTTCGACGCGCAGATCGCGAAGGGCGGCCGCGCGCTGCTGCTCGGCCTCGCCGCCGAGGAGATCGCGCGGTGGAGCCCCGTGACGCTCGCGGCCGCCGCGACGAACGGCTGCCACGCCTCCCGCATCGAGAAGCTGCCGCCGGAGCTGGACGGCCTCTCGAACGGCGACTGGGCCTGGCACGGCGCGCTCGCCTTCACGGCGTTCACCGAACCGGCGGCGGACGGCAACGAGGCCCTGCGCGTCGTGCGGCACGGGAAGGGCGTCCTCGTCTTCTGGCAGACGCCGCCGTGGACGATCGACGCGGACGCGAAGCCCTACCTGCGCACGACGAAGCGCCGCGCGAACGCGATGCTCGCGCGCCTCATGGGCAACCTCGGCTTCGTCTCGACCGCCATCTCCGTGCGCTACCTCGACGTCCCCGTCCCCGAGGACGACCCCTACCGCTACTACCGCTGGTAGGCGGACGCCATCGGTGGAAGCGGACGCAATGAATTGCGTCCCTCCCGGGGACGGGGCGGCGCGGGAGGGTCGCGCTTGTCGCGACCGAGGACGGGGCCTGCGGGAGGGTCGCAACTTGTTGCGACCGGGGACGGGGCGGCAGGCAATTCTTTTACAATTCATTGGCAGGGCCGTGACAACCCGGCTGCGTGCGTGTGGTTGACTATGCGCGTCAAGGCCAACGCCGGAAAGGAACACCTGTCCATGAAGCATATCGTCCTGTTTTGTGCCGCATGTGCAGTCCGCCCTGCCGACGGACGCCGCGTTCGCGCCGGACGTCCAGTGTTCAGCCGTGCGTCAGGAACTCGTGTGCGGGAACGACGCGGATGGTGAGGTCGCCTTCCGTGATGAGGTCGGTTTGGTCTCTCGTGACGATCGTGCCTTCCTTGACTCCAAATCGCCTCATCGCCTTGCGAAGACCAGTCGTCTCCCGTTCCTCGTTCTCGTCGGAGAGAGTCCATGACGCCTGGACGGCCTCGAACGATCCGTCGTCCGACTCGCGGAGAAAGTCGCATTCCGTATCCGAATCGGCGTCGCGGAAATAGGTGAGGTCGCCGCCGCGTTGGCGCAGGTGCCAAAAGAGGACGTTTTCGAGCTTGTGCCCCCAGTTGTCGGGGTGTCCGCTCTCAAGTGCGCCGACGAGTCCGGTGTCGCAGGCGTAGACCTTCTTGGGCGCCTGAAGCCGCGCCTTTGCCGAATCGGCGAACCGCTCCAGGCGGCAGATGAGGCAGCATTCGGTGAGATGGTCGAAATACTCGAGAACGGTCTTGGGCTGCTGCACGCGGATGGAGTCCTTGAGGCGGCTCGGCGTGACGAGGCATCCCGCGTGCGCGAGCAGGAATGTCGCGAGACGCTTGATCGGCGCCGTGTCCGTGAGTCCGTAGCGCACGATGACGTCGCGGTAGAGGATGTCCGTGAAGAGCTCGCGCAAGATGCGCGGCGACCGGTCGCGCACGTAAGCCGGGAAGCCTCCGTCGGCGAGATAGTCGTCAAGGACGGCCGGCGAGGGCGTTCGCTTCGTGAAACGCGCGAACTCCGAGAACGAGAAGGGGAACACCTCCATGTTGATGTGGCGTCCCGTCAGCTTGGTGCCCAGTTCGCGGGAGAGCATCCTGGCGTTCGAGCCGGTGACGAGGACGCGGCGGCGCTTGAGGAGCAGGGACGCGACATATCGTTCCCATCCCGCGACCTCCTGAACCTCGTCGAGAATGACGTTTCTCGCGTCCAAGCCGCCAAGGACGAGGTCGAGGGCCTTGAAGTCGGAGAACTCGAAATTCGCGAGGCGGATGTCGTCGAACATGACAGAAACTGTCTTTTCTTTCGCTTCGTGCGCCCACTGGTTCAGAAGCGTCGACTTGCCAGACCGACGGACGCCGGTCAGGATCGTGGCGAAGTCTCGCTCGACTGGAATCTGCGCGAGCGCATCGCGGCGCATGCCGAGAGCGAGGTCTCTCTGCGCGGCCTGCTCTTCAATGGCAAACCGGATTTCTGTCTGTTTCATGCCGCATAGTATACCATCATTTTATCGTCAGCACAATGCGCATTGCCTTGGCGACACAATGCATGTCCCGTCTCTTGCTTCGGCAATTCATTGTGT
>CAVEVC010000024.1:13855-15223 GCA_963618935.1 Clostridiales bacterium CCNA10 | reverse complement strand
GCTCGCCTACGCGACGACGATCCACAAGTCGCAGGGCAGCGAGTATCCGGCGGTGGTCGTGCTCATCCACCGCCAGCACTACATGATGCTGCAGCGCAACCTCCTCTACACGGCGATCACGCGCGGCAAGAAGCTCGTCCTCGTGATCGGCTCGCCCTGGGCCGTGAAGCAGGCCATCGAGACGAACGTCGTGCGCGAGCGCCGCACCTCCCTCGCCGAACGCATGCGGGGCGGCGCCGCGGAGGCGGCGGCGACGTGACGGCGGGCCCGACGCCGGAGCTCTGGCTCGCGCCCCTGCGCGGCGTGACGATCCGCGCCTTCCGCACGGCGTTCGCCGGGCCGATCCGCGAGGCGGGCTTCGCGGGGGCCTTCGCGCCGTTCATCCCCGCGAACCCCGGCCTGCGCGTCCACGACCGGATGCTTGCCGACCTCGCCCCGTTCCCCCCGCCGCCCGGATTCACGCTCGTCCCGCAGGTCATCACGAAGGACGCGGGCGCGCTGCGGGAGCTGCTGAAGGGGCTGAAGGACCGGGGCTTCGGCCGGGCGGACCTGAACGCGGGCTGTCCGTTCCCGATGATCCGGCGGCGCGGACGCGGCGCGGGCCTCTTCCGCACGCCCGACGTGCTGGAGCGCCTGCTCGCGGCGGGGTGCGACGAGATGGGCCCGGGCCGGTTCTCGCTCAAGACGCGCCTCGGCCTGGAGCGGCCGGACGAACTGCTCGCGCTCATGCCGCGCATCAACCGCTACCCGCTCGCCGTCCTCACCGTCCACGCCCGCACCGCGCGCCAGATGTACACGGGCGCCTGCGACCGGGCGGCCTTCGCGGCCGTGGCCGCCGCCTCGGCCTGCCCCGTCATGTACAACGGGGACTGGGGGGCGGGGGAAATGGCATCTCCGGGCCCCGGGGTCCGGTCTCCGCAGAAGGCCATGGTCGGGCGGTCGTTCGTCCGTTCGCTCGGCGCGCGGGAGGACGTGGCGGCGCTGCTGGGGCGGTACATCGCGATCTCGTGCGCGGAGCTGTGCGGCGACCGGCCGGTCCTTGGGCGCATGAAGGAACTGATTTCGTATTGGACGGAGATTCCGCGCTGGCGCCGCCTCTGGCCCCTCGTCAAGATCTGCCGCACGGTGGAGGAGCTGAGAGGGCTCCTGCAGGGGAGCGCCTGCGGCGCTTCGCGCGAAAGCAACGAGGGGATGCACGATTCGATGAGGACAGGAAGATGAGCGTTGGACTTCATGGGGTGCCCGTGCCGCTTGCGGTTGTCGGCGGCGGCGCGGCGCGCCGAGGACGTCGCGCCCTACCATAGATGCGACCGTGGCGTTGGGACGTGGCCATGTCGTTGGCGTGGTCATGGCGTTGGATGCGGCCAT
>CAVEVC010000024.1:0-13716 GCA_963618935.1 Clostridiales bacterium CCNA10 | reverse complement strand
GCGTTTTCGTGGACGTCCCGTGGGCGCGGCGCGCCGAGGACGTCGCGCCCTACCATGGATGCGACCGTGGCGTTGGGTGCGATCATGGCGTTGGCGTGGTCATGGCGTTGGGACGTGGCCATGTCGTTGGCGTGGTCATGGCGTTGGATGCGGCCATGGCGTTGGGACGTGGCCATGTCGTTGGCGTGGTCATGGCGTTGGGTGCGGCCATGGCGTTGGCGTGGTAGGGGCCGACGTCCTCGGCGGCCCGCGTACACGCGGGCGTCCCCGATGTCGTCCCCGCCGTCCCCGTCGTTCACCGGGCGCGTCCCCAGCCATCAAATATGCTATAATTCCGCCCTTATGTCAGACAGCACGCTTACGCACGTTCGCAACATCGGCATCGTCGCCCACATCGACGCGGGCAAGACCACGACGACCGAGCGCATCCTCTTCTACACCGGCAGGATCCACAAGACCGGCGAGGTCCACGAGGGGGACACCACGACGGACTTCATGGTCCAGGAGAAGGAGCGCGGCATCACCATCCAGTCCGCCGCCATCTCCTGCACGTGGAAGGACTGGGCGATCAACATCATCGACACGCCCGGCCACGTGGACTTCACGATGGAGGTGGAGCGTTCGCTGCGCGTCCTCGACGGCGCCGTGTGCGTGTTCTGCGCCGTGGGCGGCGTGCAGCCGCAGAGCGAGACGGTGTGGCGCCAGGCGGACCGCTACCACGTGCCGCGCGTCGCGTTCGTGAACAAGATGGACCGCATGGGGGCGGACTTCGGCCGCGTGGTGGAGGAGATCCGCACGAAGCTGCGCGCGAACGCGGCCCCCGTCGAGCTGCCCATCGGCAAGGAGGAGGGCTTCAAGGGCGTCGTCGACCTCCTCGAAATGAAGGGCGTCGTCTATGACGAGGCGAGCGAGGGCAAGACCTTCGCCGTGGGCGACATCCCCGCCGAGCTGAAGGACGACGCCGAGCTCGCGCGCGCCGAGCTGTGCGAGAAGATCGCCGACCTCGACGAGGGCGTGATGGAGGCCTACCTCGAAAACGGCGACCTCACGGCGGGCGAGCTGCGCGCGGCGATCCGCCGCCAGGCCGTCGCGGGGGCGTTCGTGCCCGTCCTCTGCGGCACCGCCTTCAAGGACAAGGGCATCCAGCCGCTCCTGGACGCGATCGGCCTCTACCTGCCCGCGCCGACGGACCGCCCGCCGGTCGAGGCGACCGACCTCAAGAGCGGCGAAAAGGTCACGCGCCGGCAGGACCCGGCCGAGCCCCTCGCCGCGCTCGTCTTCAAGGTCGCGACGGACCCCTACGTGGGCCGCCTCTACTTCGTGCGCGTCTATGCGGGCGTCCTCCGAAAGGGCGCAAACGCCTTCAACCCCCGCACGAAGAAGCGCGAGCGCATCATGAAGATCGTGCGCCTCTTCGCCGACCAGCAGACCGAGGTGGACCACCTCGCCGCCGGCGACATCGGCGCCCTCGTCGGCCTCAAGGAATGCACGACGGGCGACACGCTCTGCGCCGAGATGAAGCCGCTCTACCTGGAGCGCATCACCGCGCCCCAGCCCGTCATGTTCATGGCCATCGAGCCGAAGAGCGGGGCGGACAAGGACAGGCTCGTCGCCGCGATGGACCAGCTCGCGGCCGAGGACCCCACCTGCCAGGTGCGGCAGGACGAGGAGACGGGCCAGACGATCCTCTCCGGCATGGGCGAGCTCCACCTCGAAATCCTCGTGGACCGCCTGAAGCGCGAGTTCAAGTGCGCCGCGAACGTCGGCAGGCCGATGGTGAGCTACGTCGAGACGGTCACCGCGCCCGCGCTGAAGGCGTTCACCTTCGACCGCGAGCTGGGCGGCCGGCGCCACGCGGTGACGCTCGCGATCGAGGTCCGCCCGCTCGAACGCGGCAAGGGCGTGCAGGTCGACGTCTCGCGCGACCTCCGCAACGCGCTCCCCGACCCGAAGCTCGCCGACGTCGTCGTGCAGGGCCTGCGGGACGGCGTGGCGACGGGCGTCCTCGCGCGCTTCCCGATGACCGACCTCGCCGTGTCGGCCGTGCGGTGCGAGCTCGTCGACCCCGAGATCTCGGACGAGATCGCCTTCCGCAGCGCGGCCGTGATGGGCTTCCGCGAGGCCGCCGAGGCGGCGGCGCCGGAGTTCCTCGAGCCGATCATGAAGCTGGAGATCACGACGCCCCCCGAGGGCGTGGGCGAAGTGCTCGGCGACCTCAACGCGCGGCGCGGCACGGTGCTCGACATGGAGCCGCGCGGCGACATGCAGATCGTCCATGCGCGCGTGCCGATGGCGCAGATGTTCGGCTATTCGACGGCGATCCGCTCGCTCACGAAGGGCCGCGCCTCCTATTCGATGGAGCCGAGCGACTTCGCGCTCGTGCCCCGGAACGTCCGTGAGGAGCTGCTGGCGCGATGAAGAACCCGTTTCTTGCCATTGGCGAATTCCCCGACTTCCCGCACCTGACGCCGGCGGCGGCCGACGAGGCGCTGCCGCAGCTGCTGGCCGCCGCGCGCGCGCGGGTGGACGCGCTGGAGGCGTCCGCCCCGGCGACGTGGGAGGGGTACGTCGTGGCGCTGGACGACGCGCAGCGTCCCCTCTGGGAGGCGTGGGGGATCGTCTCGCACCTGCAGGGCGTCTGCAACTCCGAGGCATGGCGGAAGGTCGAGGAGAAGTACCAGGGCGACGTCGTGGCGTTTTCCCTGCGCGTGGGGCAGTCCCGCCGCTTCTACGACCTCGCGAAGGCGCTTCTGGCGCAGCTGCCGCCGGACGCGGCGGCCCGCCGCCGCATCCTGGAGAAGACGATCCGGGGGGCGGAGCTCGCGGGCGTGGCGCTTGAGGGCGCGCGGCAGACGCGCTTCAACGAGGTCCAGGCCGCGCTCGCGAAGCTCTCGAACGACTTCCACAACCACGTGCTGGACGCGACGAAGGGCTTTTCGCTCATGCTCGCGACGCCGGTCGAGGTCGAGGGGCTGCCCGCCCAGCTGAAGGCGATGATGGCGGGCACGAACGACCCGGAGAAGGGGCCCTGGCGGGTGACGGTCGAGGACGCGGTCTACCTGCCGTTCATGAAGCACTCGCGCAACCGGCCCGTGCGCGAGGCGCTGTTCCGCGCGCGCGCCACGCGGGCGTCCGCGGGGGCCCTCGACAACACGCCGCTCATCGCGCGCATCCTCGCGCTGCGGCAGGAGCTGGCGGCGCTGCTGGGGTTCGGGAACTACGCGGAGCTGTCGCTCGCGTCGAAGACCGCGCCGTCCGTCGCCGCCGTCTACGCGATGATCGACGAGCTCGCCGCCGCGTCGCGCCCCGTCGCCGCGCGGGAGCGGGACGACCTGGCGGCGTTCGCCGCCGCGAACGGCTTCGCGGGCGCGCTCGAGCCGTGGGACATCGCGTTCTGGAGCGAGCGCCGGCGCGAGAAGCTCTACGCCTACTCCGAGGAGGAGCTGTCGCGCTACTTCGACCTGCCCGTCGTGCTGAAGGGCCTCTTCGCGCTCGCCCGGCGCCTCTTCGGCGTGACGGTGGAGCCGATGGACCGCCCCGTGCCCGTGTGGCAGGAGGACGTGCGCGTCTTCCGCGTGCGCGACGCGGCGGGCGCCGAGATCGCGCACTTCTACTTCGACCCCTACTCGCGCCCCGAGACGAAGGGCGGCGGCGCGTGGATGAACGAGTTCCGTTCCCGCGAGCGGCGCGCGGACGGCACGCTGCGCACGCCGCTCGCCGTCGTCTGCTGCAACCAGGCGCGCCCCGACGCGCAGGGCCGCGCCCTCATGCGCTTCTCGGAGGTCGAGACGCTCTTCCACGAGTTCGGCCACGCGCTGCAGCAGATGCTCACGACCGTGGACGACGTGGACGCGGCGGGCCTCAACCTCATCGAGTGGGACGCCGTGGAGGTCGCCTCGCAGTTCATGGAGAACTGGTGCTACGACGCGGCCACGGTGACGTCCTTCGCCCGCCACGCCGAGACGCGCGCGCCGATCCCCGACGCGCTCCTCGCGCGCGTGCGCGCCGCGAAGAACGACCGCGCCGCGACCGCCTCCCTGCGCCAGCTCGCCTTCGCGCGGCTCGACATGGCCCTGCACGTCGATCCGCCCGCCGACCCGGACGCGCTCAAGGCGCGGATCTTCGCCGACTTCATGCCGGGCGCCACCGTCCCGGAGGACCGCTTCCTCAACGCCTTCACGCACATCTTCGCGGGCGGCTACGCCGCCGGGTACTACGGCTACAAGTGGAGCGAGGTGATGAGCGCGGACGTCTTCGGCGCCTTCGAGGAGGCCGGGCTGGACGACGAGGCGGCCGTGCGCCGCGTGGGCCGGCGCTACCGCGAGACGTTCCTCGCGCTCGGCGGCAGCGTGGACCCGATGGAGGTCTTCCGCCGCTTCCGCGGCCGCGCGCCCTCCACCGAGGCCCTGCTGCGCCAGACGGGGCTGAAGTGATGGTGAAGATGCCCGACGCCCCGCTCGCCCGCGTGGACGTGGCGCGGCAGGTCCTCGTCGTGACGTGCGGCGGGCGGCTCGTGCGGTCCTACCGCGTCTCGACGGCGGCGGCGGGCGTGGACGCGGCGGCGGGCAGCGGCGGCACGCCCCCCGGCCGCCACCGCATCGCCCGCCTCTTCGGGCACACGGCCGCGCCGGGGCAGGTCTTCGTGTCGCGCCGCGCGGTGAAGGGGCTCGTGCTTCCCCCCTCGGCCTGGCGCGCGGAAGGCGGGGCGGACTACGTGCTCACGCGCATCCTCTGGCTGGACGGCCTGGAGCCGGGCGTCAACCGGGGCGGCCGCGTCGACACCTTCTCTCGCTACATCTACGTCCACGGCACGAACCAGGAGCAGCGGCTCGGCACGCCGGCCTCCCACGGCTGCATCCGCATGTCCAACGCCGACGTCATCGCGTTCTTCGACTACGCGAAGCGCCACCGCAGCCTGGTCGTCGAAATCGCCTGAAATTTCCTTGCGGCGGCCGAGAAAAGACATGAGAAAAAAAACTTGATTTTATAGTTGCAATTTCGTATAGGGGGGGGGGTATAATGTTCACATTCAAACTGCGCTCCAGCTTGTGCGCGACGCGAAAGGAATGTGAAGATGAACGGAAAATGCCTGACCGGACTTGCCGGCGCCCTGCTCGCCCTGGCCTGCGCGTGCGGGGCGGCGCGCGCCGCCGAACTGCCCACGAACACGTGGATCGCCGCGCACGGCGGCAACTGGGAGGACGCCGCCAACTGGTCGAACCCGGACCTCGTGACGGGAAACCAGCCGTTCTACGCCGTCTTCACGAACGCGAGCCCGTCGGCCGACGCGCCGTTCACGATCACGAACACGACCACGGCGGCGGTCGTCTACGGGCTGTGCTACGCGGGCCCGGCCGGCGCGTCGGCGAACGTCCTGCGGCTTGTCGGCGAGAACTGGGACCACAGGATCTTCACCTACAGGCGCCATGAGGCACTGGGGGGCTGCGCGCGCCTGGACGTGGCGGCCGGCTCGACGGTGTGGCTGGACGGGAAGGTGTCGCGGCAGGACGACTCCGGCGGCTACGCAGTCCTGGAGAAGACGGGGGGCGGCGCGCTCGCCTTCCGGAGCCAGGCGGCGTCGGGCATCTTCCTGCGCGTGTCGGACGGGCTCGTCGAGACGTTTACGGAGCAGGCGCTGGGCGTGTCGGAGGTCTCGGTGCAGGGCGAGGGGCTGTTCCGCCCCCAGGCCGACTGTTCCGTGGGCGCTCTCTCCGTGCGGGACCCGGCGGACTACCGGCGCGTGGACCTGCTGGGGCACACGCTCGCGCTCGGCAGGCTGGGGAGCGAAAGGATCTACGCCGTGGACGCCTTCACGGGGACGGGCGCGCTCGCCTCGCAGAACGGCGGGTGCGTGACGTTCTGGGCGGAGCAGGACGCGGCGGCCGACCTCGCGCTGCGGAACGGCGACATGCGCTTCGGCGTGGCGAAGCGGGGCTGCTACACGTTCGACGACGCCGCGAACCCGTGGGCGAACGCCTCCGGCGACCTCGCGGACCTCGTCGTGTGGAAGGGCGCGCCCCAGGTGGTGGAGGACGCCGAACGGGGGCGGGTCCTCTACCTGGACGGCCAGAGCGCGCTCGCGGGCCCGGGAACGGACGGCGCGCTCGACGGCATGCCGCTCGGCGGCGGCGACTACACCGTGGCGTTCTGGATGAAGAAGGCCGCCGCGTGCGCGGCCAACGGCGGCATCCTCTTCTGGGGGCAATGGGGGAAGAACGGCCAGTGTACCGTGCTGCGCGTGGGGCAGGACACGGCCGGGCGCGCGTTCATGCTGTCGCACTTCGGCATGGACACGGCGGTGACGGCGGAGAAGGCCTTTGCCGCGCTGGACGGCGCGTGGCACCACGTCGCCATCCGGCGCTACAACGACGGGAAGACGGACGCGCTCTACGTGGACGGCGTGCTGGTCCAGGCGCGCGACGGTTCCTCGGCGAGCGACGTCAAGGCCGGGCCCTTCAACCTCGGCTGGGGGCAGACGGGCGGCTTCGCGGGGTGGATCGACGACTTCACGGTCGTGTCGGCGGCGGTGGAGCCGATTGCGCTGATGGGCAAACTGGGTACGCCGTCCTTCCGGCACGCGCCCGTCGTCCGCAGCGTGGCGAACGGCGTCCTGTGGCATGACGGCGTCCAGGAGGTGGCCGGGCTTGCGGGCGACGGCGTGACGGGGGCGGTGGCGCTGGACGGCGACCTGCCGCTCGTGGGGACGGGCGGCGCCACGTCGCTTGTGTGGCGGGCGGAGCTCGTCGGGACGGGCGACGTGGTGAAGACGGGGGCGGCCTTCCGCCAGGTGCTGGAGGGCCCGCAGTCCTTCACGGGCGCGCTGCGCGTGGAGGCGGGCGAACTGGAGGTGCGCCCCGCCGCGGCCACGCGGCAGGTCGCGGGCCTCGTGGCGGAGTGGCGGTTCGACGACGCGCAGGACCCGGGCCGCGACGCCTCCGGCAACGGCTTTGCGCTCACGCCCCGCAACGGCGCGCGCGTGGTGGAGGACGAAACGCGCGGTCGGGCGCTCGAGCTCGACGCGGCGCAGGGCGCCTACCTCGTCACGGCGGGCGAGCCGTATCCGGCCGCCTTCCCGTCCGGCGCGCAGGCCTACACCGTCTCGCTCTGGATCAAGGCCGACAAGGGCCGCACGGCGAACGACTCGGTGTGGTTCTGGGGCGACCCCTCGGTGGACCTTGCGGTGGACTATCTGCGCCTCAACGGCACGGACGGCGCGCTGGCCACGAACTGGTCGAACAACAAGCCCCTCTGCGCGGGCGTCGACTTCCACGACGGCGCCTGGCACCATCTCGCGAAGGTCTACGACGGTGCGTCGTCGGCCACGCTCTACGTGGACGGTGCGTCCGTCGGGACCTGGTGGTGCGGCAGCGTGGGCATCCGCGTGGACGCGGACCATCCGCTCTACCTGGGCTCCCGGTCCAACCACGACAACGGCGCCGTCCCGTTCGGCGGGCGGATGGACGACGTGCGCATCTACTCCTACGCGCTCACGGCGGCGGAGGTGGCCGAGGAGGCCGCGGGCGTGCGCCACCTGGACCGCACGGCGCCCGTGGACGCGACGGGCGCGCAGGAGGCGCTCCCCGAGCCCGTCGCGCGCTGGACGTTCGAGGACGAGGCGGCGCCGTATGCCGCCTCCGGCACGGCCGGCGTGTGGGCGCTCACGCCCGTGGGGGACGTGGCGGTGGTGGCGGACGACCAGCGGCCGGGGCGCGTCCTTGACCTCACCGGCGGCACGATGCGCTACCTCATGGCGGAGGCGGTTCCCGAAGGTCTGCCCACGTCGGGCTCGTTCACCGTCGCCTTCTGGATGCGGCCGGAGGGGAACGGCGGCCTGGGGACCTGCTTCTACTACGGCTCGCCCGATTCGTCCTTCCACCTGGTCGGCTACGGCGGCCAGGACACGTTCCGCTACACGACGGCGGTCAGCGCGGACACCAACGTCGACAACTATGTGCCCTACGGCGGCGCGGCGGCGCGGAAGTGGACGCACGTGGCGGCGGTCTACGACGTCGGCGCGCAGCTCCGCAGCGTCTACTACGACGGCGTGCGCGTGGCCGACAAATGGTGCGGCGCCCTCGCCGTCACGCCCGCGCTCTTCTACATCGGGCGCAAGCAGAGTTCGGAGACGGAGTGGTTCAAGGGCCGGCTCGACAACGTGGCCGTGTGGGACTGCGCGCTCACGGCGGAGCAGGTGCTGCGGCTCTGCCGGGCGGAGCTGCCCCGCGCGGACCAGCCGCTTCTGCCGCCCGGGACGGCGCTCGCGGTCGCCGCCGGGGCGCGCCTCTCGCTGGAGCGCGGCGCGGACGTGGCGGCGGCGACGCTCGACGGCGCGGGGACGGTGGCGCTCGCCGGCGCCGCGCGCCTCACGCTCGCGCAGGGCGGCACGTTCGACGGCGCCTTCGAGGGGCTTGGCTCCGTCGTCGTGGCGGGCGGCGCGCTGCGCCGTTCGGACGGCGCGGCGCTCGCCGTGCCGCTCGCCCTCGCGGACGGCATCGTGGTGGAGACCGACGCGGCGGGCGCGGGCCTGCCCGTCGCCGACACTGCCGCCGCCCTGGTCCTCCCCGCCCATGGCACGCTCGCGTTCACGTGCAAGGCGGGCGAGGCGCCCTCCGGCGCGCTCGTCCTCGCGCGCGGCGGGTCCGTTTCCGCGCCGGACGGCCTTGCGGGCTGGACGTGGCGGGACGCGACGGGCCAGCCCGCCGCCGGCACGACCGTGCGCTTCGCCGTGGAGGGCGGCGCCTTCGTCGCGCGCGTCCTGCGCTCCGGCACGATCCTCCTCGTGCGGTAGGCGCGGACGCAATGAATTGCGTCCCTCCCGGGAGGGTCGCGCTTGTCGCGACCGCCGCGACCGCCGCGACCGCCGCCTCCGCCGCCTCCGCCGCCTCCGCCGCGCCGCGCCGATTTGGTATACTGGTTTCTTTTTGAAACCGACCATGAACACTGCGATTCCCCTCGAAGAAAAATCGGCCGCCTGCACGCTCTCGGACATGGAGATCTTCGTCTTCCCCGAGCTCCTGTACGCCCTCGTCCTCGCCAACATCCTCTCGCCGCGCCTCTGGGCGTGGCGCGACCTCGACTGGTTCGCCGGCATCCGCGCGATGCGCCCGAAGAAGCGCCTCCAGCGCCTGCGCCAGCACATCATGGACAACTACGCGTTCAACCTCGACCTGGAGACGTGGGGCCTCACCACGCAGCAGGCCGAGCTCGCCCGCTTCGCGCCGTTCCTCGCGCCGGACGAGATCGTCCGCTCCAACGCCCTCTTCGGCTACCAGGGCGACGTCTACTACTACGACCTCGACATCCGCCGCCACTTCGGCCTCGACAAGTATTCCGCCGACACGATCCCCTACTGGAAGACCGAGACCATCGAGGCCATGGACGCCTTCCGCCACAAACCCGGCCACGCCGTCGGCGCCGGCGAGTGCGTCTCCCTCGCCGGGCTCTACGCCGCCGCCGCCTTCGTCGTCTGCGGCCTCCCGCTCGACGCGATCTACCTGATGGCGACGCCCCTCCACTCCCAGAACTTCCTCGACGTCGACACCGGCATCCTCACGAACAACCGCCGCCTCGTCACGAAGGCCATGTGGGCGAACGGCACCGTCATCTCCCGGCAGGCCCGCCGCGCGCTGGAGCACGAGCGCGTGACGATCGTCTCCCACGCGACGGGCTACATCCACCTACTCTACCCGGAGGCGACCATCTCGCCGGCCGCGTACGCGGCCTTCTCCCGCAAGCTCGCCGCCTTCCTCGTGCCGCCGGCGGACGCCGCCGACCGGCGGCCCGTCACGCCCCGCCTGCCCGATCCCGCGCGCGTCGCGTTCCGCACGGACGAGGCGCCCCTCGACCTGGCGCCCGAGATGGACTACGCCGCCGTCGCGCGGCGCCTGGACGAGCTGCGCGCCGTCAACCGCTCCGCCGCCCTCGCCCCCTACGCCGCGCACGACCTTTCCGCCACCGAGGCCGCCCCCTTCGTCCAGGCCGCCCTCGGCCGCTCGCCCGTCTCGAAGGCCGCGCTCGCCGGGCTCGCCCCCGCCGCCGTCCTCAAGCGGATCGCCGCGCTGCCCAGCGCCTCCATCTACGACGGCCCCGGGCGCGTCGCCCAGCCGGACGAGGCGTGGAACTTCGGGCGGGGCGACGGGCTTGAAAAATGCTTCCTCGCCGCCAATCTGCTTGGCGGCGAGGAAATCCGCGTCGAAGGCGGGGAGGCCGCCCTGCTGACGGGCGGCCGGGCGCTCTGCGCGTTCCCCACCGCCAAGCGCCCGCGCGAGGCGCGGATCGCGCTCAGAAGATAGAGGCGGCGTCCTGGACCTGCTGGTCGCGGCGCTTCGCGGCGGCCTTGCGGGCCTCCTTGCGCAGGGCCTCGGCCTCTTCGTCGGCAAGGCGCACGAGCGCGTCGTCCCAGGCCGTGACGACGGTCTGGTAGTCCTGCGACGCGCCCGCGAGGCAGACGGTCACGGTGCGGCCGGGCGCCACGTCGAAGGCGTAGTAGGGGCGGCGGTAGCTGATGAGGCGCGCCCAGGCGCCGTAGCGCTTCTCGAGGGCCTCGATCAGGTAGTGGCGGCGCCAGGAGCCGCCGGGCTCGACGGCGTCCTTCGCGCAGGCGCAGATCTTGGCGACCTTGCGGGTCTTCGGCGTGAGGTAGGCGTAGTAGTCGTCGAACCCGGGCAGGGCCTTCTTGGGCTTGAACGCGACGCGCAGGAGGGAGGGCTCGCCGGCCTCGCGCACCGTGTTCGTGTCGGCGATGGCGTCGCCGAACTTCAGGCCCATGAAGGCGTCCGTCTGGATGGCCTTCTCCGCGTCGGAGGGGTCGAGCTTCGAGGCGGGGAGCTTCCAGCCCGTGTCGCCCACGTTGTAGCTCTGGGCGTATTCGCTTGTGGAGGTCTCGAGGATGTTCCCCGCGGCGTCCATGTTCGTGCGCGTCTCGCGGCGGCGCTCGGTGACGAGGTTGCCGTTCGTGGTGACGGAGCTTTCCACGAACGTGCGCGACACGGAGCCGTTGTCGTTCGTGGTGACGGAGGTTTCGGCCGTCTTCGTGGACATGCCCTTCTTCTCCGCGGCGTTCGCGGGCCCGCAGCCGACGAGCAGCGTCAGCGCCAAGGCGAGCCCACAGGTTTCGATGCAGTGCGTTTTCATGTTTGCTTTCCTTTCGTGGCTTGTTCTTTCGTGTTGAGGGTGAGGGTAAAGGCGCAGCCGCGGCCGGGGGCGGCCTGGACGGCGGCGTCGCCGCCGTGGAGCTGGGCGACGTGCTTGACGATGGCAAGGCCCAGGCCCGTGCCGCCGGCGTCGCGGCTGCGGGCCTTGTCCACGCGGTAGAAGCGCTCGAAGATGCGCGCGCGGTCCGCCTCGTGGAGGCCGACGCCGTGGTCGAGGACCGTGAAGACGGCGCCGGTCGCCGTGGGGGCGAGGGAGAGGACGAGGTCCGGCGAGCCGGAGTGGAGGACAGCGTTCTGGGCGAGGTTGACGAGGGCCTGTTCGACGAGGCGGGCGTCGCAGGGGAGGACGAGGGGGGCGGCGGGCTCGGCGACGAGGCGCATGCCGGCGGCCTCGGCGCGGGGGCGGACGCGGTCGGCGGCGGAGGCGAGCACGTCCGCAAGGTCCGCCGGCGCGAAGTCCCGCCTCTGGCCCTCCTCGCCGCGCTCGAGGCGCGCGAGGGAGAGGATGTCGCGCGCGAGGGCGTCGAGGCGCGTCGCCTCCCGGCGGAGCATCGCGAGCAGGCTGCGGCGGTCCGCCTCCGGCAGGGCGTCCGCGTCGGCGCCGCCCAGGAGGTCGACGGCGCCGAGGATGCCGGTGAGCGGCGTCTTGATCTCGTGGGAGACGTTCGCGATGAAGTCGCGCCGGAAGTCGGCCACGCGCTGCAGCTCGGCGAGCAGCCGCGCCTTGGCGTCCCGCTCGCGGGCGAGCGCTCGGTTGCGGGCGACGAGGCGGACGGAGAAGAGCAGGACGAGGAGGAGGCCCGAGGCGCCGACGAGGGCGGAGAGGACCATCGCGAGGCGGTTGCGCCGGAGCGGGTCGACGACGGCCTCGTAGGGCAGGGCGAGGCGCACGATGACGTCGTCCCCGGCCTTCCGCGCGCAGTAGAGCATCTTCCGGCCGGTGAGGCGCGAGACGCGGACGGCGCTGCCCGTGCCGGTCTCGAGGGCGGCGCGGACCTCGGGGCAGGCGGCGTGGTTGCCGGCGGCGGCCGGCTCGGAGTCGTAGACCATCCCGCCCGGGGCGGAGAGCACCGTGAGGCGCAGGTCGTTCGGGCGGGGCATGTCGGCGAACGCGCGCAGGCGGTCGAAGTCCCCCGTCGCGAGGGCGTCGCCGATGGAGGCGGCGGCCAGCTCGGTGCGGGCGGAGAGGTCGCGCTCCGCCCACGCCTCCGCCATGCGGCAGGAGGCGTCCCGCTCCAGCTTCAGGACGACGCCGAAGGAGATGAACCCGACGGCGGCGAGCGCGCAGGGGAGATAGCCGAGGAGGGGGGACTTCATGGCTTCACCCGATACCCCACGCCCCGGATGGTTTCGATGTGCGAGGCCCACGCGCCGAGCTTCTTGCGCAGGCCCACGAGCTGGACGTCGACGGTGCGCTCGGTGACGGACTTCTCCTCGTCCTGGATCGAGGCGATGATCTGGCTGCGCGTGTAGACGCGCCCCGGGCGGGAGGTGAGCAGCGCGAGCAGGCGGAACTCGCCGCGCGTGAGCGAGAGGACGGCGCCGTCGAGGACGGCCGCGCTGCCGCGCTCGTCGACCACAAGGCCGTCCATCGCCCGGCCGGCGGCCATCGGGTCGTTCCGGCGGAGGACGGCGTGGATGCGCGCGAGCAGGACCTCGCGCGAGAAGGGCTTCGTGACGTAGTCGTCGGCGCCGAGCTCGAGGCCGCGCACGACGTCGCCGTCCTCCCCCTTCGCGGTGAGGATGACGATGCGCACGTCCGCAAGCCCGGGGTCCGCGCGCACGCGGCTGCAGAGCGAGAGGCCGTCAAGCCCCGGCAGCATGAGGTCCAGCAGCACGAGCTGCGGGCGGTCGCGGCGGATGGCCTCCAGTCCCTCGTCGCCGCGCGCGGCGGACTTGACATGCGTGAAGCCGGCGTTCCGCAGCATCATCTGGAGGATGGTGCGGATGGTCTGGTCGTCTTCGACGATGAGGATGTGCGCGAGCTTGTTCATGCGTGCCTTCTTCCCGGTTGACGCGGCAAGTGTAGCACGGACGTATTAGGTGCGCATTAACGTGCGGAATAATTGCAAGGCCTTCGTGCGCGCGTCGGGACACGCCCCCTCTCTCTCGGGAGGGACGCGCTTGTCGCGTCCGCGCCCCGCGCCCGCCGCCCTGCGGGAGGGACGCGCTTGTCGCGTCCGCGCCCCGCGCCCGCCGCCCTGCGGGAGGGACGCGCTTGTCGCGTCCGCGCCCCGCGCCCGCCGCCCTGCGGGAGGGACGCGCTTGTCGCGTCCGCGCCCCGCGCCCGCCGCCCTGCGGGAGGGACGCGCTTGTCGCGTCCGCGCCCCGCGCCCGCCGCCCTGCGGGAGGGACGCGCTTGTCGCGTCCGCCCAAGCCTCTCGTCGAGGCACGAGAAGACTCGCGCCGCGTTCTTGAACGAGAGAGGGGGCGTGACGGGAAACTGTCTCACGCGGAGACACGGAGACACGGAGAAAGAGCGGATGCGACCATTCGGGGAATGACCCTTTATAGAAGCGGCAACAAAATGGATTGATCGTGCGGGAGGGCGCGTGTCCTCACG